>JAQGJP010000099.1 GCA_028290545.1 Rhizobium sp. | reverse complement strand
ACCCGCGTCTACGACAAGCAGAACGACACGCTGATCTATCTCGTCCATTCTCGCGAACTGGTCGACGGTTCGGCCAAGATGGCCATTTCGACCGTGCCGCTCTATGGGCAGAACGTGACATGGACGAATGGGAAACCGGAGTGAGGTCGGGCTTGAAGTCGCACCATCCCGACGAAATGCAGGGGCGCACTTTCGTCCGCCCCTGCGCCAAACATCAAATCCTGAGGCTAGGCTCTATGCCGCCTGCTTGAGCTCGTCGGCGATGACCGTGTCGAGGTTGAGAAAACAGACCATCGACTTTTCGAGCGCCACGATGCCGCGGCAGAAGGCGCGCTGGGCTTCCGGGATGATTTCCGGCGGCGGCTGCAGGTCTTCGTTCTTGATCGTCATCATGTCGGAGACCTGCTCGACCAGCAGGCCAACCAGCTTGCCGCCGATGTCGGTAACGATGATTGCCGAGCGTTCCGAAGGCTCCGTCATCTTCATGCCGAGGCGGCAGGCCATGTCGATAACCGGGATCACCGCGCCACGAAGGTTGATCAGGCCGAGCACATAGGGTGGTGTGTGCGGCATCGGTGTCACCGGCGCCCAGCCGCGAATTTCGCGGATCGCCATGATATCGATACAAAACTCCTGGTCACCGAGGTGAAAGGAAACGATTTCGAGATGCGAACCGGATTGTTTGATCTGCATATTCATGGTCAGAACTCTTCCCAGTTGTTGGAACTATTGCTCGCCGCGGCAATTGCGACCGATCTAGAATTGGAAACACTGGCAAGACTGTCAGCGAATTGGTTTGCAGGGATTTTTCGGGCATAACGAACGGGCCGCGCCGCGCCATCCGTTGCCGGACGACACTGGTTGATAGGAAGCACGCATTTGCTTTTCGTTATATCCGCCGACATAGGGACCCCCGACTGTTGCAATGGTAGGCGGCAAAAGCTGCAATCTGGTTAAGAATGTCCTGCAAGCTTTGGCAGCAACCGCCGTTTTTCTTGCCGGAAGCATGGATGTGCGGGCTCATATATCGCATGCCGGACAAGCGTGGCGGATGCCCTTTTTCCGGAGCACAGGCCGAGGCAGCGATTCCGGCTTCGCGCAATTGGAATCGGACCTGAAATATGCGATATAGTGCGGATGGATGCACGGTCGCACACAATGCTGAACCCGGTTCTCAAGATCGCCGGCATAACCGCGCTGGTTTTAGTCGCCACGGCAACGTTGTTCGGCTGGAGCCATTTCGGCACCGATATCCTGCTCAATGCCGCCGCTTCCGGAATGTCCTGGTGCTTTTGAACGCGGTTCGAAGCGCTGCAGCGATTTGCCGCCTTGCGCAATACACGCCTTTTTGATCAAAGCCGGTTTGCCGAACGGCAT
This sequence comes from Rhizobium sp., assembly GCA_028290545.1. Classification (GTDB taxonomy): domain Bacteria; phylum Pseudomonadota; class Alphaproteobacteria; order Rhizobiales; family Rhizobiaceae; genus Rhizobium_E. Next base: position 126,752 of record JAQGJP010000099.1, on the reverse strand, counting down.
CTCTCACGTTAGGACGTTCGGATCGCTTATCCCTCTCTGACAGGCTGATTGATGAAAACCGTCCGCATCGTTCTCTTCGCGCTCGCCGCCGTCATGGCCGGGCTGTTTTTCTGGCTGTGGAACGAGGCTTCGAACCAGCAGACTGTTTTGTCTGAGGCGCCGTTCGGCTCGCCATTCAGCCTGACGCGGCAGGATGGCACGCCGATCAATGAGCAGGCATTTCGTGGCAAGCCGACGGCACTGTTCTTCGGCTTTACCAATTGCCCGGAAATATGCCCGACGACGGTCTATGAACTCACCGGCTGGATGAACAAGGTCGATCCGGACAAATCGAAGCTGCAGGCCTATTTCATATCGGTCGACCCCGATCGCGATACGCCGGTTGCTCTCAATACCTATCTCACCAATGTGACCGATCGGATAACCGGCATTTCCGGCGATCCGGACAAGGTCAAGGAGATGGTGCGCAGCTTCAAGGTCTATTTCAAGAAGGTGCCAACCGACCCGGCCAAGCCGGATGGTGATTACACCATGGACCACACAGCATCCGTGTTCCTGCTTGACAAACAGGGCCGTTTCACGGGAACGATCGCCTATGGCGAAAACCCCGACGTCGCCGAGAAAAAGCTTCAGAATCTGATCGCGAGAAATTAGAGCCTTCCATGACTGAAATCCGCCTTTATGTGACCACGTCCGAAGCAATTGCCGGGGACGTGCTGAACGCGTTGTCCGATCTCTTCGGCGAGGAGGATTATGCGATTGCGACGCAGGAAGTGGATGAGGCAAACGAAATCTGGGAAGCCTCCATCTATATGACTGCCGACGACGAGGCCGAGATCGCCGTGCGCTTCGGCGATGTGGTGAAGGCGGAGTTCCCTGACCTCTCCATCGAACGCGAGGTGCTGCCGGATATCGACTGGATCGCCAAATCCCTCGAAGGCCTGAAGCCCGTGCGTGCCGGCCGGTTCCTCGTCCATGGGAGCCATGACAGCGACAAGGTCGGGCAGAACGATATCGGCATACTGATCGAGGCCGGACAGGCGTTCGGCACCGGACATCACGGTACGACAGCCGGCTGCCTCAACATGATCGGCGACGTGCTCAAGTCACGCAGAGTCAGCAACGCCCTTGACCTTGGAACAGGCTCCGGCGTGCTGGCGATCGCGGCCCATCTTCTAGCGAGAGTACCGGTCGTGGCGACCGATATCGATCCCGTCGCCGTGCGTGTCGCGCAGCAGAATGTCCGGATAAACGGTATTGCCAACGGCATTCATCTGGCGACCGCCCCGGGCTTTCATCACACGGTGTTCCGCGACCATGGGCCGTTCGACCTCATCATCGCCAACATCCTCGCCCGCCCCCTGATGAAGCTCGCCCCCGAACTGGTGCGTCACCTTTCTCCAAATGGAACGGTGATCCTGTCCGGCATTCTTTCAGCCCAGCGCTGGAAGGTGATCGCCGCCTATAACGGCGCCGGCCTCAGGCATGCACGGACCACCTGGATGAACGGCTGGGTGACGATCGAGTTGCGGAAATAGCGCTAACATTCACGTTTGAGCAATTTCTCGTCGTTTCGTCCGCCATAGAAGATACGACCGATGCTGACCGTACCGTCTTGAATCTCAAAGGCAATAATAACACGTCGCTCAAAACTCAGGATTCGTAGTCCCGGGCGGATGTCATCACGCTGCATTCCGCACTCTGGAAAGTCAGCAAGCCCCTGACAACGTGCTTTTATACGTTGAACAAAACCGTAAGCGTTGGCCGGGCCGCCATCGTGATCTCATATATGTGTAGAGCTTTTCGAGATCCCCAAGCGCACGCTTTCGGAAGACGACGCGCGCCATCAGCTTCGCGCTTTCATATCCTGCTGATAGAGCTTCTCAATATGCGCGAAGGCGTCATTGAGGGGAATATCGTCGGTGCCATCCTCAAAAGCGTCATTGATCGCTTTTGACAGCCCCTCGGGCGTGTCTTCCGTACCATGTCCAAGAGCGTCGAGCAAAGACAGGCCAGCTGCGATCACGCCAGTCGCACTGTCATAGTGGCCGCTATTGATCTGCCGCTGAATGATCGCTTCGAATTCCTGGCTAAGCTTGATCTCGCCCATCACGCGTCTCCGATTTGAAAATATGGTAGTGCTACGTCGGAAAAACGGCAATAAAAAAGGCGGTGCCGGGAGGAGGATGGCACCGCCTTGGATCAGCAAGGCTGATCAGTCTTTCAAGAGCTGGGAGGAGGAGTGCTCTCGAAAGACAATATCATGTTCCAGATGTGCCGGGCCTGGGAGGAGGAGTGGCCAATGCAGATCTGTCGGAACATGAACTCGTCTGGCCAGTCGGCCAAAACTTTTTCAGTTCATCTTTGGACTGGATGTCTTCCCGCCCGCCGATGATCAAAAGATAGATCAAACTGATTGATTTAGAAAGAGGCTTGCCACATGGGAGCCATGCATTTTTTGCATGCTGCTATAGTCTGGTAAAAGGCTAGTCAAAAACTCTATATAAATCAAAATGCGTGCCGGCTGGCGATGTTGTGTTTTTGCGATGCAGCATGTAGATATCAGCCCGCGATTGCCGCCAGGGAGGGGTAAGTGCTCATCGTTTCGACCATCGCCGCAATGCGCGAGCATCTGCGTATATTGCAGCGCGCGGGCAAATCGATCGGCCTCGTACCCACTTTGGGCTATCTGCACGAGGGCCACATGGCGCTCGTGGCGCGGGCACGCGCGGAAAACGATGTGGTCGTGACCTCGATCTTCGTCAATCCGCTGCAGTTTGGCGCCAACGAGGACCTCGCCAAATATCCGCGTGACATGCCGCGCGACAGCGCCATGCTGGAAGCCGGCGGCGTCGATTTCGTCTTTGCACCCGGCGTACCCGATATGTATCCGCGACCGATGGAAGCCGTGGTCGATGTGCCGACGCTGGGCCGCATGCTGGAAGGCGAAGTCCGCCCCGGCCATTTCGCCGGCGTCGCGACCGTCGTCACCAAACTCTTCAACATCGTCCAGCCGGACCGCGCCTATTTCGGCGAAAAGGACTACCAGCAACTGCAGATCATCAAGCGGATGGTCGAGGATCTGGCCGAACCGGTGGATGTGATCGGCGTACCGACGGTCCGCGAAGCCGATGGGCTCGCCCATTCCTCCCGCAACGTCTACCTGACGCAGGACGAGCGCCGCGCCGCGACGATCGTGCCGAAGGCGCTCGACGAGGCCGAACGCTTGCTCGCCGAAGGCCTGCGCGATCCTGACACGATCGAGAAGCGCCTCGTGGATTTCATCGCTTCCCAACCACTTGCAAATCCCGAGGTCGTGGCGCTGCGCCATCCCGAGACTTTGAATAGAGTGTCCGGGATCGGCGACAAACCGATCCTGCTGTTGTTGTTCGTCAGGTTCGGCAAAACCAGGCTGCTTGATAATCGCATCCTGACCACCCACATGCCCCAGGGCGTTTCGCCCTAAATCGGAGAATTCCATGAGCGTCCAGCCCCAACAGAAGCGCCGCACCGCGGCTTCGATCCAAGCGCTCAAGGGCGAACGTCCGATCGTCTGTCTTACCGCCTATACCGCTCCGATCGCCAAGTTGCTCGATCCGCATTGCGATCTGCTTCTGGTCGGCGACAGCGTCGGCATGGTGGTTTACGGTTTCGAATCCAGCGTGCAGGTAACCTTGGAAATGATGATCGCTCATGGCCAGGCCGTCATGCGCGGCTCCAGCGAGGCTTGCATCGTCGTCGATCTGCCGTTCGGCGCCTATCAGGAATCCAAGGAGCAGGCATTTCGCAATGCCGCCCGGATCATGAAGGAAACCGGCGCCTCCGCCGTCAAGCTGGAAGGCGGCGAGGAAATGGCCGAGAGCGTGCATTTCCTGAGCCAGCGCGGCATTCCCGTCGTCGGCCATGTCGGGCTGATGCCGCAACTGGTCAACGCCACCGGCGGCTATCGCTCGCTCGGCCGCTCCGAACAGGAGGCCGACAAGATCCGCCGCGATGCGAAAGCCATCGACGACGCCGGCGCATTCGCAATCGTCATCGAAGGCACGATCGAGCCCCTGGCGCGAGAGATCTCCGCGAACCTCAAGGCCGCAACCATCGGCATTGGCGCCTCGGCAGCCTGCGATGGCCAGGTTTTGGTCAGCGACGACATGCTTGGCATCTTCACCAATTTCAAGCCGCGTTTCGTCAAGCATTTCGCCAATCTCGCTCCCGAGATTTCCAAGGCCGCGGAAAACTACGCTGCCGAAGTCAGGGCCGGCACCTTTCCGGCCGACGAGCATACCTACCAGATGAAGCGCCAGAAGCTCTGACGTATCAGCGATTCTTATGCACCTATATCAAGGCTGCGATTGCAATTACGCTACATTTCGCATAGGTCCGGCTGTTCTCAGGACCGCTTCATGAATCGCAATGAAATCATATCCGGCATTCGAGCCGCATTGCCGACGCTGTTGAGCGCCCTGCCCTTCGGCATCCTGCTCGGCGCAGTCTCGGCCAATATGGGCCTATCGATCGGCGAAATCCTGCTGATGAATATGACGATCTACGCCGGCGCAAGCCAGTTGGTCGGCATCGAGCTTTTCCAGCACAATGTCGCGCCCTGGGTTGTGGTCATGTCCATCGTCGCCGTGAACTTTCGTCACATCCTCTATTCGGCGGCGATCGGCAGCCATATCGAACATTTCAAATCCAGGCAGAAGATCGCCGCGTTCTTCCTGCTGGTCGATCCGCAATTCGCCGAAAGCGTCAAGCGTTCGGAGAGCGGCACCAGACTGACCTTCACCTGGTACATGGCTTTCGGCCTGACGTTCTATGTTACCTGGCAGATCACCGCCGTGCTCGGTGCGATCTTCGGCAAATTCGTCGGCGATCCCCGGGCGCTTGGCCTCGACGTGCTGCTGACGGTTTATTTCCTCGGTCTCGTGCTCGGCTTCCGCAACAAGGCCAACTGGCTGCCGACGGTGATTGCCAGCGGCATCGTCGCGACCATAGCCTACCATTTCATCGGCTCGCCCTGGCATGTGTCGATCGGCGCGCTTGCCGGCATCGCCGTGGCTTCGGCCCTACCGCTCAAGCCAACCTCCGACCCGGCAACAGCACCTGAGGCGGCGTGATGGATCTCACCTTCACCCTGACCATCCTGACCGCAGCTCTCGCGACCTTTGCCACGAGAACGGGCGGCTATCTGCTGATCAAGTCGATGAAGACGATACCGCCTCGCATGGAGGCGGCGTTGAATGCGGTGCCGGCGGCGGTGCTGGCCTCACTTGTCGCACCGAGCTTCGTCTATGGCGGCATCGACGTGACGGTCACGCTGATCCTGGCGCTGCTGATCGGGCTGCGCGCGCCGACGCTGACGATGCTGTTCGCCGCCTGGGCGTTCGTCGTCGCATTCCGCCATTTCATGATGTGATCAGTCAGCTTGCGTCTTGGCAAAATGCCCTCTATATTTGCGGCATATTGCCGGAATGGAGGTCGAGAATGGGTTTTGAGAGTTTCCGGAAAATTGCCGACACGCGCCTGACTGGAGGGGCACTGCTTTCTGAGCGCGATCTTATGGCAGCGGTAAAGAACCGTATTCCGCTCGACGCCGTATTGCTTCTCCGCGAGAACGGTCTTTCGGAGGCCGAGATCGATGTGCTGGTAATTCCCGGCCGCACCATGCGTCATCGCGCCCAGAAAAGCGAAGCTTTGACGGTCGATGAATCCGACAAGCTCGTGCGCGTTCTACGCGTGCTCGCCAACACATTCGAGACCTTCGGCGAGCGGAAAAAAGCGCTCAGGTGGCTGCGCAAACCACTGCGAGAGCTTGATGGCGCAACACCATTTTCGACCACCGAGACTGAAGCAGGCGCGCGCATGATCGAAAATATCCTCGCGCAAATTGCTTGGGGCGCCGCGGCGTGATCCTTTGGCGATTGTCGGGAGCGAATTACGCTCATCTGTTCGACGGAGGTTACGGACTTCATAACAGCGGCCGTTGGAATAGCCAGGGCAATCCGATCACATACTGTGCGACCTCACCTTCGCTTTGCGTGTTGGAGAAGCTGGTCCATGTCGAAGATCCGACCTTGCTGCCAAAGCTGACATTCGTTTGTTATGACGTGCCGGACGACATAGCGATTCGACGCATTTCGCTTGCAGACTTGCCCGCGGATTGGCAGCAGCAGGATTTCCTGACGCAGAACCACGGCGACGAATGGCTTGGAAGCCGTTCTTCGCCGTTGATGTTCGTGCCATCGGCGGTGTTGCCGGTAAAAGATTCGCCAGATGTGAATGTCCTCGTCAATCATGCGCACGCCAACACGCGCCGCATCAGGACCCGAAGCCTGGACGAGTTCACGTTCGACGCCAGATTACTCTAAACACACAGGCGCCGTCGCCTGTCTCAACCAATCCCTGATCTTCTCGTCATCGATCAACGGCAGCAACTTGCCGCGAGTCTCCGCATGATAGGCGTTCAGCCAGTCTAGCTCCTCGCCGGTCATGAGGTCGGGCAGAATCAGCCGGCGATCGATCGGGCACCAGGTCAGCGTCGCAAAGCCCAGCATCGGCCGGTCGCCACCCCCGATCATTTCCGCCGCCTGCACATGAACGAGGTTCTCGATGCGGATGCCGAACGCGCCGGGCCGATAATAGCCGGGCTCGTTCGACAGGATCATGCCGGGGAGCAGTTCCTGCATCGCCGCGCGCGAAATCCGCTGCGGCCCCTCATGCACCGAAAGATAGGAGCCGACGCCATGGCCGGTGCCATGGCCGTAATCCGCGCCGGCCTTCCACAGCGCGATGCGCGCCAGGGGATCGAGATCGACGCCACGGGTACCCTTCGGGAAACGCGCCGTGGAGATTGCGATCATGCCCTTCAGCACCAGCGTGAAAAACCTCTTCTGTTCCACCGGTACCGCACCGATCGCCACCGTGCGGGTGATGTCGGTCGTGCCGTTGACATATTGCCCGCCGGAATCGACCAGAAACATCTCGCCGGATTTGAAACGGCGATTGGTGGCATAGGTCACCCGGTAATGAATGATCGCCGCATTCTCCCCCGCGCCTGAAATCGTATCGAAGGAAATATCCTTGAGCGGATTCTGCATGCGCTGGCCGACGCTGGCGCGGCATGCTTCCAACGCCTTGACCGCGTCGATCTCGGTGATGCTTTCCGGCGTCTGGCTGTCGAGCCAGTAGAGATATTCGACCATCGCCGCGCCATCCTGCAGATGCGCCTTGGTCGAACCTTCGATCTCGATGCTGTTCTTGGTGGCGCGCGGCATCCGGGCCGGATCGTCCCCCGACACCACCGTGCCGCCGGACTCCGTGATCAGGCCGTAAAGAATATAGGGCGCCAGATCCGGATCGAGCATGATCGCGCCACCGTCGCGGGCAGTGACTTCAAGCCGGGAGACGAAATCGGCGGGCGGCAGTTGCTTTGCCATCTGGCCGAGATAGGCGCGCTGCTCCGCTCCGGTCTTTTTCTCGTCAAGAAAGATCTCGGCCCCGCCATCGGCGAAGATGATCGCCCGTGCCAGCGGGTGCGGCGTGTGCGGCACATCGGCGCCACGGATGTTGAACGCCCAGGCAACAGAGGACGGATCGGTCAGCACCACGGCCTGCGCGCCGAATTGCGGCAGGCCGTCCGCGATTTTCTTGATCTTGGCGGTGGCAAGCTCCCCCGCCTCATTGTCATACTGGATCGCCACCTTGCCCATCGGCTCGGCAGGGCGGCCTTGCCAGATTTCATCGAGCGGATTGCGGGAGAGGAACGCGACGCTGCCGTTCTTGGCCGCCAGTGCTTTCTGCAGCTTGGTCACCTCGGCGCTGGTATGCAGCCAGGGGTCGATTCCGAGCCTGAACCCGTCGGGCGCGTGCGCTGCCAGCCATTTGTGCGGCGGCTCGCCGATCAGATCGCCGCCGATGAACACATTGCCGTCGACCTGCTCCTTGAGCTGCGTCGTATAGCGTCCATCGACAAAGACGATCGCCTGTTCGGCCATGATCAGCGCCACGCCGGCCGAACCGGTGAAGCCGGTGATCCAGGCGAGCCGCTCGGCCGATTCCGGCACATACTCGCCCTGATACTCATCGGCACGCGGCACGAGGAAGCCGTCGATCTCGAGCGCCGCCAACTTGTCGCGAAGTTGCGCGACGCGTTCGGCGCCGAATTGCGGTTCGGCGGTGGTATCGAAGGACTGGAACATTGAGGCACTCCGGCGGAAGGATGTTGATTCCCATACCTACCGCTCATCTTCGGGAAAAAGAAGGTGTTCGTGGTCTTGCGCGCCATGAAGCACGTGCAGGACTTCAACGGTCACGTCGGTGATCCGAAAAAAGATCAGGTGCCACGAGACTTGGAGTCGGTAATCAGAACACACGATTTTTGGAAGTCGCCTTAAGAATTACACCGATGATAAAGCTCGTCGACAAACGTGCCGGCACGAGGCGGATTATCGGACTTGATAAGGCGGCCAATCTCAAAAAAATCTGACCACGCCGCCTCGGTGATGACGACGCGATGAGCCATCGATCAGACCTAGGACAACTCTTGGCGCAGACGTTTAAAAGCGTCTTCTACATCCATTACCCCGTCCGGCTTCCGCATCTGCAATGCCCCGGTCCAGCGCAGCCCATTTATCGGCGTTTCGTTTTTCCTCCAGCTAGCGTTCGCGAACCAGATCGCGGACATATTCGCTGTTGGAAGCATAGGCTCGCTTTTGCACCTCGTCGCGGACGAATTGTTCAAGTTCGGCCGTCAGCGTCAGTGTCATCTGTCCCGCAGGCTTCATCGCACTCTCCTTGGCCGTCAGGATAACCGACAGTGAGAAATGGTGGACGGCACTAGCCGCCGATCAGCGTCAGCCAGTCGTCCTCGGTCATCACCTCGACGCCAAGTTCGCGCGCCTTGTCGAGTTTGGAGCCCGCGCCGGGACCGGCGACGACGTAGTCAGTCTTCTTCGACACCGAGCCAGCCACCTTGGCGCCCAGGCTTTCGGCGCGCGCCTTGGCCTCGTCGCGGGTGAATCGCTCCAGCGAACCGGTGAACACCACGGTCTTGCCGGCGACTGGACTGCCTGATGTCGTCGGCGCTTCCATCGGCAAAGGCGTCACTTCAGTCAATAGGCGCGAGATGACATCGATATTGCGCGGCTCCTTGTAGAACTCGACAAGCGCGCGCGCGACGACCTCACCAATGCCTTCGATGGCGTTGAGTTCGTTCCAGCCGTCGCCAGTATAGCTCGCTGCCTCCTTCATCCCTGCCTCGAAGGCCTCGTAGGTGCCATAGGCGCGCGCCAAAAGCTTGGCATTGGTCTCGCCGATATGACGGATGCCGAGCGCATAGATGAAACGGTTGAGCGCGATCTGGCGCCGCGCATCGATGGCGCTGAAAAGCTTGCCGACGCTGACCTTGCCGAAACCGTCGATATTCTCGAGCTTGGTCAGATGCGAACCATCCTGCCGGGCCCTGAGCGTGAAGATCTCCGGCGCAGTACGGATCTGCAAGGCAGAATCCTCGCTGTTGAAGAAGAACTCTATCTGCTTGGAGCCCAGACCTTCGATATCGTAGGCATCGCGGCTGACGAAATGCTTGAGATGTTCGATCGCCTGCGCCTGGCAGATGAAGCCCCCCGTGCAGCGCCGCACCGCATCCATCTTGCCGGTCTTCTCGTTGACTTCGCGCACGGCATGGCTGCCGCAGACCGGGCAGGTCTTCGGAAAATCATACGGATCCGAATCGTCCGGGCGCTTTTCCATCACCACATCGACGATCTGCGGGATGACGTCGCCCGCCCGCTGCACGATCACCAGATCGCCGATGCGGATATCGCGCCCCTCGCGCAGCAACTCGCCGGAATTGCCGATGCCCCTGATATAGTCCTCGTTGTGCAGTGTCGCATTGGTTACCACGACGCCGCCGACGGTGACCGGCACCAGCCGCGCCACCGGCGTCAGCGCGCCGGTACGGCCGACCTGGATGTCGATGCCGGTCAATGTCGTCATCGCCTGTTCGGCCGGGAACTTGTGTGCCGTCGCCCAGCGCGGGGACCGCGAGCGGAAGCCGAGCCGGCCCTGCAATTGCAGACTGTCGACCTTGTAGACGACGCCGTCGATGTCGTAGGGCAGTTCGGCGCGCTGCAGGCCGATCTCGCGGTAATGGGCTATGATGTCATCGACCGAGTTCAGCCGCGTCATCAGCGGATTGACCGGAAAGCCCCACTTTTCGAAGATCTTTACTGTGTCGAATTGCGTCTCCGCCAGTCTTACGTCATTCCCGGCGCCATCTCTGATTTCGCCCCAGGCATAGGCGAAGAAGCGCAGCTTGCGGGTCGCCGTCATCTTCGGGTCGAGCTGGCGCAGCGAGCCTGCCGCCGTGTTGCGCGGGTTGACATAGGTCGGCTTGCCTTCGGCCAGCATCAGCGCATTGAGTGCGGCGAAATCGGGCTTCGACATATAGACCTCGCCGCGCACCTCGACCACGTCGGGCACACCGTCCGGCAGCACTTGCGGGATTTCCTTGATGGTGCGGATATTGGCGGTGACATTCTCGCCCACGGTGCCGTCACCGCGCGTGGCGGCGCTGACCATGCGGCCGCGCTCGTAACGGATCGACATCGACAGTCCGTCGATTTTCGGCTCGGCGGTAAAGGTGATCGACCCGTCCGGCAGCCTGCCGAGGAAACGATAGACACTTGCAATGAAATCCTGCACGTCGCCATCGGAAAACACATTGTCGAGCGACAGCATCGGCCTGCTGTGGGTGACCTGCTGGAAGCCGGAGGCAGGCGCAGAACCCACTTTCCGCGAAGGGCTGTCGGCGCGGACGAGATCGGGAAAAGCCGCCTCCAGCGCGTCGTTGCGGCGCTTCAGGGCATCGTAATCGGCATCCGAAATCTCCGGCATGTCCTTGCCATGATAGAGCGTATCATGACGGGCGAGTTCGCGCGCAAGGAATTCCAGTTCGGCAGCCGCTTCATCGACGCCTAACTCCGATACAGCCCTGTTTGACACCGGCATCAATCCCCCCGAAGGCAAGCGTTACGAGACCGTCTCCGGCGAGACAATCTTGCGATAGATCGCATCCGGGGCAACGTCAGCCTCGTTCGGCCAACAAACGGCGCCGTATGCGTCGATAGTTGCTTTCGCAAAATAATCAGGGTCCTTCAAGGGCTCGAACATCGGACCAAACAACCGGTCCGCCAATGACAATTCCCCGGTGACACCATCATCAAACTCAACGGCCAGCACATAGTTCGGCCTTGCCTGCACCCTGATGATTCTGTTCATGTCGTCACTCCAGCGGCTCGATTTTGTTGAGAGGCCGATGTTCCGCCGCAAGCAGCCAGTCCTGGATCAATTCCTGCCTGTGATCGGCCGCCCATTCAAGCACAAGCGCCCGCGCCCGCCGTGGCAATGCCCCTTCGGCAATCGCCAATGTCTCTATCAGAATGATGGCCTGGAAGGCACCATAATATGCATGAAAATGCGGCGGATTGTGATCATCATAGTACATTCGGATGACGATGCCGAAGAACTCGCTGATAGTCGGCATCTCACCCCCCACCCTTGAGCAGCTTGTCGGCGGCGGCGCGCGCTTCGACCGTGATCGAGGCGCCGGCCAGCATGCGGGCGATCTCCTCGCGCCGTTCGCCGACTTCCATTGTGGCGACACGCGTGGCGATGCGGCCGGAGGCGTCCTCGGTCGGGCCTTTCGAGATCAGCAGATGCGTATCGGCGCGTGCCGCCACCTGCGGCGCGTGGGTCACGGACAGGACCTGGACGCGCGACGACAGGCGCTTCAGGCGCTGGCCGATCGCATCCGCAACCGCGCCACCAACGCCGGAATCGATCTCGTCGAACACCAATGTCGGCGCGGAGCCGCGGTCGGCAAGCGCCACCTTCAGCGCCAGAAGGAAACGCGACAGTTCGCCGCCCGACGCCACCTTCATGATCGGTCCGGGCCGTGTGCCCGGGTTGGTCTGCACATGGAATTCCACGCAGTCGATGCCCGATGCACCGGCATTTTCCTCGTCGGTGCCGATCTCGGTCATGAAGCGGGCCCGCTCGAGCTTCAACGCCGGCAGCTCGGACATCACGGCATCGGACAGCGACTGGCCGGCATCGTTGCGTTTGGCCGACAAATTGCGGGCGGCCGAGAAATAGGTAGCCGAAGCCTCCTTCTCACGCAGGTCGAGCCGCTTGAGGACTTCGGCGCCATGGTCGAGGTCGGAGAGATCGGCAATCATCCTGGCGGCCAGCGCCGGCAATCCGGTCACGGGCACTGCGTATTTGCGCGATGCGGCGCGGAGCGCAAACAACCGCTCCTCGACCCGCTCCAGCTCCTTCGGGTCAAATTCGGTGCGGCGAAGCGCCTCCTCGACCTGGTTCTGCGCATCCGAGAGCAGGTTGAGCGCCTCGTCCAGCGTCCGCACCGTGTCTTCGAGCAGGCCCGGCGCTTCGGCAGCCTTGCGCTCCAGCCGGCGAACCAGCGAGGCGATATGCGGCACCGGCGAGGCCGAACCATTCAGATAGTCGGAAGCTTCAGAAATATCGCCGGCGATCCGCTCCGACTTCATCATCCGCGAGCGCTTTTCCGCAAGCTCATCCTCCTCACCATCGACAGGGGAGAGCTTCTCCAGTTCCTCGACCGATGCCCGAAGATAGTCGGCCTCACGGGCGGCCGCTTCCACCTTGGCGCGATGGACCTTCAACTCGCGGCCGGCATCCTTCCATGTGCGGAACAGGCGGCCCAGGGCATCAGCCTCGTCCGTCAGTCCGGCAAAAGCATCGAGCAGCATGCGATGCGCTTCGGTATCGACGAGCGCGCGATCATCGTGCTGGCCATGGATCTCGACGAGCCGGCTTCCCGCTTCGCGTAGGAGCTGGACGCTGACCGGCTGATCGTTGACGAAGGCGCGGCTGCGGCCATCGGCGGATTGCACCCGCCGGAAAATGATATCGCCGTCGTCATCGATGCCGTTTTCTCGAAGAAGCGTCCGCAGCGGATGCAGCGGCAGGATATCGAAGACGGCGGTCACCTGCCCCCTGTCCTCGCCATGTCGCACAAGGCCGCCATCGCCACGACCACCGAGAGCGAGCGACAACGAATCAAGCAGGATGGATTTTCCGGCGCCGGTCTCGCCGGTCAGCACGGACAGGCCGGGCGCGAAAGACAAATCGAGCCGATCGATCAGAACGATATCGCGGATCGACAGCTGAACTAACATCGAGTGACCAGATTAGGACTCGCCGAGAAGGAGCTTCTTGCCGGCGCGGGAAAGCCAGGAGCCTTGATTTTCGCGCGGCTCGAGACCCTTCGACTTGAGGAGAGCATAGCTATCCTTGTACCATTCGCTGTCAGGATAATTATGTCCCAGCACGGCCGCGGCAGTCTGCGCTTCATCGACGAGGCCAAGCGCATAGTAGGATTCGCACAGCCGCGCCAGCGCTTCTTCCACCTGGTTGGTGTTGGGGAAGGATTCGACCACGTTGCGGAAACGCGAGATCGCGGCAAGATATTCCTTGCGCTCTTCGTAATAGCGGCCGATCTGCATTTCCTTGCCGGCCAGATTGTCGCGCGCAAAGCGGATCTTGGTCTGCGCGTCATCCACATATTCCGAGGTCGGATAGTCGTTGACGACCTTCAGCATCGCTTCGATCGTTTTTGCGGATGCGCGCTGGTCCTGCGTGACGACAGGAATCTGCTTGGAATAGGAAAGCCCGATCATATATTGAACATAGGGCGCATCCTTGGTCTGCGGATAGAGCGCCATATAGCGTTCGCCGCTGGCAATCGCGCCAACCGTGTCGCCGCTGCGATACTTGACGAACGTGCTCATCACCAGCGCCTTGCGCGCCGGTTCGGAGAATGGATTCTGGCGATCGATGGCCTCGAACTTGCGCTGCGCCTCCGCTGTCTTGCCTGCATTCAGATTGGCAAGAGCCTGGGTGTAGAGCTGTTCCGGAGGATCCGTCTCGACCGCGAGCTTGGTGATGTCCATATCGGGATCGCTCGTGCAGGCAGTCAGCATGGTGCCGCCGGCGCCTATGGCGAGCATCATGAGCACGGCACGTGCGGATATTTTCATCATCTCACTTCCTGCAATCCCTAGAGGGTGCAAACTCAGCCAAATGGCCGGTTTCACCCATTCCAGTACGAGGCGCTACTAGCCATAAAACCGGCTGAACCGCAACGTCATGTTTCCCAAATCATATAAGTTTGTGGCAAAACCGGGTCGAGGGTGTTGCCTTTATGACCGTCCGGTGCAGGAATCCACAGCCAGTATAATGCCTCACGCCGTCCAGGGTGCATATTCCTGATGACTGACCGCAATCATCTCCGGAACGGCGACACGCGGACGCTGACCGGCCGATTCCACGATTTCATAGGCGGAACTGTCCGACAGCAGCGCCTTGAGCGCCATCGCATTGACCTTGTGGCCGCCGCGATAGGAGCGATAGAGGCCGAGGAACGGTGCCCCGGCAAGCGCCAGGTCGCCGACGGCGTCGAGCGTCTTGTGACGAACGAATTCCTGCGGATAGCGCAGGCCTTCCATATTGATGACTCGATTGTCGTCGCCGATGACGACGGAATTCTCGAGCGAGGAGCCAAGCGCCAGGCCGGCAGCCCAGAGACGCTCGACATCGCGCATGAAACCGAAAGTGCGGGCCCGCGAAAGCTCTGTCTTGAATGTCGAGGCGTTCAGGTCGCCCTTCCAGCTCTGGCGACCGATCAACGGACTGTCGAAATCGATCTCGACTTCAAAACGGGTGCCATCATGCGGTCGGAATTCGGCCCAGGAGGCACCGGCGTCGACGCGAATATGCTTGCGAACACGAATGTACCGGCGCTTCTTCATCAACGATCGAATGCCTGCCTGCTCCATCGCATCGACGAACACGGCCGAACTGCCATCCATGACCGGCATTTCCGCACCATCGACCTCGACGATCGCGTTGTCGACGCCCAGCGCATAGAAAGCCGCCATGACATGCTCGACCGTCGCGATCGAGCGCGCCGGCGAGAAGCCCAGAACCGTGCAGAGGTCAGTGCTGCCGACAGACGCCGAAACGGCCTTCAGCTCGGTGACTTCGCCATTGGCTCCGTTCCTCTGGAAAATGATGCCGGTGCCGGCTTCAGCGGGGTTGAATGTAGCGGTAACGTCGGCACCCGAATGGACGCCGATACCACGAATCGAAAAGGGGTTTGCAAACGTTGTTTCAAATCCCGGAAGTCCCAATGCCATAAAGCCCCGCTTTTTCCGACGGTCTCCCGACGCACCGTCAGTCCGGCATCCGCCGAACACTCTCTAAACAATCCAGAAATGCGTCGCCGCATCCCACCAAATTCAGTCTGAATTCCTCAAACAAACCCACGCTGAAAATATAGGGCGCGGTCCCGCAAACCAAATCAATGTTTCTTTCCAATTGTAACGATTTGCCAGATGCCTTGTTTGCACCATATTGACGATTTTGAAAACGGAAAAGGCCCGGATTTCTCCGGGCCAATTCAGTTCCAAACTCTGGGAATCGTCTCGTTCAGCTCGTCTGACGGCGAAGGAAAGCAGGGATGTCGAATTCTTCCGATTCCTGGCTCTTGGGCTGTGCCGGGATCTGGCGGCCCTGGTCATCGAGATTGCCGCGACGCGGTGCATAGAGGCTCGCCTCCGGCGACAACGCACGGCGCTGCTGCGAGGAGGCGGCCGGGGCACCGGCGGTCATGTCTGCGGGCGCAGCCGCCTCTTCGTCCTTGCGGCCGAGCGAGGAGGTCAGGCGCTTCAACAGGCCCATCGGGCCGCGCTCTTCGGCATGCGCGGTCGGCGCCACGCCGGAACGGTGTTCGATCTCGGCTTTCAGGACCGGCGGAAAGTCCTCGACCTTGGGCATGCGCTGCATGTCGGCTTCGGCGCGAACCGATGCCATCAGCGACGGCTCGATACGGGCCTGCTGCTGGACATGCGGCGCCATTTCCGGCTGCTGGACCATCACGCGCGGCTGCATCTGCGGCTCGACGTACTGGTGCATGGCGGGCTGCGGCTGAACGGCAACCGGCTGCTGGATCATATCAACGGCGGGCGTTGTAAACAGCCTGCTTGCCGGACGGAAGTTGTCCTGGGCTTGCAAGCCCGGCATGTCCATTTCGTTGATCAAGGGCTGCGAAACGGCGATTTCGAGTTCGCGCTCCATCTCGATTTCGGCGGCGCGAATCTGCTCGGCAACAGGATCCGGCTGATAGGCCATCTGCTGCTGCGGCTGTACCTGAGCGATTGGCTGCTGCACGGCGACCGGAGCGGACGTCATAGCCACCGGCTGCGAAACCGGCTGGGCCGCGGCGACCTGCGGGCGAACAACCGGCCGCGAGACCGGTTTTAATTCAAAAGGGCGCGAATCACCCGCGTTATGAGCGCGATCGATGCCGGTCGCGACGACCGAGACGCGGATGATGCCCTCGAGGGCTTCATCGAATGTCGCGCCGAGGATGATGTTTGCATCCGGATCGACTTCCTCGCGGATACGGGTCGCAGCCTCATCAACTTCGAACAGGGTCATGTCGCGACCGCCGGTGATCGATATCAGCAAGCCCTGCGCGCCCTTCATCGATGTTTCGTCGAGCAGCGGGTTGGCGATCGCTGCTTCGGCGGCAGCCAGTGCGCGACCTTCGTTGGAGGCCTCGCCGGTGCCCATCATCGCGCGGCCCATTTCCCGCATGATCGAGCGGACGTCGGCGAAATCGAGGTTGATCAGGCCTTCCTTGACCATCAGGTCGGTGATGCAGGCAACACCGGAATAGAGGACCTGGTCGGCCATGGCGAAGGCATCGGCGAAGGTCGTCTTGTCGTTGGCGATCCGGAAAAGATTCTGGTTCGGAATAACGATCAGCGTGTCGACCGACTTCTGCAGTTCCTGAATTCCCATATCGGCGATGCGCATGCGGCGCTGGCCTTCGAAATGGAACGGCTTGGTGACGACACCAACAGTCAGGATGCCCTTGGAGCGGGCGGCCTGCGCCACGACCGGAGCCGCACCCGTGCCCGTGCCACCGCCCATGCCGGCGGTGACGAAGCACATATGCGTACCATTGAGGTGATCGTTGATCTCGTCCAGGCATTCTTCAGCGGCAGCTCGGCCGACTTCCGGCTGTGAACCGGCTCCGAGACCTTCCGTGACCTGCACGCCCATCTGGATGATGCGTTCGGCGCGCGTCATGGCAAGCGCCTGGGCATCGGTATTGGCTACCACGAAGTCCACGCCCTGCAAGCCGGCTGTAATCATGTTGTTGACGGCATTGCCGCCGCCGCCGCCGACACCGAAAACGGTGATCCGGGGCTTCAGCTCGGTGATATCCGGCTTATGCAAATTGATGGTCATGGTACCCGCCTTTCCTCTATTCCGACCGGTCGCCATACCGGCCTTGAGTCTTGTTTTGCCGGAAGCCTGATCATCAGGCCGTATGCCGGCGTGTTGTCATTCCAGAAGCGAAGGCCTGCCGGCCCTCGCCCCAATTCTAAAAACTGCCTTTCAGCCACTGGCTGACACGCGCGATCCTGCCATTGCCGCCCGAGAGGGCGGAAAGCACGCCATGATCGGCCGCGTGGATTTCGATATCCGCGAACTGCGGGTAGATCAGCAATCCCACCGCCGTGGAGAATGCCGGCCCCTTGGCCGCGGCCGGCAGGCCCTTGACACCCATCGGCCGCCCGATCCGCACATTGCGGGCCAGAATCTGCCGCGCCAGTTCCGGCAGGCCGGTCAGCTGGCTTGCGCCGCCCGTCAGTACGACCCGCTTGCCGACGATCGGACTGAAACCGGAACTGCGGATGCGGTCCCTGATCATTTCAAGTGTTTCCTCGACGCGAGCGCGAACGATCTTGCTGATCAGCGCGCGCGGAATCTGCGCCGGCTGTTCATGATCCTCATCGCTGATTGGCGGAACAGACACCAGTTCGCGGTCGTCCATGCTGTTGGACCAGGCCGAACCGTGCACCACTTTGAGACGCTCGGCTTCCTCGATCCGGGTCGAAAGACCGCGCGCCAGATCCGTGGTGACGTGATGGCCGCCCAGGCCGATCGCATCCGCATGCACCAGTTTGCCCTCGGCGAACACCGAGATCGTCGTCATGCCGCCGCCCATGTCGATCGCCGCGCATCCGAGTTCGAGTTCGTCATCGACGAGCGCCGCAAGACCGGATGCATAGGGCGTGGCAACCATGCCCTCGACCGAGAGGTGGGCGCGGTTGACGCAGAGTTCGATATTCTTGATCGCCATGCGCTCGGCGGTCAGCACGTGCATGTCCACGCCGAGCGTCTCACCGAACATCGATACGGGATCGCCAACACCGCGTTCGCCATCGAGAGAAAATCCGGTCGGCAGCGAATGCAGCACCGCGCGGTCGTTGCGCCGCGATTGCTGGGAGGCCGCGATCAGCACTTTCTTGACGTCGTCCTGATCGACTTCCTGGCCGCCGAGATCGATCGAAGCGGTATAGATGTCGCTCTGCAGGCGTCCGGCGGAGACGTTGACGATCAGGCTGTCGACCGTCAGGTTCGCCTGCCGCTCAGCCGCGTCGACGGCATTGCGGATGACGCCTTCCAGCGCATCGAGGTCGGAAATCACACCGGACTTTATGCCGCGCGATTTCTGATGACCGATGCCGATGATCTCGACCTTGTGGGTCCGTCCGGGAAGCACTTCGGAGGCTTCGCGCGGCGTCAACCGTCCAATCATGCAAACGACTTTTGTCGATCCAATATCGAGAACCGAGACGACATGCGTCTTCTTGGAGGCAAGCGGCTTCAGCCTTGGTGTCGCGCCATTGGAGGAGCGGAAAATGCTCATATCGCCTCCCCGGCTTTCTTGAGTTCCTTGGCACGCGCTTCGACGGCCTTGGCGCGCCGCTTGGCTGCGTCGGGAGTCAATTGCACCGTGGTGCGGTCTTCGAGCCTGAGATCGACGGCAACGATATCGCGTTCGACCAATTGATGATCGGCATTGAGTTCGGCAAGATCGGCCATCGCGCGTTCCATATGGTGTTCTGGGAGCTTGACGATCACGCCATTGTCGAGCTTCACGTCCCAGCGGCGGCCGGCGACCCGCATGAAGGCCTTCACGCGCCTCTTGACGTCAGGCCACTGGTCGAAGTCCGCCATGATTTCCTGGGCGCCCGTCTCGGCGTCACGTCCGACGAACAGCGGCAGGTAGGCGAATTTGTTGTCGCGAAGCGGCGCGATGACGCTGCCGGTCTTTTCGATAATCGACAGGTCCTGGCCATGCTGCCATATGCCGAAGGGGGTACGCTCGGTGAGTTTGATCTCGACGGTGTCGGGATAGATCTTGCGGACTTCGGCATCCAGTACCCATGGCAGGCCCTTGAGCTTGTCGCGGGTGTCGGCGACATCGAGCGCCATGAGCGATGTCGTGCCATCAAGGCCGAGGCGCTCGAGAATATCGATTTCCGAAGTCTGGGCGTTGCCGGAGACCTTGACGTTATTGATCGCAAAACCGGCGGCGGAGGTCACCGCCTGCGCGACATTGCTGGGCTCGCCGCTCAGCGAAAAGGCGTAGATCCCTGCAACCGCATAAAATGCGACCAGCGAAACGCTGCCGACATGATTTGGAATGTGGATGCGGCCCGCAGCAAGACTGCCGATGAACCGCACCGCACGGCGCAACGGGCGCGGAAGCACCATCCGCTCGCCCGGTGCTGCGGTCGGGTCGGTCCATCCTGGACCTTCAGCCGATCTGTGGGATTTCAACGCAAACATGACGCGTCCTCCACCATCCATCGAAGAAATTCACCAAAGGAATGGCCAGCATGCTGTGCCATTTCGGGCACCAGCGAGGTCGGGGTCATGCCGGGCTGGGTATTGATTTCCAGCCAGATCAGTTCGCCTTCCTCAGAGAATCGGTCGTCATAGCGGAAGTCGGAACGACTGACCCCGCGGCAACCCATCGCCTTGTGTGCCTTGAGTGCCAGTGTTTGTACTCTTTGGTAAATTTTTGGTGAAATTTGCGCCGGAATCACATGTTTTGATCCGCCGGAAACATATTTGGAATCATAATCATAGAAACTGTGTCCTTGCGGCACGATTTCGGTGACTCCGAGCGCCACGTTACCCATAATCCCGCACGTCAATTCGCGGCCGGCGATGTAGCGCTCCACCATGACCGTGTCGCCATATTTCCATTCCGAAGAGGTGATCACCTGCGGCGGATGGCTCTGGTCTTCCTTGACGATGACGACGCCGAAGGATGAACCCTCGCGCACCGGCTTGACCACATAAGGCGGTTTCATGGGATGGGCGGAGGTGATTTCGAACCGGTTCATCACCTTGGCTTCGGCAACCGGCACGCCATGCGACTTCGCAAGCCGCTTTGCCTGTTCCTTGTCCATGGCAAGCGCGGACGCCAGCACGCCGGAATGGGTGTAGGGAATTTCGAGATACTCGAGCACACCCTGGATCGTGCCGTCTTCGCCGAACGGCCCGTGCAATGCATTGAAGGCGACATCGGGCTTCAGTTCGGCAAGCACAGCCGCGACATCACGGCCGACATCCACGCGACTGACATTGTACCCTTCGCTTTCCAGCGCTTCAGCGCAGGCGTTCCCCGATGACAGGCTGACCGGCCGCTCGGAAGAAAACCCGCCCATCAACACCGCGACGTGCTTCCCGTTCATTCACAATCCTCAAAACTCAAACCTTAGACTACCCCTCCGTCCTTGCTTGAGACTGGCGCGATCATGCGCTTCTGCTAATTGAACGGATTCGTTAACAGGCACTAAAAACCATTAAGGTTAACGAATGTTTACTTTCGTTAACTTTTTCATGCAGGCAGGCGGAAATCTTGCTCGGGGGAATGGATCTGGCGAAGCGCACCGGCCGCCCGCCTCCAACTCTTCAGGCGGCCGCCGCTTGCAACAGACCGGTCGCACTGCGCCTGACCACACTTGCAAGCGCCTCAAAATCTCGCCGCTTGGCGGATGCGCTCGAACGCCAGATGAGCCCTATCCGACGTGACGGCTGCGGTTCGGCGAAGCGGACGATACGCATGCGGTTGCGCGAAGCCTCGTCCCTGACGGCGATTTCCGGTATCAGCGTGATGCCCATGCCGTGGCTGACCATCTGCAGCAGCGTCGCCATCGACGTCGCACCATAATTGGCGACGCGCCGGCCCGCGGCTGTGCCACAGATGGCAAGTGCCTGGTCGCGCATGCAGTGACCTTCCTCCAGCAGCAGCAGGCGCTCGACATCGACGCTGTCTTCCGTCATCGGCGATATCAGGATGGTGTTCTCGTCTGCGGCACTGGCGATCAGGAAGCGGTCTTCGAACAGGAAGGTGCTCTCCAGCCCCTCGCCCTGTGCCGGCAGCGCCACGACCGCGCAGTCGAGCCTGCCATGGCGGAGATCGTCGATACAGGTCGACGTCAGCGATTCCTTGAGTTCGATGTTCAGGTCGGGATAATGCGACCGCACCTGGGGGATCAATTCCGGCACCAGATAGGGTGCGATCGTGGGAATGATGCCAAGCCTGAGACGTCCTCGCAATGGTCCCTGCCCTGCCTGCACGCGCGACTGCAGGCGATCGATATTTTCAAGGATCTGCCGGATATCCGGCAAAAGGTCCTGGCCCTCCGCCGTCAGGAACGCGCCGCCTCGGCCGCGCTCCACCAGCTTGATGTCGAGAATCCGCTCCATTTCGGCGATCTGCGCCGAAAGCGCCGGCTGGCTGATATTGACCAGGCTGGCCGCCCTGCCGAAATGTCCGGTCGCTGCGAGCGCTTCGAAATAGCGCATCTGTCTTATGGTGAGCATGATAGGTTTTTCCTATCATGAATTCCAATAAATACAATTGGAAATTATGGAACGATCGGCCGATAGTGCCGCCACCGCATAACGGTCTTATAATCAAGCAGGAGGAAAACATGGACGCAAAAGTCGATAACGCAGGCAAGTGTCCGGTCGTGCACACGCACACCGCCCACGGCGGCAGATCGAACCGGGACTGGTGGCCGAACCAGTTGAATATCAGGATTCTCCACCAGCATTCCTCGCTGTCCGACCCGATGGGCGAGGTTTTCAACTACGCTCAGGAATTCAAGAAACTCGATCTCGAGGCCCTCAAGAAAGATCTCACCGCGCTGATGACCGATTCGCAGGAGTGGTGGCCGGCCGATTTCGGTCATTACGGCCCGCTCTTCATCCGCATGGCATGGCACAGCGCCGGCACCTATCGCACCGGCGACGGCCGTGGCGGCGCTGGAGCCGGCCAACAGCGTTTTGCGCCGCTCAACAGCTGGCCGGACAACGTCAACCTCGACAAGGCACGCCGGCTGCTCTGGCCGATCAAGCAGAAATACGGCAACAAGATCTCGTGGGCCGATCTTATGATTCTCACGGGCAACGTCGCTCTGGAATCGATGGGCTTCAAGACCTTCGGTTTCGCCGGCGGCCGCCCGGATGTATGGGAGCCCGACGAAGACGTCTATTGGGGCGCCGAGGACACCTGGCTCGGGGACAAGCGCTATTCCGGTGACCGCGAACTCGCAGACCCGCTCGCCGCCGTGCAGATGGGCCTGATCTACGTCAATCCGGAAGGCCCGAACGGCAATCCAGACCCGCTCGCTTCTGCTCGTGACATCCGCGACACATTCGGCCGGATGGCGATGAACGATGAGGAAACCGTGGCACTGATCGCCGGCGGCCACACATTCGGCAAGACCCATGGCGCCGGCGATGCTGCACTCGTCGGTGCGGAACCTGAAGGTGCCGGCATCGAAGAACAGGGTCTCGGCTGGAAAAGCAGCTTTGGCAGCGGCAAGGGCGGCGATACCATCTCGAGCGGCCTCGAAGTCACATGGACCTCGACGCCGACCAAATGGAGCAACAACTTCTTCTGGAACCTGTTCGGCTACGACTGGGAACTGACCAAAAGCCCGGCCGGTGCCCATCAATGGACGCCGAAACATGGCGCCGGTGCCAACAGCATTCCGGATGCGCATGATCCGTCCAAGCGTCATGCGCCGACCATGCTGACCAGCGACATAGCGCTTCGTGCCGACCCGGCCTATGAAAAGATCTCTCGGCGTTTCTTCGAGAATCCGGACCAGTTCGCCGACGCCTTTGCCCGCGCCTGGTACAAGCTGACCCATCGCGACATGGGACCGCGCGCGCGCTATCTCGGCCCGGAAGTGCCGGCCGAGGAACTGATCTGGCAGGATCCGATCCCCGCCGTCGACCATGTCTTGATCGACGCACAGGACATTGCCGATCTCAAGGGCAAGATCCTCGCGTCCGGCCTGCCCGTCTCCCAGCTGGTCTCGACCGCCTGGGCATCGGCCTCGACCTTCCGCGGTTCCGACAAGCGCGGTGGCGCCAATGGTGCGCGCATCCGTCTCGCACCGCAGAAGGATTGGGAGGTCAACCAGCCTGCCCAGTTGGCAACGGTACTTTCGACGCTTGAAGGCATCCAGCAGGCGTTCAACGACGCCCAGTCCGGCGGCAAGAAAGTCTCGCTCGCCGACCTGATCGTTCTTGGTGGCGTCGCAGCTGTCGAAAAGGCAGCAGCGAACGCAGGCAATCACATCTCGGTTCCGTATACGCCGGGCCGTATGGACGCGACGCAGGAACAGACCGATGTGGAGTCCTTCGACGTTCTCGAACCGATCGCCGACGGGTTCCGCAACTACCAGAAGCGCGAATATTCCATGTCGCCCGAGGAGTTGCTGATCGACAGGGCACAATTGCTGACGCTGACCGCGCCGGAGATGACGGTTCTCGTCGGCGGCCTGCGTGCGCTGAACGCCAATGCCGGACAATCCCAGCACGGCGTCTTCACCAAGCGCACGGATGCCCTCACCAACGACGTCTTCGTCAACCTGCTTGACATGAGCACGGAGTGGAAGGCAGCGGCGGATTCGAAATATGTGTTCGAAGGACGCGACCGCAAGACCGGTGAAACAAAGTGGACCGGCACCCGTGTCGACCTCGTCTTCGGCTCGAACTCGCAGCTCCGCAACCTCGCAGAGGTATATGCCCAGGGCGACGCGCAAGAGAAGTTCGTGCGCGACTTCGTGGCGGCCTGGACGAAAGTGATGGACGCGGATCGCTTCGAGCTTGCCTGATCCCGGCTGAACGGTCTTCCTTCGAGGCTGCGCAAATCCAACGCAGGCCTCTGGAAGCCCCGAACAAGAAATCAGGGCGGCGTTTCAAGACAACTTGAGACGCCGCCCTGACATAAGGACCAGTGCATCCGCATCGGAAATCCCGCCGGTTGGGGTGCGATGGCTAGGCTGTGTGCGGCAGATTGCTGTTGGCGATACCGCCAGCCTCTCCCGATCACACCGCGATTCTCTCGCCATTGTTTTCCTTGGCCGGCAGGCTGGCGGAAATGTCATCGGCATCCACCACGCGGTTGCGGCCCAGAGCTTTGGCGAGATAGAGCGCCTTGTCGACATTGGTCAGCAGCGTCGAATAGGTGGATTTGCCATTGCCTTGCGAGACGCCGGCGGAAATGGTGACCGGTATCTCCACGCCGTCGGCAACGAATACTCGAACGGCCGTCGCCTCGCGGAAGCCGTTGATGGCGGCAACCGCCTTTTCCTTTGAGGTGTTCTTCAGGATCACGCTGAATTCTTCCCCTCCGAGCCGCGCCACGGCGTTCTGGCTGCCGAATGCGGTGCGCAGCATTTGTGAGAGCTGCACCAGCACGTCATCGCCGGCGGAATGGCCATAAGTGTCGTTGATCGTCTTGAAGCGGTCGATGTCGAAGAGTGCGAGCACGTAAGGCCCATCCATGGCCGAGATGACTTCGACGAACGCCCGGCGGTTCATCAAACCAGTCAGCGGATCGGTGCGGCTCAGTCGCTCGAACTCGTTGCGCGAAATGGCAAGATCAAGGATGGTTGAACCGAGGATGTAGTAACCCAGAAGCGAGATCGGAGCAGCGACGAAAGCAGTGACGATCGTGTTGGCCAGAATTTTGTGGGGCACCGAGATATTGAAGATGCCGAGCCGCCCGAACAAATGATTGATGCCGTAATCGAGCGCGACGGCAGCCAGCGTCGTCCAGAAGGTCCGGTGGAATGCAAAGACAAGCACGTCCCGGCGCTGGGACAAACCACCAAACGCTATTCTCCTGATGATCCAATGCCATATCCGGGTAATCATTGCCATACCTTCGACGATGGCGAATATTATACCCAGCTAACACTTAATTTCGGGTTGAGAAAACGTCTGCGCGGATAACCGGGCCGAGCTTTTTGCGCCAATATCACTCCGGCTTGAATTCCCTTACCCCATAGCCCGGCATGAACTGGCCAACCCGCTTGATTTCCCATTCGAGCAGCACACCGGAATGCTCGTGGACCCGCTGCCGTACCGTCTCGCCAAGATTTTCGAGATCGTAGCCGGTGGCGTGGCCGATATTGATCATGAAGTTGCAATGCAGCGGCGACATCTGGGCGCCGCCGATCTGCAGGCCCCTGCAGCCGGCCTCGTCGATCAGCTTCCAGGCCGAATGCCCTTCCGGATTCTTGAAGGTCGAGCCGCCGGTCTTTTCCTTCACCGGCTGCACCGTTTCGCGATGGTGACGAACCGCGTCCATATCGGCGCGGATCCTGGACTTGTCGTCAGTGAACCCTTCAAAAATACCATGCGTGAAGATCAAGCCTTCAGGCGGGGCGGAATGCCGGTAGGTGTAATGCATGTCGGCATTGGACAAGGTGAGCCTGTTGCCACTGCGGTCGATCGCCTCGACCTCGACCAGACGATCCCTGGTTTCCATGCCGTTGGCGCCGGCGTTCATGCGGATCGCGCCGCCGATCGAACCGGGAATGCCATAATAGAAGGCGAAGCCGCCAATTCCTTGATCGAGCGCCATGGCGGCGATATTCTTGTCCGGGCAGATCGCGCCGGCACGGATGCGGTTTTCGCCGGCGAGTTCGACATCACCGAAGCCCTTGGCGGAGAGCCGCAGCACGACGCCCTTGATGCCGCCATCGCGAACCAGAAGATTGGAGCCGACGCCGACCACCGTCAATGGAATTTCCTCAGGCAAGGCCTTCAGGAACGTCGCCAGGTCCTCAACGTCATGCGGCTGGAACATCAGTTCCGCCAGTCCGCCGGCGCGGAACCACGTGACGCGATCCATCGGCGAATCCGGTGTCAGACGCCCCCGCACATCCTTCATGGCATCGCCAAAACCGGCGAGCATCTTTTCCCCATCAACCTGCTTCATGCTTTCTTTCCCAGGGCCGCCAGTTCCTTCGGCAGCGCTACCGCCCAATTGGTTATGTTTCCTGCTCCCAACAATACCACAAAATCGCCCGGCTGGGCGATCGAGGCGACATATGGCGCCAACGCATCCGGCGTCGCCAGGAACCGCACGTCGCGATGACCGCCGGACTTGATTCGCGACACGAGCGCTTCCGACGTCACGCCCTCGATGGGGTCTTCGCCTGCCGAATAGATCGGTGCGATGAAGATCGTGTCAGCGTCGTTGAAGCAGGACGCAAACTCCTCCAACAGGCTCGCAACCCGGCTATAGCGGTGCGGCTGATGGATAGCGATGATCCGGCCCTTGCACGTATCGCGCGCGGCGCTCAGCACGGCCTTGATCTCGACCGGATGATGGCCGTAATCATCGAACACCTGCACGCCGTTCCAATCGCCGGTATGGGTGAAGCGTCGCTTGACGCCGGCAAAGCCCGCCAGCCCCCGCGTGATAGCCTCCCCGCTGATCCCCAGATGATTGGCAACCGCGATCGCGGCCGTGGCATTGGAGACGTTATGACGGCCGGGCATCGGTAATCTCAGGCCGTTGAGTTCGATCGCCTGACCGGTGCGGCGGCGGCGGATTTCGACATCGAAGATCGAGGTCGAGCCTTCGTAGCGGATATTCTTGAAGCGGACGTCGGCCTGCGGGTTCTCGCCATAGGTGATGACCTTGCGATCCTCGATCTTGGAGACCATGCTCTGGACTTCCGGATGATCGAGGCACATCACGCCGAAGCCGTAGAACGGCACATTTTCCACGAACTGCCGGAAAGCGGCACGGGCATTATCGAACGTGCCGTAGTGGTCGAGGTGCTCCGGATCGATATTGGTGATAACGGCGATATCGGCCGGCAGCTTCAGGAATGTGCCGTCGGATTCGTCGGCCTCCACCACCATCCACTCGCCCTCGCCCATGCGGGCATTGGTGCCGTAAGCGTTGATGATGCCGCCATTGATCACGGTCGGGTCAAGGCCGCCGGCCTCGAGCAACGTGCCGACCATCGATGTCGTCGTGGTCTTGCCGTGCGTGCCGCCGATGGCGATGGCGTTGCGGAACCGCATGAGCTCCGCAAGCATTTCGGCGCGGCGAACGACCGGCAACAGTTTTTCACGCGCAGCCACGAGCTCGGGATTGTTTTTCCGGATCGCGGTGGAAACCACCACCACTTCGGCGTCACCGAGATTGTCGGCCTTGTGGCCGACGAAGACATCGATGCCCTTGGCGCGCAGCCGCTGCACATTGGCACTGTCTGCCTGGTCGGATCCCTGCACCCTGTGGCCGAGATTGTGCAGCACTTCGGCAATACCGCTCATGCCGATGCCGCCTATGCCGATGAAGTGGACGAGCCCGATGGTCTTGGGCATTTTCATGCGTGTACCCCTTTGAATTCCGTCAGCGACCGCCCATTGGCGATGGCTTCGACGAGATCGCCGAGCGCCTGCGCCGCCTTTGGCTTGCCGGTTTCCCTCGCCGCATGCGCGATGCGGCCCAGCCGTTCCGGATCGGCCATCGCCGTACGGATGATTTCCGATAGTTTTTCCGGCGACAATGCCGATTGGGCAATCACCTCCGCGCCGCCCTTGGCTTTCAACGCGGCGGCGTTTGCCGCCTGATCATGGTCGAGCGCGTAGGGATAGGGCACCAGCACGGACGGACGGCCGATGACCGCCAGCTCAGACACCGTGGAGGCGCCCGAGCGGCAGATCACCAGGTTGGCCGCGGCGATCCTTGCCGGCATATCGGCAAAGAACGGCGAAACTTCCGCCGGCAGGCCGAGCCTGGTGAAGCAGGATGTCACCTTGTCCCTGTCTTCCGGACGCGCCTGCTGGACGACATGCAGGCGCTTGCGCATGTCGTCATCGAGCAGGCAGATCGCCGAAGGGATGGCCGAGGAAAAGTACTGCGCGCCCTGGCTGCCGCCGAAGATCACGAGATTGAACGGGTCATCCGTGCCGGACAGCTTATAGGGTGTGGCAGCGGCGGCGATCACGTCCGGACGCACGGGATTGCCGGTGACGATGGTCTTGGCCGAATACTGGCCGCTATTCTCGGGCAGAAAGCCGCCGGCGATCGCCCTGACCTTGTTGGCGAGCATCCTGTTCGCCCGGCCCATCACCGCGTTCTGTTCGTGTATGATGGTTGGAATATCCATTCCCGACGCCGCAAGCAGCGGCGGAACGGTCGGGTAGCCGCCGAAGCCGACGACTGCCCTGGGTTTCAATCGGTTAAACAGCGATCGCGCGATGCGTATCCCGCGCCAGAGCTTGTAAAGCGCACGTGCCACGACGATCGGGTTCTTTGAACCGATCGTGGCGGACGGAACGACATGGATCTCATCGGCGGGGAACTTTCCGGCAAAACGCTCGGCGCGGCTGTCGGTCACCAGGTGGACCGAATAGCCCCGCGCCTTGAGCTCGTGGCCCAGGGCTTCCGCCGGGAACAGATGGCCGCCGGTTCCGCCGGCAGCCAGCACGATAATGCCCTTTTGCATTCACTTTACTCCGCGGCCGGCAGACCCTGAGCGGAACGGAAGAGACTGCGTTCCTGTGCCCTTTTCTCCGGCCTGTGGCGTGTCAACGCCAGGATGAAACCGGCGGTAACGCATATGGCAATCTGCGACGAACCACCATAGGAAATCAGCGGCAAAGTCATGCCTTTTGCTGGCAAAAGCTGCAGATTCACGCCGATATTGATAATCGACTGATAGCCGATCTGCAAAACCAGACCGGCGACGGCAAATCGCGTGAAGTCATTGCGATCGCGGAAAGCGTGGTTCAGGCCGCGCATGACAATGAACACGAAAAGCCCGACCAGCGCCATGCAGAAGATGATGCCGAACTCTTCGGCAGCAACCGAAAAGACGAAGTCGGTGTGGCTGTCGGGAAGGATGCGCTTGACGACGCCCTCGCCCGGTCCCATGCCGAGCCACCCGCCGCGCTGGATTGCATCATGGGCGGTATCGACCTGGAAGGTATTGCCCTCGCCGGTCAGGAACTGGTTGATGCGGCCGGCCACATGCGGAAAGATCGTGTAGGCGATGAACAGGAATCCGGCCGCACTGCCCGCCATGACGACGATCCAGAGCCAGGGCATGCCGGCCATGAAGAACATGCTGCCCCATACCGCCGTGGTCAGCATCGTCTGGCCGAGATCGGGCTCGGCGACAAGCAGGGCCGCAACGATCACGAACAGCAGCATGGCAAACAGATTGCCCGGAATGTCCGGCTGGCGCTGATGTTCGGCAAACAGCCAGGCGCAGACGACGACGAAGGCCGGCTTCATGAATTCCGATGGCTGGATGGAGAGAACGGAAATGGTGATCCAGCGCCGCGAACCCTTGACCTCCATGCCGATGAACAGGACCAGCACCATCATCAGCAGCGCGATCACCAGCATGATCATCGCGGTGCGACGGATCTGGCGCGGCGACAGGAAGGACAGGCCGAACATGACGCCCAGTGACGGCAGCATGAACAGTGCATGCCGTTCGACAAAGTGGAAACTATCGAGGCCGATACGCTCGGCGACCGCGGGCGATGCCGCGAAGGAGAGCATGAAACCGGTGCCGAGCAGCAGAATGAACACAGCCAGGAAAAACCTGTCGACCGTCCAGAACCATTCGGCCAAAGGCCCTCTTTCCGCCCTGCTTACCATACCGTCCGCCTTTTCTTCCCCGCCACGACGCGAGGGTATCCCGGCCAGAATGCCGGGAAATTTGTTAATTTGTCATTAACCACGCTATACTGAAATACGCTTTCAAACCTGATTCAGGCTGGACTCACCGTCCGCCATGTTCGACCAGCATCGTCACCCCGTCGAGGGCCGCGACAAGTCCGACGAAGTGATCGCCGCGCACCTCGAAATTCTTGAACTGATCGAAGCTCGCACAGGCGGGCGACAGCATCACCACCGCCCCGGAAACACCATCCCGTGCCGCGTCCTGCGCGGCATGGCTGACGGCCTTTTCCAGCGTGCCGGAGATTTCGTAGGCAACATCGTTGCCGAGCGTGGCGGCGAACTGGGGGGCGGCCTCGCCGATCAGGTAGGCCTTGGCGATGTGGCCATAGAGCGGCTTCAACGCGGTGATCCCGCCATCCTTCGGCAGACCGCCGGCAATCCAGTAGATGCGCTCGTAGCTCGACAACGCCGGCGCCGCAGCCTCGGCATTGGTGGCCTTGGAATCGTTGACGAACACCACATTGCCTCGCCTGGCAACCGGCTGCATGCGGTGCTTCAAACCGGGGAAGGATGAAAGCCCCGCGCGGATTTCATCCTCGCTGACGCCGACCGCCAGGCAGGCGCCGATCGCAGCCGCGGCGTTCTGGGCATTGTGCGAGCCGCGCAATGTCTGGATACCATCGATATCGGCGATCAGCCGGGCGCTGCCGCTTTGTGAAAGCATGATCTTCGCGCCATCGGCGAAAAGCCCGTTCTCAAGCACATGCCGGCGCGAAATGCGCACGACATCGACGCCGGCCTTCTCGACCCGGTCGGCGATCAGGCTCGAATAGCTGTCGTCATCGCCGATGATGGCGGTATCGGAACCGGCAAC
The DNA here is from genome assembly GCA_028290545.1 of Rhizobium sp. Classification (GTDB taxonomy): domain Bacteria; phylum Pseudomonadota; class Alphaproteobacteria; order Rhizobiales; family Rhizobiaceae; genus Rhizobium_E. The sequence goes on along the minus strand of JAQGJP010000099.1, from coordinate 95,937 downwards.
CAGCCGTTCCTTGACGTCGGCATAATGCTGCATCGTACCGTGGCGATCGAGATGATCGGGCGTCAGGTTGAGCAGGATGCCGGCGGATGGATTGATCGTCGGGGCGAGATCGATCTGGTAGGACGAGCACTCGACCACGTAGAAGCGATCGGCCTGTGGCGGATCGAGCGTCAGAACAGCAGTGCCGATATTGCCGCCGAGCTGCGTATCTCGGCCGGCCGACCTGAGGATATGGGCGATCAGCGCCGTCGTCGTCGATTTTCCATTGGTCCCGGTTATCGCAATGAACGGGCTGTCCGGCGCATGCGCACGCCGTTCACGGACGAACAGCTCGACATCGCCGATGATCTCGACACCCGCGGCATGTGCAAGATCAACGGTCCAATGCGGCTTGGGATGGGTCAGCGGCACGCCGGGCGACAGCACGAAAGCGTAAAACGAAGTCCAGTCCGCCTGCCTGAGATCGCCGGTGCCAATTCCCTTGCCGTTGGCCTTTTCGACCGAATCCGGATTGTCATCCCAGGCGGTGACGATCGCGCCGCCCGCCGCCAGCGCCTCGGCCGTGGCAAGGCCAGAGCCACCCAGTCCGAAAAGCGCAACTTTCCTGCCCTTGAACGACGTAATCGGTATCATGGCGGACTCACCGAAGCTTCAAGGTGGAAAGGCCGACGAGTGCGAGAATGACCGCGATGATCCAGAAACGGATCACCACTTGGCTTTCCGTCCAGCCCTTCTTTTCGAAATGATGGTGGATCGGCGCCATCAGGAAGACGCGCTTGCCGGTCAGCTTGAAGCTGCCGACCTGGATGATCACCGAAAGCGTTTCCATCACGAACACGCCGCCGATGATCGCCATGACGATCTCATGCTTGGTGGCAACGGCGACCGAGCCGATCAATCCGCCGAGCGAAAGCGAACCGGTGTCGCCCATGAAGATGGCGGCCGGCGGCGCATTGAACCAGAGGAAGCCGAGGCCCGCACCGACGACCGTACTGACAAGCACGGTCAATTCCCCGGTGCCCGGCACGAAATTGATCTGCAGGTAACCCGAGAACACCGAATTTCCGGCGAGATAGGCGATGACGCCGAACGAGGCGGCGGCGATCATCACCGGCACGATCGCCAGGCCATCGAGGCCGTCGGTGAAATTGACCGCATTGCCGGCCGCGACGATCACGAAAGCGCCGAAGACGACGAAGAAATAGCCGAGATTGAGCAGCAGGTCCTTGAAGAACGGAAAAGCGACGGAGGTATTGATGTGGATATTCTCAGGCCCGGTCGGCACCGTCGCCCGCATCATGAAAAAAACCGCAATCGCGGCAATCGCGAATTCCGCCAGAAGCCGCATGCGGCCCGAAAAGCCGGCGGTCGATTGCTTGGTCACCTTGAGATAATCGTCATAGAAGCCGATCAGGCCGAAGCCGAGCATCACCAGCAGGCAGGAGACGACGTAGACGTTGCCGAGATCAGCCCAGAGCAGCGACGATGCCACCACCGAAGCCAGCACCATCAGGCCGCCCATGGTCGGCGTGCCGGCCTTCTTGAAATGGGTCTGGGGACCATCGGCGCGAATAGGCTGGCCCTTCCCCTGGCGTATCCGAAGCGAATTGATGATCATCGGACCGAAGAAGAATACGAAAATCGCGGAGGTAAAGAGCGCTGCCCCCGCCCGGAAGGTGATATAGCGGAACAGGTTGAATATCTGGAGATGATCCGACAACTCCACCAGCCATAACAACATCTCGATTATCCCCTGTTTGGTCTGCCACGACCTCAACTTATTCGACTGCAATTCATTCCGTCGGCGCGACTGGCGCGAATTTCGCTGTCAGCGCCGCAACGATCCGCCCAAAACCCGTGCCGTTGGACGACTTGATCATCAATACATCGCCGGAGCGAATATTCTCGATCGCATAGGCCGCAAGCTCATCGGCCGTCTGACGATACACAACCTCGCCTTCGATACCAAGGATATCGCGCAAATAGGCCATGTCCGGGCCGGCGAGCCATATATCACCGATTCCCCATTTACCAAGCGGTTCTGCGAGCTCGCGGTGCACATCGGCGGAATATTCGCCCATTTCCAGCATATCGCCCAACACGGCGATGCGGCGGCCTCCTGTAGCCGTGTCCGCGGCGGCAAGAAGCTCTATCGCAGCCGCCATCGAAGCCGGATTGGCATTGTAGCTTTCGTCGATCAGCGTGAATTCGCCTTCGGGCAGAGCCAGATGCATGCGCTGGCCGCGCCCCTTGGCAGCGCTGACCTGGGCAAATGCCGGCACGATACGGCCCATGTCGGCGCCGACCAGATAGGCGGCCCCCAGGACCGCCACGGCATTTTCGGCAATATGGCGACCCGGCGCATTGATCGTCACTTCGATCGTCCGTCCCCCGATGGTTGCCCAGAACACCGCGCGGTCGCCCTCCTGCTGGTAGTCCACCAGCCGGAAATCGGCCTTGGCGCTAGCGCCGAACGAATGGATATTGGCGACATTCAGGTTGATCGCCGCATTCTCGAGCAGATCGAACTGGCTGTTATCGCGATTGATCAGCGCATGCCCGTCAGGGGTGATGCCTTCGAATATTTCAGACTTCGCGGCAGCAATTTCGTCGAGACCCGAGAAGTTCCCGAGATGGGCCGCCGCGATCGTCGTCACGATCGCCACATGCGGGCGCACCATTTTTACCAATGGACGGATTTCGTGCGGATGGTTCATGCCGATCTCGAACACGCCGAAATCCGCCTCGCGCGGCAGCCGGGCAAGCGTCAGCGGCACGCCCCAATGATTGTTGAACGAGGCGGGCGAGTAGTGCACCTTGCCGCAGGAGGAGAGCACCTGGCGCAGCATTTCCTTGGTGGTGGTCTTGCCGACCGAGCCGGTGACGGCGATGATCTTGCCGCGAGCCCGGTCGCGCGCCGCGCGCGCCAGCTTCTCCAGAGCTTCGAGGACATCGCGAACGACGATCTTTGGCGTGGAATTGCTGCCGAGCGCCGGAAGCCTCGCTTCGCTGACGACAAGCAGCGCCGCACCATTGGCCGCCGCGACGTTGGCATAATCATGACCATCGACGCGGTCGCCCTTGATTGCGAAGAAGACCTGCCCCGGCGCGATAGCCCGGCTGTCGATGCTGATGCCGGTAATCGTCGCCGGCATCTGCCCGATCGGCCGGCCGCTCATCGCCGCGATCATGTCCCCGGTTTCCCATAGAAACGCCATTGCCCTACCCTCTCAGCGCCTTCCGGATTTCCTCGTGATCGGAGAAGGGCATGACCTCGCTCCCGACGATCTGGCCTTCCTCATGCCCCTTGCCCGCGACGATCAGCGTGTCGCCCGATTTCAGCATCCCGACCGCCTGCCGGATCGCCTCATGCCGGTCGCCGATCTCGATGGCGCCCCTGGCAGCCGTCATGATCTCGGCGCGGATTGTTGCCGGCACCTCGGTGCGCGGATTGTCATCGGTGACGACGACGACATCGGCGAGCCGCGTGGCGATCTCGCCCATGATCGGCCGCTTGCCCTTGTCCCGGTCACCACCGCAGCCAAACACGGCGACGACGCGGCCCGTGGTGAAGGGGCGGACGGAGGTCAGCACGATTTCAAGCGCTTCCGGCTTATGGGCATAATCGACATAGCAAAGCGCGCCATCCCCGGTCTGGCCGACAAGCTCCAGCCTGCCCGGCGCGCCCTTGAGATGATGGAGTGCTGCAAAAGCCTTTTGCGGCGACACGCCCGTCGAAATCGCCAGTCCCGCCGATACGATGGCATTGGCGATCTGGAAATCTCCGGCGAGCGGCAAATGGACTTCGAAAATATCCGTACCGAGATGGATTTCCGCCACCTGCTTGTCGCGAAAATGCTCGACGCGCTTCAGCGTCAGGTAGTCGCCCTTGCGTCCGACCGTGCGAACATCAAGGCCAGCCGCTCTGGCTGCGGCGACGGCGCGTGCCGACCACGTATCATCGGAATAAATGATTGCCGGGGTACCCTTGGCCATCAGCGTATCGAAAAGCCGCATCTTGCACTGGAAATACTCCTCGACCGTCGGGTGATAATCGAGGTGGTCGCGGCCGAGATTGGTAAAAGCGCTCGCCGAGAGCTTCACGCCGTCAAGGCGGCGCTGGTCGAGCCCGTGGCTGGAGGCTTCCATGGCGGCGTGGGTGACGCCGTCATGGGCGAGTTCAGCAAGCAACTCATGCAGCGTCACCGGATCGGGCGTCGTCAGAGAACCGTAATCGCTGCGCCCGGGCGCGATTACGCCCGTGGTGCCGATCTGCGCCGCGGCAAGCCCGGAATGGGCCCAGATCTGACGCGTGAAGGAAGCCACCGAGGTCTTGCCGGCAGTACCGGTGACCGCAACCATGGTGGCCGGCTGCGCACCATAAAAGGCGGCAGCGGCGAGCGCCAGAACCCGGCGCGGATCGGCGGCGGAAAGCACAGGCGCACCGGCTGGATTCGCATGGGAGCCATCGGCGGCGACGACGGCCGCCGCACCCCGGGCAACGGCATCGTCTATGAAGCGGTTGCCGTCGGTCCTGGTGCCGCTCAGGGCGACGAAAAGCTGACCGGGCTCGACCTTGCGGCTGTCGGATGAAATGCCCGATATCCCGATCTCGCCCACGACACCGTCCATTGGCTTGTCAAGAGCGGCATCCGCGACCAAATCCCTGAGCTTCATCGTGTCCCCTCAATAACGTCAGTCGATTCTTTCGAAGTCGTCTTTGACTGTCAATAAGACACAAGCAAGGCATTTCCGTCTTTGCCGAAGCTCGGCTTGACGCCAAGCAGAGCTGCCGAACGGCGAATGATGTTGCCGGCAAGCACGCCGGCATTGCAGCCTGCGGTCAGGCCGCAGCCGGGATGAGCCTTCTTGGGCTCATCGACGATCGTCAGGACGATGTATTTGGGATCGTTGATCGGAAACGACGACAGGAAGGCGTTGAAGCGAACATTGTGCGCATATCGGCCGTTGACGACTTTTTCGGCCGTGCCGGTTTTCCCACCCACCAGGAAGCCGGGAATGTTGGCCCTGCTGCCGGAACCGTCCAGCACATTGGCGCGAAACAGGAAGCGCATGTTATCGACCGTTTCAGGCCGAACCACCATGACAGCGTTCTCGTCCGCCTCTTCCTTGGAGCGCATCAGGAACGTCGGGTTGATCAGTTTGCCGCCGTTCATCAGTGCCGCTGCGGCGACCGCCGTCTGCAGCGGCGTGGTCGATACCCCATGCCCGAAAGCGACCGTCATCGACGTGATCTTCTTCCACTGCTTGGGCTGGCTCGGCGTAGCAACTTCCGGAATCTCGGTCTTGAGGCGGCTGAGCAGGCCAAGACGAGTCAGGAATTCCTTGTGGCCTTCGATGCCCACGGCGTCGGCCATCCGGGCCGAGCCGATATTGGAGGAATGCACGAACACATCCGTGACTGAGAGGACGCGGCGCGTGGCGTGGAAATCGTGGATCGTGAACCCGCCGATGTAGAGCGGTCGGCGGGCGTCGAACGAGTCACTCATTTTTGCCTTGCCGGAATCGAGCGCCATTGCGATGGTGAATGCCTTGAATGTCGAGCCCATCTCAAAAAGGCCGCCAGACATGCGGTTCATATCGCTTTTGGTCTTGCGATCGATTGTATCCGCCGGATTGTTCGGATCGAAGTCAGGCACAGAAGCCATCGCGATCACTTCGCCGGTATTGGCGTCGAGCACCACCGCGCCGGCGGCGATGGCGTCGAAATTCTTCATGCCGTTCGCGATTTCGTCATGCACGATATTCTGCACCCTGAGGTCGATCGACAACTTCACTGGTTCCAGCGCCGAGGTGCTGGTCATGCCGAGCGCCGTCAGGTCCGCGAGGCCTTGCGTGTCCAGATATTTCTCCATGCCGGCGACGCCGCGATTGTCGATGTCCACATAGCCGACGACATGGGCAAGCGTATCACCGCCGGGATAGAAGCGGCGTTTGGCGGGGCGGAAGCCGACGCCGGGAATGCCGAGCGCCAGGATTTCGCTTTGCTGCCTGGGCGTCAGCTGGCGTTCGAGCCACTGGAAGTGGGATTTTCCGGTGAGCTTCTTGTACACCGTCTTGGCATCGAGATTGGGAAGAACCGAGGTGAGCAGTTCGACCGCTTCGTCCGCGTCGACGATCTTGTGCGGCTCGGCGAACAGCGACACGGTACGAACGTCGGTGGCAAGGATTTCGCCGTTGCGATCGAGAATGTCGGGTCGCGATGCGACCATGTTGTCTGCCGGTCGGATCGACGATACCGCCTGTGGCGGCGTCAGGCCATATTGCACGAGCCGTCCGCCGATCACCGCATAGGCCAGCGTGAAACAGCCGATCATGATGGCGATACGGTTACGGGCCTGGCTGCCTGTTGTCTTGCGGGTTCCCTGAAAATTCATGTCCGGAGCCGGTGCGGGCAAGCCTCGGCCCCCGGTATTGAAATGGGCCTTGCTCTTCAAAATCATGATGCGAGAGAGGAAAGACATCAGTTTTTCACCGATCCTGTTTTGATTTTGTCGGCATCCGCGCCCACCAGCTTTACAGCATACGCCTTGGCCTCCCTGTCCGTGACCTTGCCATCCTTGTCGGTATCGGCCTCGTCAAAGACAGGCAATTCCGATTTCAGCATCGGCAGTTCCACCGGCTGGATCAGTTGCGTCGATTCCGTCGGCACCAGTTGAAGTTCCGCCTGGTAATCGGCGATCAGCATCTGCAGCCGGTTGGGCTGGGTCAGCAGCGCCCAGTCGGCGCGCAGAAGATCGATCGTATCCTTCTCCAGCCGGATTTCGGCTTCAAGCTTCCGAACCTCCGAAAGCTTGTCCTCGGCCTGATGCTTGATCGTATAGGTGATCGCGGCCACCGCCGTCATGATCACGATCAGGATGATGTCCAGGGTACGCAGCATTTCTCAAGACCTCAGTTTTTCAATATCGGCGAGTTGCGGAAGGTCGAAAATCGTGGGATCGGCCTTGCGCGACTTTGCCGTCGTGCGAATGCCGGCCCGCAGCTTGGCGGATCGTGCGCGCGGATTGAGCTCCGCTTCGGCTTCGCTTGCCAGCACGGCCTGCTTGCTCGTCAGCGTGAATATGTCCGGCGTCTGGGCGATCTCCGGCAGATGCCGCGAGCCTGCCGCGCGGCCTGAACGATCGGCGAAGAAGCGCTTGACGATCCGGTCTTCGAGCGAATGGAAAGTGACGACAACCAGCCTGCCGCCGGGCTTCAACGCCCGCTCGGCCGCAAACAGCGCCGATACCAGTTCGCCGAGCTCATTGTTGACGAACACGCGCAGCGCCTGAAAAACCCGAGTGGCGGGATGGATCTTGTCCGCCATCTTGCGCGGCGTGACGATCTCGATCATGCCCGCGAGATCGCGCGTGGTTTCGAATTTCTTGTCCAGACGCCGCTTGTCGATCGCATGAGCGATGCGGCTCGCCTGCCGCTCCTCGCCCAAAAGCGAGAAGATGCGGATCAGGTCGTTGACCTTGGCGCGATTGATGACATCGGCGGCACTGACGCCCGCGCTCGCCATGCGCATATCCAGCGGGCCGTTCTTCTGGAACGAGAAACCGCGCTCGGCCTCGTCGATCTGCATGGATGAAACGCCAATATCGAGCACCACGCCGTCAAGCCCGTCCTCGGGCGCAAACCTGTCCAGGACGCCGAAATTGCTGCGATGGAGTGTGAGCCTGCCGTCAGAGCGATCGACCGCTGCCTGACCCGCAGAAATCGCGGATGGGTCGCGGTCGAGCGCAATGACTTCGGCACCCTTTGCAAGAATGGCGCCAGTATAGCCGCCTGCGCCAAACGTGCCATCGAGAATGATACGGTTTTCCGCCGGCTCGAGGTGCTGCAGCACCTCGGCCAACATTACGGGAATATGCCGAACCGATCCGCCATTGGCACCGTCCGCTCCGTTGCCATGATCCGCCATATTGCCGCTGCCCCGCATCATCGGGAACTGGGGCCTCGATTCCCCAGTTCCTCCCTCGCCGCTTTCTGGGCGCCCGAAAAGGATTCCGGCCGCCACAGCTGAAAATAGTCCGCCCGACCGACGAAGGCCACCTCGCCCTCGATGCCCGTGAATGAACGGATGAACTCCGTCACCATCAGGCGACCTTCCGAATCGAGCTTCATGAAGACCCCGCCACCATGGATAAGCAGCGACATCTGGTTCGATTCCGGCGCAAACGGATCCAGGTCCCCGAGCCGCCGTTCGAAACGGGCAAGCAACTCCGGACCGCCGATGTTTATCGCCGGATAGTGAAAGTCCTGAAAGCAATAAAGCTCCTCGATGCCCTCCGACACCAGAACGCTGCGAAAGGCTGACGGTACAGAAACCCGCCCCTTTGCATCGATCTTGTTCGTGGCATGCGAAAGGAACCGGCTCATGACGCAATACATCCGCTTCCAAGCGACCCGCTCTTGAACAAAGAGCCGTTATGCACTTGATATCGCTTGTAAATGTGAGGTCCTGTCCCACATTTACACCCAATCCGCCCGAGCGAGCCGGCCGGTCTGCACCAAGTCTGAATCGGGCCTCAACGCGCCCTCTGGCAGTGCACTTTTGGGATAACATGGGACAGTTTGGGCGTCAATGGGAGTGAACCTGCAAACCGGGGATTCCGGCATCGATTATTCATAAGCTGTTAAGTTTAATGAAAGTTTAATTTTCCGGGAAATGACCGGGTGTAATTTCCGCAAGTTACACCTTGAACGATTTCTTGCGGCAATTGATAAAGATGTCGCAAATGCAGCAATACGACTTGAGTTTAGTTAAAATTAATCTGCGTTAACTGAAAATTTAAAATCGAAACAGCGCCGAGATTTCCAAGGGATCGCGTGTTACGACTAACAAAAATCAAATTCAACCCCCATCGAATGGGTCGGGCTCCGCGTTGCAAGGTTTGCGGCACATTGAGCGCGCGTCGTGGAAAAATCGCCAGTTGGCCTGTAAGCCGGGTTCTGTATGGCTCCGGATTGCTCCGGAGCGTGGCAGCCATTCATCTGGGACGGCGCTTGCGCGCCGTCTCACGCAACCCACCCGGACAGCGAACCCGGAAACGGGTCTGGCGCTTGCGCGCACGTGCTGTCCCTATTCGGTCTTGCTCCCGGCGGGGTTTGCCATGCCGTCTCTGTTGCCAGATCCGCGGTGAGCTCTTACCTCACCTTTTCACCCTGACCCGGCAAGCCGGGCGGTTTGTTTTCTGTGGCACTTTCCCTAGGGTCGCCCCCGCCGGACGTTATCCGGCGCCGTGTTTCCGTGGAGCCCGGACTTTCCTCACCCTGCGGCCTTTCGACCATTGCAAAGCGCGGCTGCCCAGCCAACTGGCAGGCACCCCTTAGACCAGCGGGACGGCGATGGGAAGCCGAAGACCGGATTTAATTCCGATCAGCGGCGGCGGAAGGCAGTGCCTTCAGCAAGCGGTGCAGCGTATCGATCGTCGAAAAATCGGCAATGCCATCGACACGCTCGCGGCGGAAATGCCGCTGGAAGGCAGCGACGTCGCCTTCAGTGCGTTCACAGTATTCGCCGGTGACCGGTGTATTGTAACCATAGAGCGCCAGCATCGCCTGCAATGCCTGGACCGGCGGACCCGCATCGCCGCGCTGGAAGAACCGGCCGCCGCCGACGGGTGCCGCATCGACATAGTGCCCGATCCCGCGCGCGGCGAGAATCTCCCAAGGAAATTTTTCGCCCGGATCGACCTTGCGCACCGGAGCGATGTCGGAATGCGCCAACACGCGTTCGGGCAGAATACTCCAGCGGCTCATGATATCCGCACAAAGCCGAATGACCGCTTCGATTTGCACGCCAGGAAACTCCGGCAAACCACCGGGATGCCCGACATTGGCGATCTCGATGCCTATCGAGCCGGAATTGAGATCAGTCTCGCCTTTCCAGAAGCTGTTACCCGCATGCCAGGCGCGGCGTTCCTCGGGCACCAGTTGCGCAATGCGGCCATCTTCGAAAACCAGATAATGGCACGAGACTTCGCTTTCCGGCACGGTCAGCCAGTGGAGCGCGCGATCCGCCGTTTCCATTCCGGTGTAGTGAAGGACAATCGCATCGGGCCGCCGGCCACTGCGGCGCTCGCCATGATTGGGAGAGGGGATGACGTCAGCAGCGGCAAAATCCGGCAGGAAGGCGCTCATGCCGCGCGAAGTTCTCTTTCAATCGCCGCATAGGCGGCATTGAGCTTGGCCATGCGATCATTGGCGATGGCATGAAAGGAAGCCGGCAGGCCGCGCGCAATCAACCTGTCAGGGTGATGCTCGTTAACCAGGCTTCGGTAGTGCTTGCGGATCGTCAGGAAATCGTCTTTCCGCGATACGCCGAGCACGATATAGGGGTCCCTGCCCTCGACATGGACGTGGCGGGCGATGATGCGCTCGAACTGCTCTTCCGACATTTGAAAAATCTGCGCGACATCCTGCAGGAAGGACATTTCCTTCTCATGCACGGCGCCATCGGCCTTGGCGATGTGGAACAGGCCGTCGAGTACGTTTTCAAGCACCGGGCAGCCTGCCTTGCGCGAACTGCAGAGCCCGGAAAGCTTCTCGGCATAGGCCTCGTAGCCGGCGACATCCTGCTTGGCAAGATTGTAGAGGCGCGCGACGTTCTTGGCTTCTTCCTCGGGGTAATCGAAGACCTGCTGGAACGCCTTGATCTCGGTTTCGGTGACGATGCCGTCGGCCTTGGCCATCTTGGCCGAAAGCGCTATGACAGCGACGGAGAACGCCACCTTGCGCCGGGTTTCCGGGTCGCCTTCGAAAATCGTGCGGATAGCTTCCACGATGCATGAAAGCGTGTTCGTGGCGGCATCCGTTACCGCACTCATCAATTTTTCCCAGAATGACATTCCCGCACCCGGCAGCAGCGTGATTTGGCTTGTAGAAGCCTGAACAAATAATCGCCGGAAATGCAAGCCGAAGACAGCATCAAATTTTCGTAATGTAACGTCATTCGGGAATATAGTTTCCATTGCATTGCGTTATTTCTCAAGCCGAACGGGCCCGCATCGCTGCGAGCCCTTTCAGATTTCTCTTGAATAATCGCATGCGATTAAGGGCAGATGCGCTTCTTGACGATCACAGTCTTGCGATTGGTCACGGTTTTCACGGTCTTGTTATAGCACGCCTTGCGCACGACGATGACCTTTTTCACGACAGGCGGCTTGATCACGACCCGATTGACGACGGGCGTATTTGGCTTGACCTTAATGGTCAGGCTGTCGGCCATTGCCGGCGCGGTGAAGGAGACAGCTGCAAAGCACGCAATGACCGCGGCTGTAATGGTCTTTCTCATATCGAACTCCTTGAATATTCGTGATTATGGCTATCGATGACTTGGAAACGAACCCACGCTTCAAAAGTTCCCCGCCTGAGAGGCGAATCAATCTGAGAACGAAATTGCCGTTCAATGCCAGCAATCACATGCAGGACAGGCTTGCGCGGCGAAAATATGGCGAAGGTTAGGGAACTGCTGTTGACGGCAGCGTGCCACCCCGCGCCAGCCGCTTGCCTGGGATTGCGGCGCTCCACGCATACCGCCCAAAAGGTCGCCCGGAGGCGCTGTTTCGGCATCCCCGGTGATTTGGACAGTCCAGAGCGCGAAAAAGCCCGTTATTCATGATCTCTTCACTTTACAGTCCGTGACGGCTATTTCATCCATGCATCATCACAGCCCGCATGGAGGAAAAAATGGCTAAACAGAAAGCTGCATTGCTGACCGCTGGCGGTCTCGCACCCTGTCTCTCTTCAGCAGTGGGCGGGCTCATAGAGCGCTACAGCGATATCGCCCCTGACGTTGAACTGATAGCCTACCGCTCCGGCTATCAGGGCGTGCTGCTCGGTGACAGCATCCAGATCACCAAGGACATGCGCGAGAGAGCCGGTCTGCTCCACAATCATGGCGGATCGCCGATCGGAAACAGCCGTGTGAAGCTGACCAATGTCGCCGATTGCATCAAGCGCGGCCTGGTCAAGGAAGGCGAGAACCCGTTGCGGATCGCGGCCGAGCGGCTCACCCGGGATGGCGTCAGCATTCTCCACACGATCGGCGGCGACGACACCAACACCGCGGCTGCCGACCTTGCGGCCTATCTCGGCGCCAATGGCTATAACCTTACGGTCGTCGGACTGCCCAAGACGGTCGATAACGATATCGTGCCGATCAGGCAGTCGCTCGGTGCCTGGACGGCGGCCGAGGTCGGCGCGCATTTCTTCGATCATGTCTCCAACGAGCAGAGCGCTGCTCCGAAAACGCTTGTGGTGCATGAAGTCATGGGCCGGCATTCCGGCTGGTTGACCGCTGCAACCGCCCGCGCATACATCCAGAAGACCCGGCACAATGAATATGTCGAGGGGCTGATGATGAACACCCAGCTCAAGAACATTGATGGCATTTATCTCCCCGAGCTCGATTTCGATTTCGACAAGGAGGGCGCTCGTCTCAGGAAGATCATGGACAAGGCCGGCTTCGTGACGATCTTCGTATCGGAAGGCGCAGGTCTCGACGCGATCGTCGCCGAGCGCGAAGCCGCCGGCGAACAAGTCAAGCGCGATGCCTTCGGCCATGTGAAGATCGACACGATCAATGTCGGCAGCTGGTTCTCCAAGCAGATCGGCCAGATCATCGGTGCCGAGCGCGCAATGGTGCAGAAGTCGGGCTATTTCGCCCGATCCGCTCCCTCCAACCGCGACGACTTGCGCCTTATCCAGAGCATGGTCGATCTCGCGGTGGAAAGTGCGCTTAACCGCGTCTCGGGCGTCACCGGCCATGACGAGGAACAGGGCGGAAGATTGCGGACAATCGAGTTCGAGCGCATCAAGGGCGGCAAGCATTTCGACCCGACCACGCCGTGGTTTGGCGAAATGATGGACTTTGTGGGGCAGGATTTGAGCAACCTCTGAAGATATTTTTGCGAACCGGCGCAGAAAAGTGCCGGTTCGTTAACGCATTGTTTTTCAGGTCTTCCACATCCCTGACCCCACCCCTTTTCTCTACCTTTGGTTTATCCGCCTTAATAAATACGTCGCGGTAAGTTGCGGTAAGGCTCAGGCAGGGTTGCCGAGCAAAAGTTAATGAGGTATCAGGACGTAACGATTTGTGAACAGTTCCACTCCGAAACGGGGTGAAATCGGCAAATACGGGCGGGAATATGAGAAAAAATTTGAAGCTGGCCATACAGATCGCTCTGGTCTCCGGAACCATGTGTCTGACCGCCTCTTGTACGACTTCGAAGGTCTATTCCGTCGTTCCCGAGCAGAAGCCGTCCGCAGAAGAGATCGCGATGCTCACCACGCTGCAGCAGACCGATACGTCCGGCCTGACGACGACCAACGAAACGGCCACGATCGACGTCAAGCCCGTTGATCTCGCCACCGATAAATCCATCGCCATGGCCTATGCGATCCCGGCGTCGAAACCGGGGAGTGAAGCCATAGCGGCTATCGATATGGCCGCGGGTGTCGAAACGGCTCCCGCCGTCCAAACCGTCGAAGTCGCCTCCGCCGATCCGGCAATGGCCCAGGAGACGATGGCCAACCAAAGCGTCAAGACCCGCTCGATCGGCGACGTTGCGATGCAGGATGAATTCGGGACACCGGAGCTTTCAACCACCACTGCGCTGTTGGAAGATCAATCCGAGACGAGATCCCTGGAACCCTTCGTGTCCTCGACCAAGAACACCAACCTCAACCAGTTGATCAATAAATACGCATCGCTTTATGACGTGCCGGAATCGCTGGTGCATCACGTCGTCCGCCGCGAGACCAATTATGATCCCACTGCTGTGCATCGTGGCAATTGGGGTCTGATGCAGATCCGCTACAATACCGCCAGGGGCCTGGGTTACGATGGAAATCCAAGCGGACTCCTCGATGCGGAAACCAATCTGAAATATGCGGTCAAATATCTGAAAGGCGCCTGGATCGTCGCAGATAAGGATGCCAAGAAAGCCGACTGGCTTTATCGCACCGGCTATTACTACCAGGCCAAGAAGAAGCGGCTGCTCGACGAACTTGGCATGCAGTGACGGTTGAACCGTCATCAATCTTCCCTGATGCCTTTTGAAAATCTGACTACTGCGGCTCTATCGCATTCTCGCTCGGCTGTGCATCGTCGGTCGGCCGCGCATTTTCCGCGGGCGCATCCGGAACAGGCTCCCTTGCCGCGTCCATGACCTTTTCGACCAGCATCTCCGGCCTGTATCCCAGCTTCGACGGAGTCAGGCCAAGCCTCACGACCACCAGCCCTTCCGAAGGAATGACGGCAATCGACTGGCCGTCGTGTCCCCGCGCCCAGAACGTGTCCGATGGCAGCGTCGATACGTCCTGCGCCTGGCCGCTGCGGGGGACGGATTTCCAGGTAAGCGCCTCCGAATAGAGACCGCCGGAAACCGGCGTCGAGGTTGCCACCATCTCCGCAAAATCCTGAGGCAGCACCTGCACGCCGTTCCAGTCGCCCTTGTTTGCCAGCAGCAGCCCGAAGCGCGCCCAGTCGCGCGCGGTCGCATACATCAGCGAACCGCCGGAGAACGTGCCGGCGGCATCGGTTTCCATGACGGCGCTACGCATGCCGATCGGCCCGAACAGCGCATTCCTGGGATAGGCGAGCGCCTCCAGCTGATCCGGGAAGGTATTCATCCAGACCCTGCTCAGCAAAACCGCCGATCCGGTCGTATATTCAAATCTGGCACCCGGTTGCGCTTCCAGCCCGTGATCGGCGACGAACTTCGCCTGATCAGGCTCCAAAAACAGCATGCGGGTCACATCGTTGACGTCGCCATAGCTCTCTTCGAGATTGAGGCCGCTGCGCATCGCCATCAGGTCGGCGATCTTGATCCTGGCGCGGTCATCGGTCCATTCGGGAAAGAGGTGATCCTGGTCCCATTTGAGCTTTCCCGCGGCGACGCGTGTCGCCACCAGGGCACCGGTAACCGTCTTGGTCATGGACCAGCCCATCAGCGGCGTTCCCGCCGTGAAGCCTGGCGCATAGGTTTCGGCAACAAGCCGGCCGTTCTTGACGACGACGATGCCGCGCATGCCCGGTCCGGCAAGCGACGGGTCGGCGATCAGCGCCTGGACCCTGGCACTGCCCTCCAGGCTGACCTCATCGCCGAGCGGCCATTCGAAATCGGATTCCGGCTTGACCTCGACGGGCTTTGCAAACCTGACTTTGCGGACAGCTTCGAGATCATGGCCGGGTGCGACGGCGCAGCCGAGCCCATCGCGATTGACGGCGATTTCTTCGGCGACATAACCGAACAGGCTCGCACCGAAGGAATCGTCATGAAGGTGGTCGATGTTGATGTATTTGAGCAGGGGATGGCCGGGAGCCTGGACATCGTCGGCAAGAACCTGCGCCGGGTCGCGATGGGCGAGATTGTAGTTTGAACAGACGATCTTGGCGGCATAGGCGGTTCCGACCCGGAAGAGCTCAGGTGGGAAGAAATACAGCCATCCAGCCGCGCCGACGACCAGCACCACCACCGTGAGTGCCAGCCACTTCAAAATCCTGCCGATGATTCGCATTCCATACCTCATTTTTCCTGATAAAAATCAGGAAACCGGTCGTTGGGGAAGACCGAAGGGGTCGCTCTTCCCCAACTTCCGTCAGCGGTTCAGGCACTGACCAGTAACGCAGGCTCCAGGGGCTCGAAGCCGGCGGAAAATATCAGTTCCCGAACCGAATTTGCAGGTATTGGACGCGAGATGTGATAGCCTTGGACGGCGGACGCACCGAGTGTGAACGCCATATCCATCTGATGTTGTGTCTCCACGCCTTCGACGGTCGCAGAAACGTTGAATATTCGCCCCAGCCGCATGATGATGTCGACTAGCTCTGTTTCCCGGCCGCCGTTGACAATTGCTTGCGTGAACGAACGATCGACTTTCAATAGATCGACCGGGAATTCGCGCAAATGATTGATCGACGAAAAGCCCATGCCGAAATTGTCCAGCGCAATCCGCACGCCCAGGCCCCGCAATTCCGCTAGACTTGCACGGACCACGTCCATGTCTTTGGCCAAGATCGATTCAGTGATCTCTATCGTCAGCCGCGAGGCCCGCAGGCCGTGGGTGTTCAGATTGTCGCTGATATGCTGGACGAAACTGGAATCGCGGAACTCGTCGCCGGTGACATTCACCGCGATGCCGATGTGGTCGGGCCACTCGGTCGCATCGCGGATTGCCTGCGCCACCACAAATCGGCCAAGCGCCATGATATGACCGGACCGTTCGGCTATCGAGAGAAATGCCGCGGGGCCGAGAACGCCGCGCTGCGGATGACGCCAGCGGACCAGCGCCTCGAAGGCATTGTAGCTCCTGTCTGCCGCCTCGACGATCGGCTGGTATTCCAGGAAGAACTCATCGTTGCGCAGGCCATTGGCGATCTCCTGTTCCATCCGCATCTGATCGAGCATGTGATGTGCCAGGCTGTCGGTGTGGAAAGCGTGCGATGAACCGGCAATATCCTTGGCGATATAAAGTGCCAGATCGGCGCGTTTGAGCAGATCACCCATGCCGGTATCGGCCGCATCCAGATAGCTGATGCCGATCGAGACGCCGGTCATCGCCCGGCCCGCCTTGAGCTGGAAGGGCTCGTCTGCCTTCGCCTTGATTGTACGGCAGAGCCGCTCGATGTCCCGGTCTTCCGGGGAACCTGCCAGCGTGATGACGAATTCGTCGCCACCAAGCCTGAACAGCCGCACGAGCGCACCGAGCGATCCGTGAAGCCGATCGGCGAACTGCTTGAGAAGTTCGTCGCCGGCGTCATGGCCGAGAGTGTCGTTGACATGCTTGAATTTATCGAGGTCGAGCAACAGCAGCGCAGGACGAAAACGGCTTTGCCCATGGACTGCTGCGAAGCGCTCGATTTCCCGCTCCAATGCCCACCTGTTCGGCAAGCCGGTCAGACGGTCCTGGAGCGAAAGTCTCAGCATGTTGCGTTCCGAACGCTCGCGCGCTTTCAGCTTTGCCGCGAGGTCCGCGCTGTGCTTGCCAAACCGATAGGACACGAGACCAGCCAACAGCGGCACGGTCAGCATCAAAGCGTGGACCGGCTCATTCAACCGTTCGATAAAACGGGAATTCAGCCCTTGGGAAAGGGCTTCTGTTGTAAATCCCACTAGGGGCAATAGTGCCCCGATTGCCGAGCCAGCGAAAGCATATCGCTGGGGGATACCCGGCAGCAACGTTCGTAACATCATGTTAGCCGCTCCTGCTATGGAAGTCAGGCTAACGGCCAATCGTTAACTTTTCCTTGAGATCCGGTCAGGATTTTGCACCATATTATTCCATTGAACTGATATTCACAGCGCCTGTCATCAAATCTTTGCCGAATTGAAATATCCGCTCCGTGAACCTCGAACACGGAGTGCGGAAATGACAGAAGTGAACCGGGCGCGCAAATTCGGTCTGGATGAGCGATTGAAAGGCGCCCTGCTCCAGCACAGGGCATTGAGTTTTGACGGCATCTCCGAACGGGTGTTCGGCATTCTGTTCTCGGGCCTGGTCTACCCACAGATCTGGGAAGACCCGGAAGTCGATCTCGCAGCGATGGAACTTCAGCCCCACCACCGCATCGCAACGATCGCCTCCGGCGGCTGCAATATGCTCAGCTACCTCGCGGCCGGACCCGAAACGATCGACGTGGTCGACCTCAATGCCAGCCATATCGCGCTGAACAAGCTGAAGCTCGCTGCCTTCGCGCATCTGCCGTCGCATCCCGATATCATGCGGTTCTTCGGCCTCGCCAACGAGCCGTCCAACAGCAAGGCCTATCATCGCTTCATCGCCGAGCATCTCGATCCTGTCACCCGTCGCTATTGGGAAGGCCGCCGCCTCAACGGCAAGCGCCGAATCGACGTGTTCAACGGCAATTTCTACCGCACCGGCCTGCTCGGCCGCTTCATCGGCGCCAGCCACATCGCTGCCCGCTTCTACGGCATCGATCTGAGCGAACTGATGCAGGCACGCACGATCGAGGAGCAACGTGAATTCTTCGACCGCAAGATCGCCCCGGTCTTCGACCGTAAGGCAGTACGCTGGATCACCGCCCGCAAAAGTTCGTTGTTCGGCCTCGGCATACCGCCGCGCCAGTTCGACGAGCTCGCCAGCCTCACCGACGAGAAGACGCTCGCCGGCGTGCTCCGCGAACGCGTGGAAAAGCTGGCCTGCCATTTTCCGCTCAAAGACAACTACTTCGCCTGGCAGGCTTTCGCCCGCCGTTACCCCTCCCCCGAGGAAGGCAAATTGCCGCCCTATCTGACGCATGGCAATTACCAGGCGATCCGCGACAATCTCGGCCGCGTCAGGATCCACCATGCCAATTTCACGGCGATGCTCGGCGCCAAGCCGGACGCATCGATGGACCGCTTTGTCTTGCTCGACGCGCAGGACTGGATGAACGACGAACAGATCAACGAACTCTGGACCGAGATCAGCCGCACCGCGCGCGATGGCGCCCGCGTCATCTTCCGGACGGCCGCTGAAAAGAGCGTTGTCGAAAACCGCCTCGACCCGGAAATCGATGGAAAATGGACCTATCTGAAAGAGCGCTCGGACAGCCTGGGCAAGGCTGATCGCTCCGCGATCTATGGCGGCTTCCACATTTACGAGAAAACCGCATGAGCACCTACGCCGCACAGAAAGAATCCAGCCATTCCGAGTTGATGGACAGCATTTATCGGCGCCAGCGGCATTTCTATGATGCGACCCGGAAGTATTACCTGCTCGGCCGTGACCGGATGATCCGTGATCTCGACATGGCGCCGCGTCAGAGCCTGCTGGAAATCGGCTGCGGCACCGGCCGCAACCTCGCTCTGGCCGCCAGGCGCTATCCCGATATCCGGCTTCACGGTCTCGATATCTCGGCGGAGATGCTGACCAGCGCCGAAAAGACGCTGCTCTGCCTGGGGCGCACCGAATCGGTGCTGAAACTGGGCGATGCAGCCCAGATGCAGGCGGCCGATTTCGGAGTGGTCGGCTTCGACCGGATCATGATTTCCTATGCTCTGTCGATGATCCCGGAATGGGAGAAGACGATCGACGCCGCACTCGCGGCACTCAAGCCGGGCGGCTCGTTGCATATCGCCGATTTCGGCCAGCAACGCCGCCTGCCGGTCTGGTTCCGCTATGGACTGCGCAGTTGGCTGAGGCGGTTTCATGTGACGCCGCGTGCCGAACTCGAGACTGTGCTGCAGTCGCTGGCGGCCAGCGGGAAATTCTCGCTGGAGTTCAAGTCCCACGCCCGTGACTATGCCTGGATCGCCGCAATCCGCAGAAAATAGCCTGCTTTTCCGGCAATCCAGCTTCGCGACAGGCGAGCAAGACATTTTACGCTTGAAACTAACACATTTTTTACGATGATGTGTGACAACGAGATTTCAAGCTCTCGTTGTCACACGCATTTGCGAATCTGCGGACAGAGGGCGGTGTTTATTGCGTATCCACGGGGGAACAATGCGCTGGCTAGCACTTGTCCTGCCTTTGCTTATGGCCTTGGCATCCTGCACAACCACGGAATATGATCTGGTCGAAACCGCATCTGTTTCGCCACGTTTCCACGACAAGGATCCTCAGGATTTCGGCGTTCGCACGCCGCAGCACCATCCTGTCCATGGTATCGACGTTTCGAAATGGAACGGCGAGATCGACTGGGTCAGGGCGCGTTCATCCGGCGTATCTTTCGTTTTCATAAAGGCGACGGAAGGCAAGGACCGCGTGGACGACAAGTTCGAACAGAACTGGCGCGGCGCGGCGGCGGCCGGCGTACCCTATGCCCCCTATCATTTCTACTATTTCTGCTCGACCGCGGACCAGCAGGCCGATTGGTTCATCCGCAACGTGCCGAAGGGTGCGATGAGCCTTCCTCCGGTGCTCGACGTAGAGTGGAACGGCGCATCCAAGACATGTACCTACCGTCCATCGAAGGTACTTGTGGTTGCCGAGCTGCAGAAGTTCATGGATCGCATCGAAGCCCATTACGGCAAGCGGCCGATCATCTATACCTCGGTGGATTTCCACCGCGACGTGCTGGTCGGCGAGTTCAAGAACCATCACTTCTGGCTCCGCTCGGTCGCCAATCATCCTTCGAATGTCTATGCGGATCGCCGCTGGGCCTTCTGGCAGTATACCAGTACCGGCGTCGTTCCCGGCGTGCCGGGCGAAACCGACATCAATGTCTTTGCCGGTTCGCAGAAGAACTGGAGAAAATGGGTCGCCGCCGTATCGGGCTGATCGCTGAAATTGTTTTCCTGCCTCCGCCCTCCGCTTTTTCGCAGGATTTGCGGGGGTTGCGACATTGGAAGACTTGCATCTGCCTTAATCTTCTGGAAATGCTTTCCGCGCCCTGCAACCGATCCGGAAGGTGTTTCCATGCCGCTGAAGATTACCGTGCCTGCCATTGCTCTTTTGCTTTCTTCGCTCCTTACAGGCACGGCCCTGGCACAGACGGCGGCTCCCTGCGGCGGCGATCTCGGTGAATTCCTGGCAGGCGTGAAAGCTGAAGCCATGGCGGCGGGAATTCCCGCTGCGGCGGTCGATGAAGCACTGGCCGGCGCCCAGCTGGACAAAAAAGTGTTGGGCATGGACCGCGGCCAAGGCGTGTTCCGCCAGACCTTCCTTGAATTCTCCAAGCGTGTGGTCAGCCAGGCCCGGCTCGATATCGGCCGCCAGAAGATGCAGGAACACGCCGATACTTTCGCGAAGGCCGAAGCCGATTACGGCGTGCCGGCGCCGGTGATCACGGCCTTCTGGGCGCTGGAAACGGATTTCGGTGCCGTGCAGGGCGATTTCAATACCCGCAATGCGCTTGTCTCACTCGCCCACGATTGCCGCCGGCCGGAACTCTTCCGTCCGCAGCTGATTTCGCTGATCGAGATGGTTCAGCATGGCGATCTCGATCCTGCCACCAGTACCGGCGCCTGGGCGGGTGAAATCGGTCAGGTGCAGATGCTGCCCCGCGATATCATCAAGTTTGGAACCGACGGCGATGGCAGCGGCCACGTCACGCTCAAGACCAGCGAAGACGATGTGATCCTGACGGCCGGCCGCTTCATCCAGAGCCTCGGCTTCAAGCGTGGCGAACCATGGATCCAGGAAGTCACCCTTCCGGAGAACCTGCCGTTCGACAAGACCGGTCTCGGCGGACCGCTGACGGCGGCCGAATGGTTCGCGTCCGGCGTGACCCCGCGCGACGGCAACACCAGCTTCGGCCAGTTGAAGGCCGCCCTCGTGATGCCTCAGGGCCGTTTCGGACCGGCTTTCCTGACCTATCCGAATTTCGACATCTATCTCGAATGGAACAAGTCGTTCATCTATACGACCTCGGCTGCCTATTTCGCGACCAGGCTTGCCGGCGCACCGCCCTATGTCAAGGGCAATCCGGCGCAAGGCCTTCCCGTCGATCAGATGAAAGTCCTCCAAACCAAGCTAAACGCGCTTGGTCATGATGTCGGCAAGATCGACGGCATTCTCGGCGGTGGCACACGTATTGCGATCCAGAAGGAACAGGCGCGGCTCGGCATGCCCGCAGATGGCTGGGCGACGCCGGAACTGCTCTCCAAGCTCTGAGTGCGCCTTCCTTAACGGTTTCATCCAGCCCGGTGAAGTATTCATCGGGCCGATTTCGTGGGAGCGCTTGCGCGTCAAAATGGCAACGATGACTTCTGTTGAGGATCAGGTTTTCGGGTGGTGAGCGACGAGATCCGGCGGTAATATCAAACGGATAGGCGGAATGGTCCGTAACTCGTTTGATAGAGTCTGCATAGACCGATGAAAACACAGAATTCCCTTCAGATTTCCGCCACCGGCTGGGTCATGCTTCTGGTTCTCGGCCTGCTGTGGGGCGGCTCGTTCTTCTTCGCCCGCGTGGCCGTGCCGCACATACCACCCTTCACCCTCGCACTTCTTCGTTTCGTCATCGCAGCCCTCTGCCTGCATGTCTTCATAGCTGGCCGCTTCGGCATCTATCAGGAGTTCCGGGCGCGCTGGCCGTCCTTTCTGCTGCTGGGCCTGATCAACAACGCCATACCGCACGCCTGCATCTTTCTCGGCCAGACGCATATCGGTGCCGGCCTCGCCTCGATTCTGAATGCCACAACACCGATCTGGACCGTGATCATCGCCCATTTCCTGACCTCGGATGAACGGCTGACCGGGCTGAAGATCGCGGGCACCCTCACCGGTCTCGCCGGCACCGTTCTGCTGTTCAGCCCCCATGTCGCTGCCAAGGCCGGCGTCCCCGCGTGGGCGCTCGCTCTGCCGGTGGTTGCGGCAATTTCCTATGGGTTCGCCGGCATATATGCCCGCCGCTTTCGCGGTGTGGCGGCACCCGTGACCGCCGCCGGCCAACTGACCGCCTCGACGATCATCATGCTGCCGGTATCCATGCTGGTCGATCAGCCGTGGACCCTGCCCTGGCCACCATTCGATGCCGTTGCGTCAGTGCTGGCGCTGGCGATCATTTCGACCGCTGTCGCCTATATTCTGTTCTTCAGGCTGATCACGATGGCAGGTGCCACCAATGCCTCCCTCGTCACCCTGCTTGTGCCGCCAAGCGCCATCCTGCTCGGCATCCTGTTCCTCGGCGAACGGCTGGGAGCGGCGGAATGGACAGGCATGCTGGTGATCGGCATTGGCCTCGTCATCCTTGACGGGCGGCTGGTGGCCAGATTCGCAACCCGTGAAACCTGAGTGACCGATGTTCCGTAATGGGCACCTGCCGCTACGGAAGCATAGTCTGCTGTTAACCTTGAACGGGTGATTGTGAAAAAAGTGTGAACATCGAAAACAACTGCAATTTCATAGCTCTAAGCCTGCGAACAACGCAGATCCATCACATTTATGACGCAACGCAGCATAAGAATCGCTTTCCAATCATCAATAAATGTCCCTATTATCAGCCTGTCAACACCAGCAGGAGGTCCACGCATGGGACTCACTCAATCATTGAACGCCGTGTTGGTCGGTGCGGCATTTCTGTTCGTCGGTTTGATGCTGTTCATCTGATAGTCGCACCAGGGAATCGGGCTGGCATAGGCCCGCAAGCAATTCGAAAAAGGGGCGCTGACATGGTTTCAGCGCCCCTTTCTTCGTAATGCGATTACCCTCCGCTCAGGCAGCAGCCGTCCTGACGCCATGCGCCTGTTTCTCTTGAAAGCCGGCCTGTTCGAGCACAGCGGAGATCAGCTGCGGCCGGTTCATCGTATAGAAGTGGAACTCCGAAATTCCCATGCTGATCAGATCGCGGACCTGCCTGCTGGCGAGCTCTGCCGCTCGCCTGGTGCGTTCCTGCGGCTGGTCATCCACCGGGCCGAGGGCATTTTCGACAATGGCTGGGACCGATGCGCCACAGAGCGAGGCAAACTTCTTGACCTGGGCAAGATTATGAATCGGCAGGATGCCTGGGACGATCGGTATATCGATACCGGCTGCGCGGACGCGGTCGAGATAGCGGGCGAAGACATCATTGTCGAAAAAGAATTGCGTCAGGGCACGCACCGCTCCCGCATCCACCTTGCGCTTGAGCATATCGATATCCGCCGCCGTGTCCGCACTTTCAGGGTGTTTCTCCGGATATGCGGACACTGAAATCTCGAAATCTCCACATGTTCCGAGACCCGCCGTCAATTCCGCCGCATTGGCGTAGCCGCCCGGAAACGGCTGGTAGTGCGTACCCATGCCGCCCGGCGCATCACCGCGCAACGCGACGAAATGCTCGACGCCGGCGGCGCGGAATTCCTCGACAACACGATGAACCTCCTCTCGCGTGGAACCGACACAGGTCAGATGCGCGGCCGCGGTCAAACCCGCCCGCTGGATCATCGTCCGCACGGTCGACAGCGTAGTGTCGCGTGTCGTCCCCCCCGCACCATAGGTAACCGACACGAAGTCCGGCTCCCAGACCTTCAGATCATCCACCGCGCTCCAGAGCTGTGTCTCCATTTCCGCATTTTTGGGCGGAAAGAATTCAAAGGAAATCTTGATGTTCCTGCGTGCCTGTTCTGCGTCCATGTCAGACCCTCCGGCCCGCGGCAGCGACCGCGGGAATATCCGTTGCAACTTCCAGCCGGCGGTCGCGTGCCAGCCAGATCGTGACAGTCAATGCTTCCTGATCGCTCTCCGGCTTGAGATCGGTCACTTCGATGATTTCAAGCCCAACCTTGCCGAGCCAGGTTTCCATCTGGCTATGGGAGAAGCCGAGGCGCGCATGGTGATGCTCGTTGCGCAACCCTTCGAGCCCGTGAGGGGCAAAGTCGACGATGACCAGACGCCCGCCGGGGCGAAGCATCCGCGCAGCCTCGTCAATGGCTATCTCCGGATTTTCCAGATAATGCAGCACCTGATGGATGCTCACCAGGTCAAACAGGCCGCTTTCGAGCGGCAGGTTGAAAATATCGCCGAGCCGGATTGTCGCCTTGGAAATACCGGAGCGCTCCAGATTGGCGCGGGCCACCGACAGCATCTCGCGGCTGGCATCGACGCCGGTGCCATGACGGTAAATGCTTTCGAACAATTGCAGCAGGCGGCCGGTGCCAGTCCCCAGATCGAGGAAGGAATCCACCGGACGCTCTCCGACCATGTCCCGCAAGGCGGACTCGACCTTCGCCTCGCTGACATGCAACCTGCGAAGTTCGTCCCAACCGCCGGCATTCTGAGAGAAATAGGCCTGCGCCTTCTCGGCGCGCGCGAAGCGCACCTGCGTCAGCCGCGACTGGTCACGAGTCATCACCGGATCGACGCCGGACGCACCTTCGATTATCTTGCCAATGAGATTTGCCGCCTCGCCGTCGCGCCTCAGCCGAAACCATGCCCAGGCCCCCTCCTGATAGCGCTCGATCAGACCGGCCTCCGAGAGCAGCTTCAGATGACGGGATATGCGGGGTTGCGACTGGCCGAGAATTTCGGTCAGATCGGTGACAGTCAGGTCGCCGGAAGACAGAAGCACGAGAACACGCATGCGCGTCGGCTCGGCGGAGGCCTTGAGAATATCCACCAGCGTATTCAGCGAAAAACCTTGCGACGACACCATTTACCACCCAATCAACATATAAAGATATCTTTATATGAATTGCCTGTATGGCGCAAGTAGAAAGTTGTTTGGCGTTTTTCGCCATATTCGAAATGAAAGAGCCGGCCAAACAGGGCCGGCTCTCAAATCGGTCTCGATACGCTAAAAAAATCAGCGCGTCAGGCGTTTGTAGGTGACGCGCCGCGGATTGACCGAATCCGGGCCGAGGCGGCGGATCTTGTCCTTCTCATAGTCCTCGAAATTGCCTTCGAACCACTCGACATGGCTGTCGCCTTCAAAGGCCAGGATATGCGTGGCGAGCCGGTCGAGGAACATGCGATCGTGGCTGATGATCACGGCGCAGCCGGCAAAGCTCTCGAGCGCATCTTCAAGCGCGCCGAGCGTTTCGGTATCGAGATCGTTGGTCGGTTCGTCGAGCAGCAGCACATTGCTACCCGACTTCAGGATCTTGGCGAGATGCACGCGATTGCGCTGGCCGCCCGACAGGGTCCCGACCTTCTGCTGCTGGTCGCCACCCTTGAAATTGAACGTCGAGCAATAGGCGCGAGAGTTGATTTCGAATTTGCCGAGCTTGATGATGTCGGTGCCGCCGGAGATTTCCTCCCAGACGTTCTTGTTGCCGTCAAGCGTATCACGGCTCTGGTCGACATAAGCCATCTGCACCGAATCGCCGATGCGCACGCTGCCGGCATCAGGCGTTTCCTGCCCGGTGATCATCCGGAACAGCGTCGATTTGCCGGCGCCGTTCGGCCCGATCACGCCAACGATGCCGCCCGGCGGAAGTTTGAAGCTCAGATTATCAATCAACAGGGTGTCGTCATAACCCTTCGAAATTCCTTCGATCTCGATAACCACCTGGCCGAGACGTTCACCCACGGGAATGACGATCTGCGATTCGCCGGGCCGGCGGTTTTCGGCGGCTTCAACAAGTTCGTCATACGCCCGGATACGGGCCTTGGACTTCGTCTGCCGAGCCTTGGGGCTTGCCTGGATCCATTCCTGCTCGCGCGAGATCGCCTTCTGGCGGGAAACATCCTCGCGCCCTTCCTGCAGCATGCGCTTGGCCTTGGCGGCGAGATAAGCGGTGTAATTGCCTTCGTAGGGAATGCCACGGCCGCGGTCGAGTTCCAGGATCCAGCCGGTGACATTGTCCAGGAAGTAGCGGTCGTGGGTCACCATCATCACGGCGCCCGGATATTCGCGCAGGTGTTTTTCGAGCCAGGCAATCGTCTCGGCATCCAGATGGTTGGTCGGTTCGTCGAGCAGCAGAAGGTCGGGCTGAGACAGCAGCAGCTTGCACAGCGCCACGCGGCGACGTTCGCCGCCTGAAAGACTAGTGACTTCCGAGTCGGCCGGCGGGCAGCGCAAGGCATCCATCGCCATCTCGACCTGCGAATCCAGATCCCAGAGGTTCTGGCTGTCGATCATGTCCTGCAGCCGCGATCCCTCATCGGCCGTCTCGTCGGAATAATTCATCATGACTTCGTTGTAGCGTTCGAGGATCGCCGTTTTCTTGGCCACCCCTTCCATGACGTTTTCGAGCACGGTCTTCGTGGGATCGAGCTGCGGCTCCTGCGCCAGATAGCCGATGGTCGCACCTTCCGCTAGCCAGGCTTCGCCGGTCCATTCCTTGTCCAGTCCGGCCATGATCTTGAGCACGGTCGACTTGCCGGCGCCGTTCGGTCCGAGAATACCGATCTTGGCGTCGGGATAGAAGGAGAGGTGAACATTCTCGAGCACTTTCTTGGTGCCGTAGAGCTTTGTCAGCCCGGTCATGTGATAGATGAATTGACGTGCCATGCCTAACCTCGAAGAAAACTGTCCCTGGATTTTGTCGGCTATGTAGGCCAAATCGACCCGGGGAGCAATCTTCAAACGGCTGTTTTCCATACGGCATCGACAAATCCGCTCACTGCAACCCCGCCTCATCGACAACGCCTTCGCCGCAGCCGAACTTGGTCTTCCCAGCGGCGGCGATCAGCGCTGCCAGATCGGCGCCATCCTCATCGACCTTCCCCAATCCAATCGTCAGTCCGGTGATGACACGGCGATCGCCATCCTTGCGGCAGCGCATTTTGATCTTGTCGCCGGCGCCGGGACCGAATGCCTGGTCGAAGGCTGCCTTGATATCGGCTTCCTTCAATGTCTTGCCGAGATTGGCCTCGAACAGCGCCTGCACGGCAGAGCCATTGACTGCCGCCAGCAGTTTCAACGAACGCGCGTAATAGTCTGCCGCGACATCGCCCGAGCACGTGCCATGCTTGATCCATTCGTGGCGCTCCAGTCCGGAGGCCATGCCCGGCATCGCCTTGGCAAGTTCGACCTTCAGCTCCTCATCAAGAGCCAGTTCCGGCATTTCCAGCCATTTGCGCTTCTTGTCCTGCTCCTTGAGGGCATCGGGAACACCGCAATAGCTTTGACGGGCGCGCCACAGCCCATGCAGCGAGAATTGCCTTGCGTCGGCGCGGTCGGCGGACTGATTCCTGCATTCGGGCGCGTTCGATCTGCTCTCGCAGAAGCCGGAGTGCCAGCTCATCCCCAGGATCATCAAGGTCCTGGATGGCTCCCGCTTGGAAGCCTTGTTTTCAATGCCATTGTCTGTCGCACGAGCCGGCGTCTCCGTTGCCCCGGCCTCCGTCATCTGTCCCATGACCGCCAAAGCAACCAGAATACCAAACATGCTGCGCATCCAACCTGCCCTATTCGCATTTCCAAGCATGATCGCCTCCAAAGACCAGAACAAAACAGGAATATCATGAATACATTTCAGGAAATTTTCAACCCTGAATCTTTCATAGGTTGAATTTTTACAACCCTTCTGCCCGCGCTAAGAATAGCCTTTCCCTGGCCCCGTCCAGTCGCTATACGGATCCGATCAAACCGTCGGGACATCCATGCGCTTCGAAGACGCGACACGACTGCAAAGCCCGACCGGAGCGGCGCTCATCCTGCGCCATCTGCCGGCAAATGGTGCCGCGAAGGCGGTTGTGCTGATCGCGCACGGATTGGCCGAGCATTCGTTGCGCTACCAGCGCTTTGCCTCGTTCCTCGCCTCGCGCGGCTATCATGTCTATGCGCATGACCATCGCGGCCACGGCCACACGACGGCACCCGGCGCGGAACAGGGACGTTTCGCGGCGAAAGACGGTGCGCTTCTGGTGCTCGACGACGTGATCGCGGTCCGGAATTTCGCAACCACCCGGCACCCCGATTTGCCAATCCTGCTCTTCGGCCATTCCATGGGCGGCTTGATCGCCATGGCGACAGCGCAGGCGCATCCCCTGGCCTTCGATGCACTGGCGGTCTGGAACGCCAATCTCAATCCGGGGCTGGCCGGCAAGGCCGGCGTCATGCTCCTCAAGGCCGAGCGTTTCTTCAAAGGGTCCGATGTGCCGAGCTTTTACGGCCCGAAATTCACCTTCGAAACCTGGGCAAAATCGGTGCCGGGCGCGCGCACGCCATTCGACTGGCTGAGCCGCGACGGGCGGGAAGTGCAGGCCTATATCGACGATCCGCTCTGCGGCTTTTCGGCATCCGTCTCGATGTGGCTCGATGTCTTGAAGCTCGCGGGCGACAGCGGCGGGAAACCGGCGCTCGGCAGGCTGCCTAAGGCCTTGCCTGTCCATCTGGTCGGCGGCGGCCATGACCCTGCCACCGACAGGGGCATGGCAATGGTCTGGCTCGCAAAGCGGATCAGATCCCTGGGCATGACCGAAGTGACACTGACGATCCACGAGGAAATGCGGCACGAGACGCTGAACGAGATTGGCCATGAAGATGCAATGAAGGCTTTTGCCGCATGGGCCGATGGCGTCGTGGCTCGAAAATCCGGGAAGACCGCGAATGGCTGATTCGTCGATTTCAATGCGCTCACGATCGATGCCGAGCGCCGGCATCGTGCTGATGTGCGCCTCGGTATTCACGTCGCCCTTGATCGACATCTTCTCGAAGCTCGCGACCAAGACCATACCGGCAGGCGAAATCACGGCCGCGCGCTTCCTGTTTCAGGTCCTGTTCGTCCTGCCTTTCGTGGTGACGCGCGGCAGCCTGTTCAGCAGATCCCTGCGGCAGACATTTTTTCATATGCTGCGCGGCCTGCTGATCGTCGCCGGCATGACCGCATTTACCTCTGCATTGAAGGTCATGCCCGTGGCAGATGCGATCGCGATCTTCTTCGTCGAACCTGCGATCCTGACGCTGATGAGCGGCGTGTTCCTCAAAGAACATATCAGCCGCAACAAGATCATCGCCTGCGCCACCGGTTTCGGAGGTTCGCTGCTGGTGATCCAGCCCAGCTTCAGCGAGTTCGGCTGGGTGTCGCTGTTGCCGGTGGTCACGGCGTTCACGGTGGCGCTGTTTCTGTTGCTGACGCGGATGCTGTCGAAAACCGAAGAGCCATGGTCGATGCAGTTCCAATCGAGCGTCTGGGGGCTGGCGATTGCCAGCCTGCTGCTGGTCGTCGGCCATTTCGCCGATGTGCCGATCTACGATCCGGTCATGCCGGATCTGACAGCGGTCTTCTACCTGGCCGGCGTCGGTCTCTCGGCAACCATTGCCGGCATTCTGTCGACCTATGCCTATCGCGCCACGCCGGCCTCGGTCCTTGCGCCGCTGCAATATCTGGAAATCGTCACCGCCTGCATTTTTGCCTATTGGGTGTTCGGGGATTTCCCCGACCTTCTCAGATGGGTCGGCATTGCCATTATCATCGGTTCGGGCCTGTTCATCATCTGGCGGGAAGACCGGCCGGCGGCCTCGGTCAAGGATATCTGATTGCGATACTCAGGATTTTTTGCTGCAGGCGCTTGCTAATCGAGCCATCTAAAAGCTATCAGCGAATATCCCTTCCCGAGATCAACAAGGCTCAACCATGTTTGAAAATCTCTTCACGATTGACAGCCTCATCACCTTTCTTATCCTGACCGCGCTTGAAACAGTGCTGGGTTTCGACAATCTTCTGTATATCTCGATCGAATCCAAGAAAGTCGATCCGGCCCGCGAGGCCTCCGTGCGCCGCACCGGCATCATGCTGGCGATCGGCTTGCGCATCGTGCTGCTGTTCGTCGTCCTGCAGTTGATCGCCTCCTTCCAGGCACCGCTCTGGGAAGTTCAAACGGCAATTTTCGGCGCCTCGGTCAGCGGCCATTCGTTGATCGTGCTGTTCGGCGGCATTTTCCTGATCTACACGGCGATCAAGGAAATCTACCACATGATCGGCAGCAGCGATCTGGAGCATGGTGCCGATGCCGCGCCGCGCCGCACGGTGGCGGCAGCACTCACCTGGATCCTGATCATGAACATCGTCTTCTCCTTCGACACGGTCCTGTCGGCGGTGGCGCTGACCAAGAACTTCGTGGTCATGACGGCCGCGATCGTGGTCTCGGGCGTGCTGATGGTGGTGATGGCCGACAGCGTTGCCAACTTTCTCAAGAAAAACCGTATGTACGAAGTGCTCGGCCTGTTCGTGCTGCTGCTGGTCGGCTACATGCTTCTGTCCGAGGGCGGCCATCTCGCGCAACTCAGCTTCTTCGGCTTTGCGGTCGAACCGATGGCAAAATCCACGTTCTATTTCGTCCTCGTCACGCTGGTGATTGTCGAAATCATCCAGAGCCGCTATCAGAAGCGGATTCTGGACGAGCAGGATCGGGACAAGCATTGATCGCTATCTCCAGATCCTGGAATTGAAGAGTGGATCCTATGTCGAAAAGAACCGGCGGCCAATTGATCGTCGATGCATTGGTCGCCAATGGCGTCAGCCGTGTCTCGTGCGTGCCGGGCGAAAGCTTCCTCGCCGTGCTGGATGCATTGCACGACACCGACATCGACGTCGTGGTTTGCCGTCAGGAAGGTGGAGCCGCGATGATGGCCGATTGCTGGGGCAGGCTTTCAGGACAGCCCGGCATCTGCTTCGTCACCCGCGGTCCGGGCGCCACCAACGCCTCGGCCGGGCTCCACATCGCAAGGCAGGATTCCGTTCCGATGATCCTGTTCATCGGCCAGGTGCAGCGCGACGCGCGCGAGCGCGAAGCCTTCCAGGAAGTCGAATACCGCCGCGCCTTCACGGAATTCGCCAAATGGGTCGCCGAGATCGACGACGCGGCCCGCATCCCGGAATATGTGACACGTGCTTTTGCCGTGGCAACATCGGGCCGGCCGGGACCGGTGGTGCTGGCGTTGCCGGAGGACATGCTGCGCGATCTGGTCGAGGCGCCACAAGCGCAAGCCTATGTGCCGGTGGAAACGCATCCCGGGCCGAAGCAGATCACGGATCTGGCAGCGCGCCTCGAAAAGGCTGAACGTCCGCTGGTGATCCTGGGCGGCACGCGCTGGACGGAGAGCGCCGTGGCCGATTTCACCGCCTTCGCAGAGCGCTGGGCGCTGCCGGTGACCGTCTCCTTCCGCCGCCAGATGCTGTTCGACCATTTGCATCCGAACTATGCCGGCGATGTCGGTATCGGCATCAATCCGGCGCTTGGCGAAGCGGTCAAGAATGCCGACCTGCTGGTCCTGCTCGGTGGAAGGATGTCGGAAATGCCCTCGTCCGGCTATACCCTGCTCGACATTCCCTACCCCCGGCAAACGCTGGTGCACATCCATCCGGATGCCTCCGAGCTCGGGCGCGTCTACCGGCCCGACCTCGCCATCAATGCCGACCCCGCGAGCCTCGTCGAAGCATTGAAGGCGTTGACACCGGAAGGCCAGCCGAAATGGGCGGCGCGGACGACGGAAATGCACGAGGCCTATCTCGGATGGTCGACACCGCCCGCGACCGGCCCAGGCGATGTCGCCATGGGGCCGATCATGGCCTGGCTGGAAGCCAATCTGCCTGACGATGCGATCATGACCAACGGCGCCGGCAATTATGCCACCTGGGTGCATCGGTTTCATCGGTTCCGCACATTCAGCACCCAGGCGGCACCGGCCTCTGGCACGATGGGCTACGGGCTGCCGGCGGCCGTCGCGGCCAAGGCGATGTTTCCGAACCGCGAAGTCGTCTGCTTTGCCGGCGACGGCTGCTTCATGATGCATGGCCAGGAGTTTGCGACCGCCATACGCTACGACCTGCCGATCATCGTGGTCATCGTCAACAACGGCATCTACGGCACGATCCGAATGCATCAGGAGCGGGATTACCCCGATCGCGTCAGCGGCACCGGGCTGACCAATCCGGATTTCGCGTCCTATGCTCGCGCCTTCGGCGGCCATGGAGAAAAAGTCGAAAAGACCGCCGATTTCGCCGATGCCTATCTGCGCGCCCGCGCCAGCGGCAAGCCGTCGATCATCGAAGTCACGCTTGATCCCGAGGCGATCACGCCGACCCGCACGCTCAGCCAGATCAAGGGAACCGGACACAAATGAAAAATGCCCGCGTTTTGAGCGCGGGCATAAGTTTTGGAGACCTTGCTTTCTTTTCTTTCTAGGCGGCCCGGCGACGAACACCCGGAGGCGCTTCGTCAAGCTGGAAGCGCGAAATCAGCTGGACCAGACGGTCGGCTTCTGTCGCGAGTTTCATCGTCGCGGCGGATGTTTCTTCCACCATCGCGGCATTCTGCTGCGTCACATTGTCGATCTGGTTGACGGCCTGGTTGATCTCGTTGAGACCGGTCGCCTGCTCCTTGGCGGAATCTGCGATCGAGTGAATGTGGTTGTTGATCGAATAGACACGGGTTTCGATTGCAGCCAGCGCGGTCCCTGTCTCCTGCACCAGCTTGACACCGGTCCGCACTTCCGTCCCGGATCTGGTGATCAGGACCTTGATATCCTTGGCAGCATTGGCGGCGCGCTGGGCAAGGTCGCGAACCTCCTGGGCGACGACAGCAAAACCCTTGCCCGCTTCGCCGGCACGCGCCGCTTCGACACCCGCATTCAGCGCCAGAAGGTTGGTCTGAAAGGAAATCTCGTCGATCACGTTGATGATCTGGCTGATTGCGGCAGACGCCTGCTCGATCCGCCCCATGGCTTCGATCGCTTCGCCGACCACCTTGCCGGCCTGGCTTGCGTCGTCCTTGGCCTGGGTGACCATCGTGGCGGCTTCCTGCGCCTTGTTGGTTGCGCTTCGGACAACCGAGGTGATCTCCTGAAGTGCCGCGGACGTTTGCTCAAGCGCTGCCGCCTGCTGTTCCGTACGCTTGGAAAGATCGTTGGTGGACGAACCAAGTTCGTTGATGTTGCCGTTGATGGAGTCTGACGTGTGCAGCACTTCGCGGATCGTCTGCTTGAGGCTGGCCATCGTGCCGTTGACATTGCCCTGCAGTTCGGCAAACGCACCCTGGTAATGGCCGTTCATGTTGCGGGTCAGCACGCCTTCGGCAAGATTGGCCATCACGGCGCGCATTTCGTTGATACCGGCATCGACGCTGGCGAGCAACTGATCGACATTGGCGGCCACGAGGTTGAGGTTCTGGTCGCCGAAATCCTTGTTGATGCGGCGGCTGAAATCACCTTCAGCAGCCGAGGCTACCACAGCCGACATCATCGCCTGCAGATCATCGTTCTTTGCCCGCTGGACCGCATCCTTCTGGTTCATGCGCTGAACCGCCAGGCCGTTCTCCTTGAATACGCCGACAGCTTTGGCCATGTCGCCGATCTCGTCCCTGCGACCGGTGAACGGAATCTCGATGTCGAAATTGCCATCAGCAACGGCGCGGATCGTGGCGGTGATCGTGTGGATCGGCCGGCTCAGATGGAACCTGGCAATTGTGAAGCCAAGTCCGGCGCCGGCTGCGATACCGATTGCAGCCGTCATCCCGACGAGGACGAATATCCAGTGTTCGAAGGCTTGTAACGAGTCTTCGACAATCTTGAGCGCTTTCTTGTCGACGTCGACGACAGCGTCGATCTCCTGCTGGAAAGCTTTGCGGTTTGCACGGTTGCCATCGTTGTTGCCCTGCTCGTTGGCAGCCGCGATGCTGACTTCGGTGCCAAGACGCACGGTCTCGGCGCGGAACGCCTTGAACTCCTGCGAACGGGCGATCAACTGGTCGAAACTGGATTGCTGCTCGGCGGGCACGAGAGGCCTCCACGCCTCGATCACCGTGTCCATCTCGGCGAGATCGTCAATCAGGCCATCGGCAAATTTCCTGGCTTTCTCCGGAGAAGCTGCGCCATAGATGCCGCGCGCCTCCATGACGACCGCCGTCACAAACCGGTTCAGCCGCTCGCCATGATAGGCACGCTGGGATGCGAGTTTGTATTCATTCAGCTTTTCGCCGTATCCGACCATGGCAAACATGGCCATCGCGCCGATCAGCAGCGACGACAGGCACATCACCGCAACAAGACTATAGATTTTTCCGCTGATCTTCACTGGCTTACACCCCCCTCGCCACATGCCGGCGTCACCCAGATAACCCGTTATTACGTAAGATACAGGTTAATTTAGCGATCGGGAATTAACAGAGGTTTAAGTATAAGCCCCCGAAAACATACTGCTTTTGAAACAGCCGGCACAGACGTGCATCCTGCTGCGGTGAAACGGATGAATGCAACCAGGGAGAGATGATAACGATATTATCAGGAGGTGACTACCGCATAGATTGAAAATGCGATAGTCAGATGAATGCTCCTTCTGCAACAACCTCGAAAAACGACATTTAAGAAGTCGTGGTGCAAATGAAAGCTTCCGTTAACGAAGATGCGCGGTCTGCTGATAGATGACCGTCGAACGATTGCCCGACCTGCAATAGCCGAGCATCGGCTTCGGCATCTCATCGAGAGCATCGACCATGGCCTTGACCGCATCGCCGGTGGGCTGGCCAACGACCGGAATATGCGCGATTTCAAGACCGAGTTGCTTGGCACGCAATTCGACGGCCGCGAAGTCGGGCTGACCCGGATCTTCGTCATCCGGGCGATTGCAGACAATCGATTTGAAGCCCATTGCCTTGATCTGGTCGAGGTCTTCGATCGCAATCTGCGGGGATACGGAATATTCGTCGGTGATTTCACGGATGTTCATGATGACCTCACAATGGCTGTTGCGGAATAACTAGTGAGCGACGCCCCGCCCGTCAATCACCGGAAGGCAAAGCCCATTCGGTATATGCGGAATGCCCCGGCGGCCAGCGGGCTCATCAGGCCCATGGCGTCGAGTTCGTGGCGCTTCTTCCATGGATGCGTGACCGGCTCGATCCCCAGCACATTGCAGTGGCCGGCTTCATTCCGCCACATCTGCAAGTGGGGAATAGAGTCCGCCCCATACCATACATTCAACGACTTGCCGCCGATTGCCTCTATCGCCCCAAGCCGCACGGTTACCTTGTCATCCTCCGCGACCGCCGGATTGCAGAAGACATGGCCGTCGCCATCGCCAATCCGCCAGTGGATATTGCCGCCCTCGAAGGATGGACCCGCCAAAGTCGTTCGATCATCGAAAAGATGGGTATTGATATTCATGTGATACATCAGCATCGGCGGAAAAGCCGACTTGCCGATATTGATCAGCCGGTCTTCAAGACTGACGTCCCCGGTCACCAGGTCGAAGCGCCATGAGCGGACAATCTCGGCCTCGCCGCCCTGCGCCACCGTCACCTTGATGCTGGCCGTCACCTCATGAAAGTCCGCCGTCTTCGTCTCGCCGGTGATATGCGGCTTCGTCCCGGACATCGAACCATGCAGAGGGTAGAGCTTGGCCGGCATGGTCTCGACCGGCTCGGGGTGGCGGATATGATCTGGTCCACAGGTAAACAGAAAGCCGCCGACCGCCCGCAGGATGCGCGGATCGCCATCGTCCGGCACCGCGTCGCCCGGCGCCATCTCCACGCCATCCACTTTCATCGAGCCGATATCCAGCGCTGATTCTTCATCGAGTTCGAATTTCAGCCAATCATTTCCCAGAAGCATCTCTTCTCCTATGCCATGCAAATTCATCGATCACTTCATATTGAGCGTCAACGCCTGGAACGAAGTGCGATTTTCATCATTTATTCACCAAGGGTTTAGAAATTCCACAATAGAGTCAAATTTCAGGTGTTTGGCTCACGCTAAATCCGCCGTTCCGTCAACCGATTTCAACATTGTGAAAATGCACCGGGAAATGAAAAAGACAATTCTTGCACTCCCTTTGATGGCCATGCTGCTGGCGGGTACCGCTATCGCGCAGGATCAGGGCATCGACCCGCACGGCATGGTGCTGGTGACGCCCGAAGGCGAGCTGCTGGACTATATTCCAGATGCCAGCGATGTCGTTGTCAAGCGCAACAGCCGCGGGCAGCGCGTATTGATCGACCACTTCGGTAACATGATCGCCACCGAAGTGCGGGCGCGCAATTATCTCGCGCGGGCTGATAATCGCCGCCGGCTGCCGGGTGTCGAAAGCTTTGACCAGCAGGACGAGATCGATAGCAATGGCGCCGGCGCGGGCGATCCGAATTATTTCCCCGACCGACCGCAGAATGATGAAACAGAGACTGTGACCGGTTCCGTTCCCGAAATGAACGACAACAGCGGCACTGCACAGAATTTCGAAAACCAGACTTTGCCGAGCGATGGCATCCGCACCGACAATATGGACCAGAGCCAGGAGGGGGACATCGCGGCGCTGGAGCCCCTCCAGCCGGCGATCGAGGACAAGCCGGTCGATCCGGTGATCACCCTGGATCCGAAGAAATCCAAATTCGAGATCACCGCGCTTCAGGTATTTCTCGACCGCGAAGCCGCCTCCCCCGGCGTCATCGACGGCCGGATGGGCCTGAATGTGTCCAAGGCCGTTCTCGCTTATGAAAAGATTAGCGGCGAGAAACTGGATCCGAACAATTCCGAAGACATCATGACCCGTCTGGGCTTCAGCGGCGGGCTGCCGGTGATGGAATATACCATTAGTTCGGCAGATGCCGCCGGCCCTTACGTCGCATCGATTCCGGAAGACTATTCCCAGAAGGCAGCGCTTCCCTCGATGGCCTACACATCTGTGACCGAAGCGCTCGCCGAACGCTTCCACATGGATGAGAACTATCTCAAGGAGCTCAATCCCGGCAAGGATTTCACGATGCCCGGGACGGTGGTCAAGGTGATCAATCCAGGTCTGCCGAAAACTGCAGTGGTGGCAAAGATCGTCGCTGACAAGGCCCGCAAGCAGTTGTTTGCCTATGGGCCGATGGGCGAACTGGTTGCGGCCTTCCCCGCCTCGATCGGCTCAAGTGATACGCCTTCGCCTTCAGGCATTCACGTGGTCGACCGCGTGGCGCTAGACCCCAACTATACTTATAACCCGAAGATCAATTTTCAACAGGGCGGCAATACCAAAGTACTGACCATTCCGCCAGGTCCGAATGGTCCGGTCGGCACGGTCTGGATCGCACTCGACAAGCCGACCTACGGTATCCATGGAACGCCCGACCCCTCCCGTATCGGCAAGACTCAAAGCCATGGTTGCATTCGGCTTACCAATTGGGATGCGCGAGAGCTTGCAAAAATGGTCAAACCCGGCGTGACAGTCGAATTCATCGATTGATGCCTCGCAAAATCACGCATCTTAAGGCCTCGCGGTTAACGTCGCGAGGCCTTTTTGTTAACCATGAATAGGGAAATTATCCCATTTTCATACATGTGCCAATGCGGTACAATTGACTTAAATTCATAGTTTGTTAATCTTTATAAAAGCTTAGAGCGTTTTCTTCAACGCAGTTGAAAGCGACATCGTGTCCTTTCGATACCTAAGAGATGATCTGACAAAGGAACGCCGCGTGTTAGTAAAGGGTATAGCGATGTTCGAGAACATTCCCGGCCAATTGAGAACAAGTCTTCCCGCGGTTGAAAAGCACACCTATCCGACCAATCTGCTCGCCCGCTGGGACGAATCCGGCGACTGGTGGGAAAAGCGGGTGCAGCATGGCCTCGACCCCTACCAGAAATACTCAACAAGCCGCGTTGGTGCCTTCATCGAAGGCGCTCACCGCGATGGGACGGCCTTCAAGGGACACAATTTCGCCAGCCAGGATTATCTGTCGCTCTCCTCGCATCCCAAGCTGATGGAAGCCGCCAAGAAGGCAATCGATCAATACGGCTTGCATAGCGCCGGTTCCGCGGCATTGATGGGTAATACCGCGCTCTCGGTTGCGCTCGAGCGCAGACTTGAAGCTTTCCTTGGCTTCGACGATGTCGTTGTCTTCCCGATCGGCTGGGCTGCAGGCTACGGCGCGGTCAAAACGCTGGTCAAATCCGGCGATCACGTGGTGATCGACATTCTTGCGCATGCATGCCTGCAGGAAGCGGCGCGAGACGCCACCGACAATGTCCACGTACATTCTCATCTCAACCTGCGCGCCGTCGAAAGCAGGCTGGAACGCATCCGTCGCGAAGACCAGACCGGCGGTATTCTGGTGGTCACGGAAACCCTGTTCTCGATGGATAGCGACTTCCCCGATATCCCCGCCATGCAGGAACTCTGCCACCGCTACAACGCCACCCTGCTGGTCGATTGCGCACACGATCTCGGCGCGCTCGGCGCCACCGGACGTGGCAAGATCGAGGATTTCGGCATGCTGGGTCAGGTCGACGTGCTGGTTGGCGCATTCTCCAAGAGCTTCGCATCGATGGGCGGCTTCGTCGCCACCAACAACAAGGGTTTTCGCTTCGGGCTCCGCGGCCAGTGCGGACCATCGACGTTCACCAATGCCATGTCGCCAATTCAGGCGGCCACCATTCTCGGCGCGCTCGATATCATCGAGGGCGAGGAAGGTGCGATGCGGCGTGAGAAGATGCTGCACAACAGCCATCGCCTGCGCGCCGGACTGGAGGAAGCGGGCTTTGAAGTTCTGGGCAAGCCGAGTGCCGTTGTTCCGATGCTGATCGGCGATGTCCTGCTCGCCCGGCTGATGACACGCTATGCCGTGGAGTTCGGCGGCATCGTCAACCTGGTCGAGCATCCGGCTGTCGCCCGCAATGCCTGCCGCTGGCGCCTGCAGGTCATGGCCGACCATACCGATGAGCAGATCGACGCCATGATTGAAATCGCCGCCAAGTCGCGTGAAATTGCCGAAATGCATTGCGAATGGCTGTCTGCCAACGACAATGACGAAGATACCAATCCGGAACTGCGCCCGATGCCAGTCAAGCTTCCCGCCGCAGCCGCCGCTGAATAGACTGCGCATTGACATCGGCAAACATTATGCGGAAACGGATTGCAATCGGTTTCCGTATTTTTTTGCCCGTGATAAGGCTGCTTCGACCACGTATCGAGGCAGTGCAGGCATCATGGGCAACGAAAGCAATCATAAGAATCTGTGGACTCATTCCGCTCCGCCGCCGCCTTCGACTTCTGCGCTCGAAAGCGATATATCGACGTCGGTCGCCATTGTCGGCGGCGGGTTCACCGGCCTGTCGGCCGCCCTGCACCTTGCCGAAGCAGGCGTCAGTTGCGTCGTTCTGGAAGCGAAAACCATCGGTTATGGCGGCTCAGGCCGCAATGTCGGCCTGGTCAATGCCGGAATGTGGGTGCGTCCCGACGAAGTGGTTTCGACACTTGGAGACACCGTCGGCAATCGCCTGCTCACCGAACTTGGCGACGGACCAGGCCTCGTCTACAAGCTGATCGAAAAGCACGGAATCGAGTGCGAAGCCGTGCACAACGGCACTTTGCATCTCGCCATCGGACAAGAGGGCGTCAAGGAGATCAATCTTCGGGCCGCGCAATGGCAGAAGCGTGGCGCTCCCGTCGAGGCGCTATCCGCCGGGGATGCTGCCCGACTGACAGGCGCCACCGGCTTTGCTGGCGCGCTTCTCGACCGCCGCGCCGGCACGGTGCAGCCGCTGGCCTATGCGCGGGGGCTCGCACGAGCCGCCATCAGCGCCGGTGCAAAGGTCTATACTGACACGCCCGTGACCAGGGCCACGAGAACTGGCGCGACCTTCACGCTCGACACGCCGTCCGGCAAGGTGACCACCGAGAAACTGATCATCGCCAGCAATGCCTACGCCTCGTTGGTGCCATCGATGAATTTCAGCGGGCACCAACAGGAAATCACCTTCCTGACCTATTTCCAGTTCGCCACCAATCCGCTGCCCGCCGATGTCATAGCGCGCATTCTGCCGGAAGGGCATGGCAGCTGGGACACCGGTGTGGTTATGACCTCCTTCCGCAAGGACAAGGCCGGGCGGCTGATCTTCGGTTCGATCGGCGCACTCGATGCGCTTGCAACCGGAACCCATCGCAGCTTTGCGCGTCGCTATGTCAAATCCGTCTTTCCGTTTATCGGCGAATTCGACTTCGAATACTGGTGGGACGGCAAGATCGACATGACCAGAAATAACCTGCCGGTCTTCCACCAGCCGGAGGAAAACGTCTGGTCGATCACCGGCTATAATGGCCGCGGCATATCACCGGGAACGGTGTTCGGCCGCGCGCTAGCGGGCGTGGCGACAGGAAAACGCCAATCCATGGCACTGGAAACATCCAGGATTGTGCCAGATCCGCTACGCGCAATAAAAGCTCAGTTTTACAACAATGGCGCGATGGCCAAACATTTCATAGACAAACGCATCGATTGAATTCTATCATCACCGGCAGTGGTTCCTGAAAGACTTGACCGGGCGCATTTGTGGCTCTGAAATATACTGTAACGAATGCAATCATTGACATTTACAACTGCAAAGGCGCGCAGTCGGCGATCGATTGCTTTCGCGGATTTATCGTCCAGCATCATATCGACACCTTCACCAGCGGAGAAATAGATCTCGCCAATCGCAAACGCAATGTCTTTCATGCGATGGAATGGCCGGAACGGTGGCGCAATTACTATTTCCAGTCCGGCATGCTGGAGCATGACCCCGTCGTAGGGGCGCTGGGCCAGACGGAAGGCGCCTTTACCTGGGCAGAACTCCGCATCCGGCGCGGACTTTCGATTGCCGGAACGGAGGCCCTGACAAAAATCGCAGCCGAAGGCTGGACCGACGGTCTGGTCGTGCCCCTGCACCGCAGAGGCACCCACTACGGACTGGTGAGCCTGGTGGCCAACGATCACATGCTCGACAAGCATGAGAAAGCCGATCTGACGGCTGTCTCGCTGGTTTTTCACGACCGAATTCGGCATCTGGTTCCACGCGACGGTTTCCGCATATCGCCGGCCGGCCTGACGCCGCGCGAGATCGAATGCGTCAAAATGATCGCCCTCGGGCTGTCCGATCGGAAAGCCGGCGAAGCACTGGGCATCAGCGGCTCCACGGTGCATGAACATGCCGAGCGCGCCAAGCGCAAGCTGGACGCACGCAATCGCGCCGAACTGGTGGCGATCGCAACACGGTTTGCGATCATTCCTACCTGACACAGATCCACCGGCTTGTTAAGAATCCGTCAGTAACTCCCTGATCGGGGGACTGACAAAGCCCGAATACCATTGAAAATGCTTTCCTCATACAGGGAGAATGCATCATGGCCGTCACGCAGACCGGAAACACTTATTCCAGCGACAACGCGAGCGATACGTTCGATGGCTCCGGCAACAATGACTCTATGTATGGCAACGAGAGCAACGACGTCATCAAGGGTCTCGCGGGAGCCGACTATATCGACGGTGGCGTCGGCGACGACAATCTCGATGGCGGTGCCGACAACGACGTGCTCTGGGACGTCGGCAGCATTCCCGCCGGCTTTGTCGGGCCGATCGGTCATGACATTATCCATGGCGGCAGCGGCGACGACACCGTCAATTTCCGTTCGGCGGACGGTGGCGATCAGGCCTTCGGCGACGCAGGAACGGACACCATCAATATTTCCTACTACGGCACCACCTTCCCGACCGCGGAGCCGATTACATTCACGCTGACCCAGACCGGCAGCACGATGTATATCGGCGCGGCTTATGCCGTTGCCGTTCAGGGGTTCGAGCGGCTGGTTTTCTACGGCAATATCGGCGCTGACGTCATCCAGGGCGGTGATCTCGATGACCAACTGGCGGGCGCGGGGAGCGACGATCATCTCAAGGGCATGGATGGCGACGATTTCCTGGATGGCGGCAGCGGCCAACAGTTTCTCGATGGCGGCAAGGGCACCGACACGGCCGCGTTCAACCTCTCGGAAGCAACGGCGGCCATCAAGCTCGATCTGCAGACGAAGAAATTCGATCTCAACGGCTACGGCACGCTGACCAGTATCGAGAAATTCTCGATCGTCTACACCGGAAGCGGCAACGACATCATCGTCGCGGGCGACGATGCAGCCCAGTACAATACCAACAATGGTGACGACGATTTCACCGGTGGTACGGCCGCCGACAACTGGAACATGGGTGCCGGTGGCGATACCGGCGACATGGGCGATGGCGCCGACCGCGCGGTCGTCGAAGGCTTCGAGACCGACACCGGCTCCAAGAAGGTTCATGGCGGCAATGGCAACGACTGGCTGGTCGGGGCGGCCGGCGGCGACTTTCTCAATGGCGACGACGATGCCGACTATATCAGCGGCAATAGCGGCAACGACAAAATGGACGGCGGCAACGGCGGCGACACGATCCGTGGCGGCGCGGGCGACGACCATATCACCGGCGGCGAAGGCAACGATTTCCTCGACGGAGATTTTGATGATTATTTGCGCCAGGACATGAGCGGCAACGATGTCGTCAACGGCGGCGCAGGCAACGACAATGTCGGCGGCGGCCTGGGAACGGATCAGTTGCTCGGCGGCTCGGGCGATGACGGCCTCTACCTAAGCTATGACAGCGAAACCGTCGATGGCGGCCTTGACACCGCCGATGGCGGGTCCGGCAAGGATATCGCCTATGTACAGTTCGCAAACAGCCAGCAGTGGACCTACCAGATCCGCATCGGCGACGTGACCAGGTTCAGCGCCAATGGCACGCAGCTCGCCATCATCAAGAATGTCGAAACGGTGCAGTTCTCTGCCAATGCCGATGGGCAATTCGATTACCTCGGCAATGACAATGCCAACACCTTTCAGCTCGGTAACACGTCCTACGGCAACGACACGATCAGGACGCTGGGCGGCAACGACACGGTGAACTCGTCGTTCGGCAGCGACATGGTCGATATGGGCACGGGCGACGACAGCGCCAGGGTTGCGCTGGGCGGCAAGGACAATGTGAAGACGGGCGACGGCAACGATTACCTGTTGATCGAGACCACCAGCTGGAAGGCGCCGGAAGCGGGCCAGGTCGGCATCTTCGACATGGGCGCCGGCAAGGGCGATAAGCTTGAGATCACCACCTGGAACAATGACATCAATTTCGTCGATGGCGAGAAGATCACGCTGG
Source organism: Rhizobium sp. (assembly GCA_028290545.1). Lineage (GTDB taxonomy): Bacteria > Pseudomonadota > Alphaproteobacteria > Rhizobiales > Rhizobiaceae > Rhizobium_E. Next base: position 52,698 of record JAQGJP010000099.1, on the reverse strand, counting down.
ATGGCAAGGTCGTCGCCAAGGTTGCCAACTGGGAAAGCCTTCGTCTCCAAGGCACATCAAACTCGATGGACTATGTTGGCTCCGATAAGAATGAAGAGCTCAACATGCAATATAACGCCGACACCGTGAATGGCATGGGCGGTGATGACGCGATTCTGGGCGGCGGCGGCATCGACGTGCTGGATGGCGGCAAAGGCAGCGATACCGCTGTTTATACCAACAATTTCAGCTCCGCCGTGATTGCCACGCTGAACGGCCTGAAAACCGTGACGGTCATGGTCGGTGGTGTGGCCGAAGACAAGATCCGCAACTTCGAGAATCTCACCGGCGGCTACGGGACCGACACGCTCACCGGAGACAAAGGTAAAAACACGCTTGACGGCTGGGGCGGCAACGACGCGCTGGATGGTGGCGAGGGCGACGACAGGCTTATCGGCAATGCCGGCATCGACACGATGACAGGCGGCGCCGGCAAGGACGATTTCGTCTTCACGTTGGCAAGCCAGAGCAGTGCCTTTTTCCGTGACGTCATTACCGATTTCAAGCACGGTCAGGATCAGATCGATCTCAGCGAAATCGACGCCAACTCATTGACCACAAAGAATGATGCTTTCACGCTCCTCTCCCATGAAGGAGCGGCGTTCGGCGGCAAGGCTGGCGAGGTGCGCTTCGACAAGCAGGGCGGCATCCCGATCGTTGAAATCGATGTCAACGGCGACAAGTTTGCGGACATGCAGGTGGAACTGACCGGGAGCGTCAGTTTTTCGAAAGCCGACTTCATGCTATGAGTTGCGTCATTCGCTGGGCGGAAATACAAGCCAAAGCCCGCAGGATCTGCAGGGCCTGACGGCCCCGCAGGCTTTGCCACATCAACTCAGATCGATTCCTGAAAAAGCTTCTTGGCCGCTTCGACCGTCAGTTCCACAGGATTACCACCGGTCGAGGGATCGGCGACCGCCATTACCGACATTTCATCGATGCGGTCGGTTCCGACGCCAAGTGCGGAAAGCTTGTCCGGCACGCCGAGTTCTTCGCGCAGCTTCAGCACATAGTCGTAGAATCCGTCGAACCCGCCGGAAATGCCGAGATAAGCAGCGGCAGCCGCGATCCTATCCTCGATCGCCGGCCGGTTGAACCGCAATACCGGCGGCATCACCACGGCATTCGTCATGCCATGATGGGTATGATAGATCGCGCCCACCGGATGCGATAGCGAATGGATCGCGCCCAATCCCTTCTGGAACGCCGTCGCGCCCATCGCCGCGGCAGACATCATATGCGTGCGGGACTCGATATCCGTGCCGTCCTTGTAGGCGCGCGGCAGGTATTCCTTGACCAGCCGCATGCCTTCGAGCGCGATGCCCTGGCTCATCGGATGATAGAAGGGTGACGAATAGGCTTCCAGGCAATGCGCGAATGCGTCCATGCCGGTGCCGACGGTGATCACCCTCGGCATGCCGACGGTGAGTTCCGGATCGCAGATCGTCACACCCGGCAGAAATTTCGGATGAAAGATGATCTTCTTGGTATGGGTCTCGGAATTGGTGATCACCGAGGCGCGGCCGACTTCCGAGCCGGTGCCGGCGGTCGTCGGCACGGCGACGATCGGCGCGATGCCATCGGAATTGGCACGCGTCCACCAGTCGCCGATATCCTCGAAATCCCAGACCGGCCGCGTCTGCGCCACCATGAAGGCCACGCATTTGCCGAGGTCGAGCCCCGAGCCGCCGCCGAAGGCCACAACGCCGTCATGGCCGCCGTCCTTGTAGGCCTTGACGCCGGCATCAAGATTCTTGTCGTTCGGATTCGGATCGACATCGGCGAAGATCGCCCGGCCAAGCCCGCCGGCTTCTAGAATGTCGAGCGCGTTCTGGGTGATCGGCATCGGCGCAAGCCCGCGATCGGTGATCAGCAGCGGCTTTTTCATGCCCAACGACTTGCAGTGATCGGCGAGTTCCTTGATCCGGCCGGCGCCCATCTTGACGAGGGTCGGATAGCTCCAGTTGGCGGTGATGGACATTAGAAGGACTTCCTCAAATGATAGGATTTCGGGCGGGTAAGATTATGGAAGCCGAGAACCGATAGCGAGCCGCCACGGCCGGTTTCCTTGACGCCGGTCCAGCACAGCGCCGGGTCGAGATAATCGGCGCGGTTCATGAACACGGTGCCGGTTTCCAGTTCGTCGCCAAGCCGGGCGGCGCGCTCGACATCACCTGTCCAGAGCGAGGCAGTGAGGCCGTATTTGCAATCATTCATCAGTTCGAGCGCCTCAGCGTCGTTTCTGACCTTCATGATCCCGACAGCCGGGCCAAAGGTCTCCTCGTTCATGATCGACATGGAATGATCGACATCGACAAGCACCTGCGGAGCGAGATAGGCACCGCCGTCATCTTCCGGGAAAAGCTTCGCATCGACCAGTGCCTTTGCCCCTTTCGCGACAGCTTCGTTGATTTGCGCGCGAACAACAGCGGCAAACCGCTTGTTGGCCATCGGCCCGAGCGTCGTGGAGGCATCGAGCGGATTGCCGAGCTTGTAGTTGGAAACCCAGGCTACGGATTTCTCGACGAAGGCGTCGTATAGGTTCTCGTTGACGTAGACGCGCTCGATACCGCAGCAGCACTGGCCGGAATTGTAGGTCGCGCCATCCATCAGCGTATCGACGGCGGCGTCGAGATCGGCGTCCTCCATCACATAGCCTGGATCCTTGCCGCCGAGCTCAAGCCCGACGCCGGTGAATGTGCCGGCGGCCGCCCGCTCGATCGAACGGCCGCCTTCGACGGAGCCGGTGAAATTGATGAAGTTGAACTGGCCATCGGCGATCAGCGCCGACGTCGTCTGGTGGTCGAGGAAGATGTTCATGAACACATCTTCCGGCACTCCCGCCTCATTGAAGGCGCGCACCATGCGCTCGCCGACCAGCAAGGTCTGGCTGGCATGCTTGATCACCACGGTATTGCCGGCCATCAGCGCCGGCGCCACGGTGTTGATCGCCGTCATGTAGGGATAGTTCCACGGCGCGATGACGAATACGACGCCATGCGCTTCGCGGGCGATATAGCGTTCGAACTTGTCGCTCTTCTCGACCATCATCGGCGCCAGCGCGTCGGCGGCGATCGACGCGACATAGTTGGAGCGCTCGTTGAAGCCTTTGAACTCGCCGCCATACCTGATCGGCCGGCCCATCTGCCAGGCAAGTTCGGTGACGACCTCGTCGGTCATTTCATTGAGGCGTGCGACGCCCTTCAGCACCAGCGACACGCGCTCGTCGAGCGGCCGCCTGGCCCAGGCCTTCTGCGCCTTGCGGGCGCGCGAAATCAACGCCTTGGCGTCATCGAAACTCATGGCCGGCCGCTCGGCGTAAACCGAACCGTCAATGGGCGATATGCATTGGATCATGGTCATTCTCTTGGCTCCAAACCAACTTTCAGCATGCAAGTGTCTTTACGTGACCGGCAGTGCCATAGGCAAGGATCGCACGGTCACGGGTGATAATGGTCAGATCATGTTCGCGCGCGGTGGCGATCAGGATGCGGTCGGCAGGGTCGTTGTGCAGGGGCTCGGGCAGATACGAAGAGGCAACGAGTATTTCGTGCGTTGCCTCGATAACTTGCACTCCCCGCTCCTTCCCGAATTCTCGAAACCAATCCAGAGGCACCCTGGTGAGACTCAACCGGCCCTTAGAAACCAGAAGGCTTACCTCCCATGCCGAAAATCCCGACACAAAAAAATCGCCTGCCTCAGCCCTAGGTGCATCCAGAACGTTGCTCGCGAGCAATGAGATGGGTTCTGAGCGCGACAGATACAGCATGAGACAGGTGTCAAAAAGATACCGGCCCTTCTTCGTCATACACCTTGCCCCATTCAGGATCAGCTGGTTCGGTTACGTCAACTCCAGGCGGAATCGTCACAGACCCGGCCATTCGCTCGCGAATGCGCTCAAGAAAGCTCCTCTCATCGACCGATGCATCGGGCTCTGACTGTGTCGGTTCCTCCCGTTTGCGGGAAACAGCAGCACGACCCACATCCATATTCAAAGCCTCCTGTGCCTGCTCGCCAAACCCAATCGCCTCTCCCCGCCGCCGCATCGCCACCTCATTGATGGATATACCGAGATACTCGGCAATTCCATCCTGCTCTTCGGCGCTCATCTTGCGTTCGCCACGCAGCATCCGCGACACGGCACTAGGATCGAGACCAAGGCCCTTCGCCATATCGCGAAGCGATCGTCCGTCCCTCTCCAGCTGACGATAAAACCATTCACTATCGATCATGACGCAACCTCCAATCGATGTGATTTTATCACCACTATGCGAAAACAGCAACATTATCGTTGTGATTTAAGCCCTCTCAAACCCCCTCGCCACTTCCCAGTCGGTGATACGGCGGTCATATTCCTCCTGCTCCCATTGCGCGGCGCGAACGTAATGATCGACAACATCGTCGCCGAAAGCCGAGCGCAGCAGCTTGGATTTGGTCAGCATCGTGGTCGCATCGCGGAGTGTCTTGGGGATTTCGCGAACGTCTTTGGCGCCATACGCATCGCCGGTAAAGGGCGCTTCGAGCTGCATCTTGTTCTCGATCCCGTCGATGCCGGCAGCCAGCAGTGCCGCAAAGGCAAGATAGGGATTGAGGTCGGAGCCGCCGACCCGGCATTCGATGCGGATGCCCTTGGTTTCCTCGCCGCACAGGCGATAGCCGGCGGTGCGGTTGTCCTTCGACCAGATCGCCTTGGTCGGCGCGAACGTGCCGGCGACGAAGCGCTTGTAGGAATTGATATAGGGCGCCAGAAAGTAAGTGATCTCGCCGGCATGCGCCAGCAGTCCCGCGACGTAGTTTTCCATCAGCGCCGACATGCCATAGCGGCCCTTGTGATCGAAGAACAACGGCTTGCCCTCCAGCGACCAGAGCGACTGGTGGATGTGCGAAGAACTGCCGGCGGCGTTGTAATTCCATTTGGCGAGGAACGTGATCGCCTTGCCGCGCGCCCAGGCGATTTCCTTGCAGCCGTTCTTGATGATCGAATGCCGGTCGGCCATGTCGAGCGCCTCGGCATAGCGGACATTGATCTCTTCCTGGCCGGCGGACGCTTCGCCCTTGGAATTCTCGACCGGAATGCCGGCGCCCTGCAGACCGTTGCGGATCGCCCGCATCACATCTTCTTCCTTGGTCGTCTGGAAGATGTGGTAATCTTCATTATAGCCCGAAACCAGTTGCAGGTCGCGGTAGCCGCTATGGCGCGCGTCGTCATAAGACTGGTCGAACAGGAAGAATTCAAGCTCGGAGGCCATGAACGCCCTCATGCCCATCGCTTCAAGCCGCTTGATCTGCTTCTTGAGGATCGCACGCGGCGAATGTGCCACTTCCTCATGCGTGTGATGATCGAGCACGTCGCAGATCACCAGTGCCGTGCCTTCCAGCCAGGGGATGCGGCGCAACGTGCCGAGGTCCGGCTTCATCGTATAGTCGCCATAGCCCTTTTCCCAACTCGTCGACTTGTAGCCGGAGACGGTCTCCATCTCGATGTCGGTGGCCAGCAGATAGTTGCAGCTATGGGTTTCCTCCCAGGCGCTGTCGACGAAATACTGCGCATGGAAGCGCTTGCCCATCAGGCGCCCCTGCATATCGACAAGCACTGCAAGCACGGTATCGATGCTGCCGGCTGCGACATCCTTCTTCAAATCGTCAAAGCTATATGTTGCGCTCATGAGAAAACCCACTCTCTGGTTTATCCAGGACCTTCACGGCCCGCATCTTTTTGAACAGACAGATCGCTCCGGCCTCCTTCGAGGCCGGATGCTTTCGCAATTTCAGCAGTTTCAGACTTCGCCCACGGCCCTTTCCGCAGCCGCGATCGCAGCCTTGCGCTTGGCGACTTCGTCACCGATCGGCGGGCCCTTGAAACGGCGCTGCTCGAAGCCGAACCAGACAATGGCGGTCAGCACCAGGAAGCCGACAGTGACATAGAGCGCGGGTCTGTTCGGCGGCATGATGCCGAGTACGAAGATCAGGATCATCGCCAGTATGGTCAGCACTGCAAACAGCTTGAAGACGCCCTCGCCGAGATTCCATGGGCCCATCTTGTTCCACCGGGAGGTTCCCCAGGCGAGCAGACCGAGCGTGATCGGAATCGCGAAGGAGAAGAACAGGAAGATGACCGTGCAGGAAACGACGATGGTGTAGACCGGCGTATCGCCGATCGTGACGAGCGACGAGCCCCAGACGAACAGCACCGACAGGATGGAGCCGGTCCAGATCGCGGCGACCGGGGTCCGGTAGCTCGGGCTGACTTTCGACAGCGCGCGCGATGCCGGCAGACCGCCATCGCGGGAGAAAGCGAAGATCATACGCGACACGGATGTCACGGTCGCCAGGCCGCAAAGCCACTGGCTGATGAAAATCGCGATGTAGAGAACGATTTTCAGCGTCGAATTAACCTGAGTATCCATCGCCCAGAAGAACACATTCCAGCCTTGAGCGGCCGCGGCTGCCATGCCGTCGGTTGCCACGCCGTCGGCTCCTGTCACCGTCGTCGGGATCATCAGCACGAACGAGCACAGCATGATGTAGCCGAACAGGGCCGACCAGAGAACCGAGCTCACCATGGCGCGCGGCACGGATTCCGCAGCTTTCAATGTTTCTTCCGACGTATGGGCCGAAGCGTCATAGCCGGTAATGGTGTAGATCGGCAGGAGAAGGCCGAGCAGGAAGACCCAGGTGCCTGAATAGGCCGGCCAGACATTTCCACCGGCTTCACCCGAGAAATTGGAGAACGTGAACAGCCGTCCGATATTGAAAGCATCGGCCGAGGCCAGGCAAACAAGAGCGAGAATGATGGATGTCGCGAAAATCAGATAGCCGGAGAAGTCGGTCAACTTGGCCGTCAGCCCGATACCCATGTGGTTCACGAGCGCCTGCAACCCGGTGATGATCACCAGGAAGATGACGCGGACGACGGTCGAATCCACCAGCCCGAGATGAGAGCCGAAGGCGCCCATGAAGAAGTAGTAAGTCCCGACGTTGATCGCGCCGAGAACAGTAACCAGACCGAGCAGATTGAACCAGGCGGTCAGCCAGCCGGTGAATCGATTGCCGAGAATTGAGCCCCAGTGATAGAGCCCGCCGGCTGTCGGGTAGGCGGAGCTGATCTGCGCCATGGCAATGGCGAACACCAGCGAAACGAAGCAGCCGATCGGCCACCCGATACCAATCGCAGCGCCGCCCGCGCCCGCTGTCGCCTGTGCCAGCGAATTGATCCCGCCCGACAGAATGCAGATGATCGAAAACGACACTGCAAAATTCGAGAACCGGCTCATGCGCCGCTCAAGTTCCTGGGCGTAGCCCATGGAATGCAGGACTTGCATATCCTCTTTTTTGTCTGAATCAGAATACCCTGACATAATATTGATCCCCTGTTCCCCTCCAGCCGCACCATTGCAGCCGGGCCTGCTTTCTGCACTTTTAACTCGCGCGATCGTTGGCGCCGCGCGATAAAAGAGGTCTTGGTCAGGCGTGGATCGCAAGGCTCTCCCGGATCAATCCCGCCAGAAAGCCGGCCACGACCTCTTGGCCGGCTTCATTTTGCACGAGGTCGTTTCGAACCTCGATCATGACATTCAACAAGCCGTTTGCAAGGCCGTGTTCCTTCAACGTGTGCGTGACGCCATCGGCCGGCCCATAGGGCTCGTTGCGGCGCATGCGGTAGCGGCTGCCCGCCCCGGCAAGCCGCAGCATCTGGTCGGCAAGCCGGCTGTCGCGATCATGCAGTATGCCGATCTCGACATCGCGCGAAACACCGCGGTAGACCGGCGTGAAGGAATGAACCGTGACGAGAACCGTCTCACGCGCCTGCGCCTTGCGCTCGCTGATCCTCCGGGCGATGGCCGATCCAAAAGGCTGATAGATCGCCCTGGTCCTGGCGTCTTTTTCCGCACGCGACAACGAGGCATTGCCGGGAATATCGTAGATCTCGCTTTTGGACGGCATGGCATCGGACGCTTCCGGAGGACGGTTGCAGTCATAGGCAAGACGCGAGAAATTCTGGTGGATCAACGCTGCGTCGAGTGCCGCCGACATCAAACTGGCCACCGCAAGTGCGCCGGGATCCCAGGCGATATGCGCTTTGAGTGCCGCCGGGGCCAGGCCGAGTGTTCCGAGTTTCGCCGGCAAACGCCGGCTGGCATGCTCGCAGATCAGCAGGACTTCGCTTTTTCCCGGAATGTTGATCTCGGAAACCGGTTCACCATCGGCGGCGGTCAATAGATTCAATTGTTCCGACATTCCCCAGGCCTTCATTTATTTGTAATAAATTCTTCAAAAATCTGTGAGTGTCAATCGGGTCTGTGAAAAATACGATACAAAAAAGCTATTGACTCCGGCGGGCGTTTCCATTTCTTATTTTATTGAAATATCCAGCGAAGACTGGAGAGGGGAACGGGAATAAGGTGTCAGGCACCAACAAGACTGTCTCGGACATGATCACGTCACGCTATGATCAGATGACGCGTGCCGAAAAGCAATTGGCCAATAGTCTGCTCGACAATTATCCGGTTTCCGGATTGGGCTCGATCACTACGGTTGCCGAAGCGGCCAACGTCTCGACACCGACGGTTGTCCGCATGGTGCAAAAGCTTGGTTTCCGGGGTTTTACGGATTTCCAGGTGCGATTGCACCAGGAACTCGAGGAAACGATATCCAATCCGATCACCAAGCATGAGCGAATGGCGCCGAATGCGCCCGGGGCGCATATTCTCAACCGTTTCGCCGAAGCGATCATGAACAATATGCGCCAGTCGCTCGGTTCGCTCGACCCGGCGGAATTCGATGCCGCCGCCAAGCTGATCGGCGATCGCAAACGTGCGGTCTACCTTGCCGGCGGCCGCATCACCGGCGCCCTGGCCGAATATTTCTTCACGCATCTGCAGGTCATCCGGCCCGGCGTCACGCGCATATCGCCCAATGCCTCAAGCTGGCCGCATTATGTCCTGAACATGAACCGCGGCGACGTGCTGATCCTATTCGACATACGCCGATATGAAAGCCAGCTCGAAGCGTTGGCCAAGACCGCCGCCGAACACGGGGCGGAAATTATTCTCTTCACCGACCAATGGGGATCACCCGTCGTCAAGCATGCGCGTCACAGCTTCAGGCTCAACATCGAAGCGCCGTCTGCCTGGGACTCGTCGGTCGTCACCCTCATTGTCGTTGAGGCATTGATCGAGGCGGTCCAGGGATCTCATTGGGAGAAGACCCGCGAGCGCATGACGATGCTTGAAGAGCTTTTTGAAGCGACACCACTCTTCAGGAAGCCGGTAGCAGGAGAATAAGCAATCAGGGGGAGTATACCTTATTGCTAAAGTAAAAGGATCGAATTGCGCAGTACATAAAACTGTCACACAGGCGTCATGAAACAAAACTAACAGCACGATCATGCTGAACCCAACAGAGGAGAAACTCAGTGAAAGCCCAGATCAACACTCTCGTCGCAGGCACCTGCGCATTGCTGATGGCAACCACCGCCGTTGCGCGCGCCGACGCCATGGACGACCTTATCAAGGCTGCAAAGGCTGAAGGTGAGCTGACCACCATCGCCCTGCCCCATTCCTGGTGCAACTATGGCGGCGTTATCGAAGGCTTCAAGGCCAAGTACGGCCTGAAGGTCAACGAACTCAACCCTGACGCGGGTTCGGGCGACGAAATCGAAGCCATCAAGGCCAACAAGGACAACAAGGGCCCGCAGGCGCCTGACGTCATCGACGTCGGCCTTTCCTTTGGTCCGTCCGCCAAGGCCGATGGCCTGATCCAGCCCTACAAGGTTTCCACCTGGGACAGCATTCCGGATTCCGCCAAGGATGCCGACGGCTACTGGTACGGCGATTACTACGGTGTCATGGCGCTGCTGGTGAACAAGGACCTCGTCAAGGAAGCCCCGAAGGATTGGGCCGACCTGCAGAAGCCTGAATTCGCCAACATGGTCGCTCTCGCTGGTGACCCGCGCTCGGCCAACCAGGCTGTCTCGGCTGTTTACGCCGCCGGTCTGGCTGCTGCCAACGGCGACGCTTCCAAGGCTGCCGAAGCAGGCCTCGCCTTCTTCAAGGACCTGAATTCCAAGGGCAATTTCGTGCCGGTCGTCGGCAAGGCTGCTCCTTTCGCACAGGGCACCACCCCGATCATCGCTGCATGGGATTACAACGCCATCAGCTGGGGCGACGGCCTGAAGGGCAATCCTCCGTATGAAGTCGTGGTTCCGACCAATGGCGTCGTCGCCGGCGTCTATGTCCAGGCAATCTCGGCTTACGCTCCGCACCCGAACGCCGCCAAGCTCTGGATGGAATACCTCTATTCCGACGAGGGCCAGATCGGCTGGCTGACCGGCTATTGCCACCCGATCCGCTTCAACGATCTCGCCAAGAACGGCAAGATTCCGCAGGCGTTGCTCGACAAGCTGCCGCCGGCTGAAGGCTACGCCAAGGCTGTATTCCCGACCCTCGACGAACAGAACGCCTACAAGAAGGCGATCACCGAGAAATGGGACAGCGTCGTCGGCGCCAACGTCCAGTAACAACGCAATTGCCTACCCCTCCCGGACGAAATTCCGGGAGGGGCTTATGACGATTAATTTCCCTTTTTTTTGAACCGGTAGGCCCTTATGGCGCAGTCGCAAGGCACACTGAACCGGCGTATGATCGTGGACTGGCTCGGGATCGTGCCGTTCATGCTGTTTGCGCTGCTGTTCCTCATTCTCCCGACGCTTTACCTCGTGACCGGCGCCTTTTTTAATCCCAAGGGTGAGTTCACACTTCAGAATTTCGTCGACCTCTTCCAACCGACGATCCTCGCGGCCTATTGGATTTCCATCAAAGTCAGTGCCGCATCGGCGATCGGCGGCCTGCTGATCGGCTTTTTCCTCGCCTGGGCAATCACCATGGGTGGCCTGCCCGGCTGGATCCGCTCGTTCTTCCTGACCTTCTCGGGCGTCGCGTCCAACTTCGCTGGCGTGCCGCTGGCCTTCGCCTTTCTGGCGACGCTCGGCCGTACCGGCCTGCTCACCTACATCATGACGACCTATTTCGGCTTCAACATCTACGGCCACGGTTTCAATCTCCTGAGCTTCTTCGGCCTGACGCTGACCTACATGTATTTCCAGATTCCGCTGATGGTGCTGATCATCACACCGGCCCTGGATGGGTTGAAGAAGGAATGGAACGAAGCCGCTTCCATTCTCGGCGCCAGCACCTGGCAATATTGGCGCATGGTCGTGCTGCCGATCCTCTGGCCGAGCCTGATGGGCACGTTTCTGCTGCTGTTTGCCAATGCCTTCGGCGCCATCGCCACGGCCTATGCACTGACCGGCTCTTCGCTGAACATCGTTCCGATCGTTCTTTACGCCCAGATCCGTGGCGACGTGCTGCACAACGCCAATCTCGGCTATGCCGTGGCGCTCGGCATGGTCGTCATCACCGGCATTTCCAACTTCCTCTATATCTGGCTGCGGATGCGCGCGGAACGGTGGCAGAAATGAACGGCAAGAAGATCCTCGCCTGGTTCGCGGTCGCCATTGGTGCCGTCTATTTTCTGGTGCCGCTGATCGCCACCTTCGAATTCTCGCTGCGCATGCGCCGCGGCGAGTACTCATTCGATGCCTATGCCTCGGTGTTTGCCGATGTTCAGTTTCGCGAGACCTTCAGCTACTCGATCCTGATGGCAATCCTGACGATCATCGTCGGCATGGTGCTGATCGTGCCGACCGCCTACTGGGTGCGCCTGCGGCTGCCGCAGATGCGCCCGGTGGTGGAGTTCATCACGCTGCTGCCGCTGGTCATCCCGGCGATCGTCATCGTCTTCGGCTATCTCCGGCTCTACGGTTCGGCATCCGTCTTGCCGTTCACGGCCTATGAGCGGACCACCGATCTGTTGCTGATCTTCTCCTTCATGACACTGTCGCTGCCCTATATGTATCGCTCGGTCGATACCTCCATGCGGGCGATCGATGTGCGGGTGCTGACGGAAGCGGCGGAAAGCCTGGGTGCGTCATGGACCACCATCATGGTCCGCTGCATTTTCCCGAACGTCATGAGCGGCGTGCTCTCCGGTTCGTTCATCGCTTTCGCGATCGTCATCGGCGAGTTCACAATGCCATCGCTGCTCAATCGCCCGGCTTTCGGTCCCTATCTGCAGCTAATCGGCGCCAACAAAGCCTATGAGCCGCCAGCGCTGGCAATGATCGCCTTCATCATGACTTGGGCCTCGATGGGGCTTATCAACATCGCTTCGCGTCTCCAAAAAGTCTCGCGCGTCCGGACCTGAGGATATAACAATGGCCTTTCTCGAACTCTCCAACATTCAGAAGATCTATGGTCCGACCCAGGTCGTGAAGGATTTCAACATGAGCATCGAGAAGGGTGAGTTCATCTCCTTTCTCGGGCCATCGGGTTGCGGCAAGACCACGACGCTGCGGATGGTCGCAGGTTTCGAGACGCCTACTGCCGGCGATATCACCATCAACGGCGTCAGGCAGAACGACCTCAAGACCAACCAGCGCAATATCGGCATGGTGTTCCAGGCCTACGCGCTGTTTCCGAACATGACGGCGGCGGAAAACGTTGCCTTCGGTCTTCGCGTCAAGGGCATCGAAAAGGAAGTCTCGGCCAAGACCGTCAAGGAGATGCTCGACCTCGTCAGCCTCAGCCATCTGGCCGATCGCTATCCTTTCCAGCTCTCCGGCGGCCAGCAGCAGCGCGTGGCGCTTGCCCGCGCGCTGGCCATCAAGCCACAGGTGCTGCTGCTCGACGAGCCGCTCTCGGCGCTCGACGCCAAGATCCGCGTGTCGCTGCGCGAGGAAATCCGCGCCATCCAGCAGAAGATGGGCATTACCACCATCTTCGTGACGCACGACCAGGAAGAGGCGCTGTCGATCTCCGACCGCATCGTCGTCATGCATCAGGGTCGCGCCGACCAGATCGGCACGCCGTTCGAGATCTATAACCGGCCGAAGACCAAGTTTGTCGCCACCTTCGTCGGCACGCTGTCGATCATCGAGGCCAAGGTCGCAGATCTCTCGGCCAACACTGTGACGATCGGCAACACAACGGTCCACCTCAGCGAACCGCTGGGCAATGTCAAACCGGGCGACAAGATCAGTATCGCGTTGCGTCCCGAGGCGCTGTCGCTGAGCAACGGCGGCAACCGTGACTTCTCGCTGAGCGGCAAGGTCGAGTCCGTAAGCTTCCTGGGTTCGGTGATCCGCACCAAGCTGATCGTCGATGGTCAGCCGCTCTCTTTCGACATGTTCAATGATCCGTCGGTAAAACCACCTGTCGTCGGCGATATGATCGAAGCGCGTTTCTCGGCGACCGACCTGCTGATCGTCCGGGACTGATTGTAGTGACAGCCACAACTGCCGGCACATCGGCCGGCTGTTGTGGCTATTTTTTCCTGAAGAACAGCTCGAGAAAACTCTGCGGAACGCAGGCACTCGCCGCCGGTGATGAAAAACGCGTGGTCACCAGAGGCATGCAATAGCTCAGCGGCAGGATCTGCGGATCCTGCACCGGATTGATCTTCCGCGCTTCAGGGGTCGCTAGCGATTTTTCCATCGGAATGGTCCTCATTGGCCAAAGGGCTTGTGGACCTATGCACAGGCCGTGCCAACCCGGCCCGATACCGCTTTGGCGCCAATTGCGCGTCAAATTACAGGACAATTCCGCGCCGGATTTCGATAATGGCACTATTTTATGCATCGGGCATATCGAAAAGCCCACATTGATGGCATCGACAGCATGCCCGGATCACTGATCGCGATAGGCATGCACCGCCCCAAGCCGGTCCTCGATCGCGTAGCATCCATCGCCCTCTGACCGAACCGGGCTTTCGTTCAGTTGCACCTTGCCATGACCACCGGGGATGTCGAGGATATAGGCCGGCATGCAGAGCCCGGACACACGTCGGCGCAATTCGGCGACGATTGCCCTGCCCTCCTCGATCGGCATGCGGAAATGGCTGGTGCCGGGCGCCAGATCTGGGTGGTGCAGATAATAGGGCTTGACGCGGTTCTCGACAAACAGCCGCATGAGCGTGGCAAGCACTGCCGGATCATCGTTGACGCCCCTCAGCAATACGGACTGGCTGACCATCATGATGCCGCTGTCGATCAGCGTGGCGCAGGCCACGCGCGCCTCGCCGGTCAGTTCACGCGGGTGATTGGCGTGCAGCGCCACATAGACGGTTTTACCGGAGGCTTTCAGCGCATCAATCAGGGCCGCGTCGATACGTGCGGGATCGGTCACCGGCACGCGGCTGTGGAAGCGGATGATCTTCAGATGCGAGATCGCACCAAGCCGCTCCATCAGCGCCACCAGCCGCCGTGGCGACAGCACCAGCGGATCGCCGCCGGTGACGATCACTTCCCAGATTTCCGGATGTGCGGCGATATAGCCGATCGCGGCATCGAGTGCAGCGCCCGAGAGCGTGCCGTCGCCTTGCGGGCCGACCATCTCCCGCCGAAAGCAGAAGCGGCAGTAGACCGGACAGACATGCACGGCCTTCAGCAGCACCCGGTCCGGATAACGATGAACGACACCCTCGACGGGACTACGGGCATGATCGCCGATCGGATCGGCGCGTTCTTCGGGCAACTGAATCAGCTCGGCGGGATCGGGAATATATTGCCGCGCGATCGGGTCGGAGGGATCGGTGGGATCGATGAGGCTGGCCACGGTGTCGGTGACCGAGATGGCGTAGCGGGCAGCCACGGCTTCCGCCCCATCGACCTGCTCGGGCGAAATCAGTCCGGCATCAAGCAGTTGCTTGGGGGTTGTGATACTCGTCATTCGCATCGCCTTTGGGGAGATGCTTCACCCCCCTCTGTCGCTTCGCGACATCTCCCTCTCAAGGGGGGAGAATATAAGTTGCTGCTGCAACCCTTGATAAAAACCTTCGATGCCCGCGGAAAAACGGGAGCCTGTTTGTTCGCAAGACCGCGCCACAAGCCTCCACTCTCCCCCCTTGAGGGGGAGATGTCAGCGAAGCTGACAGAGGGGGGTGCCGGCCAAATGCGATGCAAAATCACGTCCCCCACCGCACCGGCGCCCACATCACCTGGTCGATCCGCGAGGCACCGGAAGCCAGCATCGCCAGCCGCTCGAAACCCAGCGCCGCGCCACTCGCCTCGGGCATGATGGCGAGTGCGGCAAGGAAATCCTCGTCCAGCGGATAGGTCTCGCCATAGATACGTTGCTTCTCCTTCATCTCCATTTTGAAGCGGCGGCGCTGCTCGTCGGCATCGGTCAGTTCGCCGAAGGCGTTGGCGAGTTCGACGCCGCATGCATAAAGCTCGAAGCGCTCGGCAACGCGGGGCTCGCTCGGCGATCTCCGCGCCAGGGCCGCTTCCGCCACCGGATATTCGCAGAGGATCGTCGCTCGCCCGATGCCCAGAAAGGGCTCCACCTTTTCCACCAGCACGCGGGAAAACAGATCCGACCATGTGTCGTCCTCAGCGGTACGGATACCTGCAGCCGTCACTGATGCCACCAACCGGCCGCGATCGGTGGTTCCATCTGCCGATATCGTGTCCGTCAAATCGATGTCGGCATAGCGGATGAAGGAATCGGCCACCGTCAGCCGCTCCGGTTCCAGCGCGGGATCGCATTCCAGCCCGCGATAGCGCAATAGGGCCTGCCCGCCCGCTTCTGCCGCGAATGATAACATCGCGCCGCAGTCGGCCATCAGCGACTGATAGGTCTCGCCGGCGCGATACCATTCCAGCATGGTGAATTCCGGTTGATGGGTCGGCGAGGTCTCGCGATTGCGATAGACATGGGCGAAGGTGAAGATCCGCCGCTCACCCGCAGCCAGCAGCTTCTTGCAGGCAAATTCCGGCGACGTATGCAGGTAATAAGGGTTGACCGAGCCATCCGAGGCGATCAGGTCCGTCCGGAAAGCATGAAGGTGCGTCTCGTTGCCGGGCGAGACCTGCAGGGCGGCCGTATCCACCTCGATAAAGTCATTCCGCGTGAAAAATGCCCGCAGCGCGGCCTGGATACGGTTGCGTGCCATGAGGAACGGACGCCGGTCGGCATGCACATTCGGCTGCCACCATGGCGAAGGCAATTGCGAGGCAATGTTTATCATCGGTTCTATCAATTCGGTCTGGCATTTCAGCCGTTTTCAGGTTAGTAGCGCGCCACACAATCAGTCAAAGGCGCGTGTCTGGCCGGTTTGCCGTCCTTTAAAGCGCGTTCCAACAAGTTACAAGGAAGTCTTATGGCAAAGGTCATCGCTTCTCAGCTGCGTAAAGGCAATGTCCTCGATATCGACAATCGCCTCTATGTCGTGCTGACCGCGCAGAATTTTCATCCCGGCAAGGGCACTCCGGTGACCCAGATCGACATGCGTCGCATTTCCGACGGCGTGAAGGTTTCCGAACGCTGGAAGACCACCGAGCAGGTCGAGCGCGCCGTCGTCGAGGATTTGAACTTCCAGTACCTCTACGAAGACGGCGAAGGCTTCCACTTCATGAACCCCGAAAACTACGACCAGGTTGCCGCGAGCCCAGGCGTGGTCGGCGACGACAAGGCCTATCTTGAAGAAGGCATGACGGTGGTCCTGTCTATCCATGACGGCAATGCGATTGCCCTGCAACTGCCGCGCTACGCGACGCTGGAAGTCACCGAGACCGAACCGGTCGTCAAGGGCCAGACCGCGTCCTCGTCATACAAGCCCGCCATGCTGTCGAATGGCGTTCGCACCAACGTTCCGCCGCATATCAATGCCGGCACGCGCATCGTGATCCTCACCGAAGACGCGTCCTATGTCGAGCGCGCCAAGGATTGATCTTCCGATCTATACGAATTTGTAATTGGCCCGCCACAAGCGGGCCATTTTTTTGGATCGATTTGGCCTCTGTGCGCGTTTCCTATCAGATGCGCCTCCGACCAGCCGGAGTTTCCAGACGATTGAAGCCTGAACAAGCGGGGAGCGCCTATATCAACGAGGTTTCCTATGTTTACAATACGGCTTTTGACTGCCTGCACTCTCAGTACGCTCGCTCTATCCGCGGGGCCTTTCGTCTCCTCCGCCGAGGCCGGCTCTCCGTCCTTCAACTGCGCGAAAGCTGACAGCCGCGCAGAGGAGTTGATCTGCGGCGATAAGGAACTGGCCATTATGGATGTCGAGGCGACCCGGCTGTTCAGGCTGGTGCGTGACGGCGGCAAGCGAGAGGACGAGAAGAAGGTCCTCAACGAAGATCGGGCACGCTGGCAGAAAGTGCGTGACGAATGCTGGATATCGGAGGATTTGCGTGGCTGCATCATTTCGTCCTATGCCGTGCGGATCCATTTCCTCAGGGAAAATCATGCCGAAGCACGAGCGAGTGACCAAAAGGGCATCACCAAGGGTCCGTTCAATCTCCAGTGCAAGGATTTGAAGCAGCCGGTGAAAGCCACTTTCATCAGCAGCAATCCACCCGTCAGCGCCGTCCAATTTTCCGACGGCGTCCATGTCGGCATCGGATCCGGCGCGCGCTACTTCGCGCGCAGTCCTCAAGGCGACATGGCATTCTGGACGCAGGGCGACGACGCCTTTTTCAAAATGCCGAACGGCGTCAGCTACAATTGCGTGCTGGAACGGCAATAAGCCGGTCGGATTCGTCATCATCACCATCTCACCGGCTGCGAACCAACCCGACGGTTTCAGCCGCTCTCCCGGCAATTTGAAAAAATTTACCCCAGCGTCCTGATAGCACAAAACTTATAGGCTATATTTTATATCTTTTTTATATATTATGTTGAAGGGGCCTGTCTCATACCAAGTCTCGATGATGGCAACCTATCGCGCCGGAGCGATCTTGGCTTTCCGGCGAGGAGAAAACCGCAGATGGAGCTGCTCCTCCATCGAGGATTTTCGACAATGCCGGAAGCCAAAAGCGCCCGGCCCTTCGGGTGGGCCGGGATTCGTCCGCCGGATGCGTCGCAATCCTCGACCGTAACCAAGGTTACGCCCTCCGGTGTGCTCCTGCCCGGACGGTCGTTCCCGGTCCCACGCAATAGGTCGTCATCATCGAGACTTGGTATCAGAGGGAGTGCCCATCGCAATAATTGAGGGAGATCATCCATGTCCATGACCAGACGCGTTTTGCTTTCTGCAACCGCATCCGTAGCAGTTGTCATGTCCTTTGCGTCGATGAACGCGCGGGCAGCCGAAGTGACGCTCAACATCGGCTATCAGCCGATCGTCGAGCCTGCGCGTATACCGCAGGCCGATGGTACTTATGAAAAAGTCACCGGCGCCAAGATCAATTGGCAGAAATTCGATGGCGGCGCCGATGTTATCGCCGCGCTTGCCTCGGGTTCAATTGACATCGGCTATGTCGGCTCTTCGCCGCTGGCCGCCGGTGCTTCCCGAGAACTGCCCTTCGAGACAATCTACGTCGTCGGCTTGATCAGCGAAGCCGAAGCGCTGGCCGTCAAGGGCATCGACAAGCCGGAAGATCTGGCCGGCAAGAAGATTGCCACGCCGTTCGTCTCGACTGCCCACTACAGCCTGCTGACAGCGCTCAAGCACTGGAACATCGATCCGAAATCGGTCGAAATCCTCAACCTGCGCCCGCCGGAAATCGCCGCCGCCTGGGAACGCGGTGACATCGACGGCGCCTATGTCTGGGATCCGGTCCTCAGCCAGATCAAGAAATCCGGCAAGGTACTCGCCGATTCCAGCGATGTGGCCAAATGGGGCGGCCCGACATTCGACGCCTGGATCGTCAGCAAGAAATTCGCCGAGGAACATCCCGATGTCGTGACCGGTTTCGTCAAGGTCACCGGAGACGCCTATGCCAGCTATCGTGGCTATCCGGATGCCTGGAATGCTGCTTCGCCGGAGGCCGCAAAGATCACCAGACTGACCGGCGCCAAAGTCGAGGAAGTGCCGCAACTGCTGAAGGGCTACTATTTCCCCAAGCTGGATGAACAGGCTTCGAAGGATCTGCTCGGCGGTGCGACGATCGACGCGGTCGCCAAGACATCCGCCTTCCTGCTCGAACAGGGCAAGATCCCGGCCGTGCTTGCCGATTACAGTCCGTATGTCTCGGCCAAATGGGTCAACGAGGCGCTGAAGGTCTCGCAGTAATACCCCCGGATGATACCGCCGGGCGAGCTCCTGATAAGCCCGGCCCGTCATCCGCATTCCGTCCGGCACGGTGGCCACCAGTCACCGCCGTGCCGGACAGCTTTCAATGACAACGACTTTCAGAACGAGGAGGGGCGGCCTTGAGCAGTTTGTCGCTACAGAATGTATCGTTGAACTATGCGCTTTCCGGAACCGGCGGAGGGGCGGATGATGTGCTGCGGAACATCAATCTTTCGCTCGATGAGCGCGAATTCGTCGTGGTCATCGGCCGGTCGGGCTCTGGCAAGACCAGCCTTCTCAATCTCGCCGCCGGCTTCCTGAACCCGTCACGGGGGGCAATCAGCGTCGATGGCGTGCCGATCACTGGACCGGGTCGCGACCGAGCGGTGGTCTTCCAGGACGATGCGCTCTATCCCTGGCTGAACGCTCGCGACAATATCGGCTTCCCGCTGAAACTCCGGCACGTGCCGAAGGCGGCGCGCGATCTCCGCGCCGAGGAACTACTGAACCTCGTAGGGCTGTCGGGTGCCGGCGACAAGAAGATCTGGGAACTGTCCGGCGGCATGCGCCAGCGCGTCGGCATTGCCCGGGCGCTCGCATCCGATCCCAAATTCCTGCTGATGGACGAACC
Source organism: Rhizobium sp. (assembly GCA_028290545.1). Lineage (GTDB taxonomy): Bacteria > Pseudomonadota > Alphaproteobacteria > Rhizobiales > Rhizobiaceae > Rhizobium_E. The sequence goes on along the minus strand of JAQGJP010000099.1, from coordinate 32,951 downwards.
ACTCGGGGCGCTCGATGCGCTGACCCGCAGCCGTATGCAGTCCTTCCTGCTGAATGTCTGGCAGGCGACATCCACCGGCGTGCTGCTGATCACCCATTCGATCGATGAGGCACTGTTCCTCGCCACCCGCGTCATCGTGCTTGAACCGAATCCCGGGCGCGTCGCCGCCGATCTCCGACTCGATTTCGGCGGCCGGCATCTGGCGGGCGAAGAGGCCGCGGCCATCCGGGGCTCGGCCGAGTTCAAATCAGCCTATGAAGGACTGACGCTGGCGATCCATACCGAGACCGCGGAGTTTGCAGCATGACCTATCCGGCGACATCCGAGGAAGCGGCGATAGACAAGGAACCGCCACGCAAGCCCAGGCGCAAACCGGTCGATATCACGCTGCTGGTCTCGGGCATCACCATTGTGGCGATCATCGCGCTCTGGGCATTGGCGGCGGCGCTGAAGCTGGTCTCGCCGGTCTTCCTGCCGTCGCCGCTCGTAGTGTTGAAATCCACTTATACCCTGATCGCCGTCGGCTTTGTCGATAGCACGCTGGCGCAGCACACTGGCGCCAGCCTCTACCGTATTTTCGGCGCGCTGATCGCGGCCATCGTCGTCGGCGTGCCGGCAGGGCTGGCCATCGCCCTCACCAAGGTCGGCAAGGGTATTCTCGATCCGATCGTCGAGTTTCTCAGGCCGTTGCCGCCGCTTGCCTATCTGCCGCTGATCATCATCTGGATGGGCATCGGCGAATCCTCCAAAATCGCGGTGATCGCACTCGCCATGCTGCCGCCGATCATCATCTCGACCGTATCGGGCGTGAAATCGGCCTCCAGGGATCACATCAATGCCGCCCGTTCGTTTGGCGCGACCCGTTGGCAATTGCTCTGGCATGTGATCCTTCCGGGCACGATCCCGTCGATCCTGACGGGTGTTCGGATCGCGCTCGGCGCGGGCTGGTCAACGCTCGTAGCAGCGGAATTGATCGCAGCCCCGCGCGGCCTCGGCTTCATGATCCAGTCGGCGGCACAATTCCTGGTGACCGACATTGTCATCGCCGGCATCTTCGTGATCGCCATCATCGCCTTCCTGTTTGAAATCCTCGCAAGGTTTCTCGAGCGGACGATGGTGCCCTGGGCGTCTCACCGTTAAGGACGGATCAAGCCGGCAATTGCTGCCGGCTCCGAAGCTCTTGTCCTGCAAACGCCTTGTCGAACAGGACCCTCATCCCGTTTGCGGCCGCGACGGCATCTCCTGAAACGACGGCACCATGCAGTGCCATCAAATCCACATCGGCCATGCCGTCAAAACCGCGCCGCAGGAAATCGGGATCATCCTGTATCAGGTTGATCAGCCCGATCGAGGCGACCGAGAACAGGAAGCGGTTTTCCGCCAGCCGGGCGATATCCGTGAAGAACAGCGTGATAGCCAAAACGCGACCCTCGCCAATGCCGGTCGGAGGCATTGCAAGACGCAGTGCCGAGCCATTACGGGCGGCAGCTTCGGCCAGCGTCGGCATCACCGATTGCAGCGCCTGCCAGAGTTCGCCAGAGACGGAGGAATCGGCGCGGCGCGACCAGTTGATCACCTCGCCATCCACCTGCGTCCAGTGGCAGCGGTCGAGCACCATCGTGCCGCGACGGCGGCGGGTCTCCAGCATGCCCTTGGATGACAGTCCCTTGATGGCTTCCCGCAGCGCGGTCCGGCTCACGCCGAGCGTTTCGCCCAGCGCATGCTCGTTCGGCAGGATCGAACCCTCGGGAAAATGGCCGCCGGCAATCGCCGCATAGATCTTGCGCGCCACCAGATGATGCAGATCATCGGATTCGGGCCGTACCGATTGCAGCGGGCTCGGCTGGACGCTCGGCTCAGGCCGGCGGCGGGGGATCGGATCGGGGCGGCGGTAGACTGTCAATTCATTCCTCCTTGATGCCCGGCCAGCACCAAGTCCTCATTGCCATCGTTCACATGTATGATCTATATAGCAAGATCGTGTTGACTTGCAACCTCGGGGGCGAGGCCAATCAGGATGCATGGGAGGGGCTGACACATGAAGACAATCGTTTGCTTCGGGGATTCCAACACCTGGGGCTGCCCGCCCTTCGCCAATATCGCCCAGACGCCCGATCGCATTCCACCCGAAAAGCGCTGGACCAATATCATGGGCCGGCACCTCGCTGAAGACGTCTGGATCGTCGAGGAAGGACTCTCCGGCCGCACCACGGTTTTCGATGACCAAATCGAAGGCCTGCACAAGAACGGCGCGCGCACGATCATCCCTGTTCTTGAGAGCCATGCGCCGATGGATCTGCTGATCATCATGCTGGGTACCAATGATTTCAAAGAGCAATTTTCGATTTCATCGTATAATTCCGCCCGTGGCATGCTGACCTTGATCCAATTGGTAAAGGGTCACTATGCGCTTTCCGACACCAGCCCGGAGATACTGGTCGTCACGCCGCCAAAGATCGGGGTCGCCGCCGAACCGGCGATGTGGGGCGACGGCCATCGCAAGTGCATCGACCACGCCTATTATCTGGAGCAGGTCGCCAGCCGCACCGGATGCTTCCATTTTGACGCCAACAAGGTTGTTCGCGCCGGCATCGACGGCATCCATCTCGACCCCGAAATGCATCTCCTGCTCGGTCAGGCGTTGGCAAGAGAGGCAGCCTCCATTCTCAAGATGCGCGCCGTCAGATAGTCGCCAAGATTCCGACTTTACATCATACATATTATCTATTACCTCTTGCTCGAGGCGAGCGGAGAACTCTATTCGCCGCGAGCGGCAAGCCTGCAGGGAGCGGGACCCGCAAATTTTGGGAGGATATAATGACACTCAGAAAACTGGGCGGCTATGTGCTCGCCGCTATTTTTGCCCTTGCGGCCCTACCCGCCGCCAATGCCCTTGCGCAGGAAGATCAGACGATCATCTTCCTGGCCGGCCCGAGCTCCGACCCGTTCTGGGGTGCCGTGCAGCAGGGCTTCGATCAGGCGACCAAGGATCTTGGCGTCAAGACGCAATGGACCGCGCCGCAGGATTTCAACGACATCGTGCCGATCTATACCAAGATGCTGGAGGCGGCGATTGCGCGCAAACCTGCGGCAATCGTGGTCGGCAATTTCTTCCCCGAGCCGACCGAGCCGCTGATCAAGCAGGCGGTGGCGGCCGGCGTTCCGGTCCTCGTCTATAATTCCGGCCGCACCACCTGGAAGGAACTTGGCGCGATCGGCTTCATCGGCGAAGATCCGTGGCTGATGGGCAATGCCGGTGGCAAGAAAGCGGTGGCGAATGGCGTCAAGAACGGCCTCTGCATCAACCAGATCGCCGCCAATCCCGTGCTCGAAATGCGTTGCAAGGGCTATATCGATGCGATCACCGAGGCTGGCGGCAAGGCCAAGCTCGTGACCCTGCCCTCCGAGGATATCGGCAACAGCCAGAAGGTCCAGGCCGCCGTCAGCGCCATGCTGATGACCGACCAGAGCATCGACGGCATCATCACGCTCGGCGCCGCGGTCGCCGTCGATGCGCTGGAATCCGTCAAGGTCGTCCGCGCCGCCGGCCGCAAGGTCGATCTCGGCACGATCGATCTCGGCAAGACCGTGCTCGAAGCTGTTCGTGACGGCGAGATGAGCTACGCCATCGACCAGCAGCCATTCCTGCAAGGCTATTTCGGCGTGCTGATCGCCCATCAGTTCGTAAATTATCGCCTGGCACCGGCGACCGAAATCAATTCCGGACCGTTCTTCATCGACAAGTCGAATGCGGCAGCCGTGCTGGCCGTCGGCGACACATATCCGGGTTCTCGCGGCGCAAACTGAACGCGGAGGACGCAGCCGGGCGGAAGTATGCCCGCTCGGCTGCATTTGCCTCCCGGCCACTAAGCCGGCACTTTCACTTTTCTGAAATCTGCTTACAGTCAGGAAAACCCGTGTCCATCGTTTCTTCAGGCGACAGCATGACCGACACTTCCGTTACCTCACCCCGGATACAGGCACCGCTGCTGGCGCGCCTCGCCCGCATCGTCTGGATCGGACCGGCCATCGCCGCCCTGGTGATCTACGTCTTTTTCGCCATTTCCGGCGGCGCCAATGGCTTCATGTCGATCGCCGGCACGGCGGGCTGGCTAAACACCGCCGCCGAACTCGGCATCATCGCCCTGCCCGTCGGCCTGCTGATGATATCGGGCGAATTCGATCTTTCGACCGGCTCGGTTGTCGGCGCCGCCTCGATCATCGTCGCGCTCGGCACCGGCTTCTACGGCCTGCCGGCGGCGCTGACGATTGCCATGGCACTGGCGCTGGGCGTCGGCGTCGGCTGCTTCAACGCCTTCCTCGTCAACTCGACCCGCATGCCGTCGTTCATCGTCACACTGGCTTCGAACTTCATTCTCGCCGGCAGCGCGCTCGGTCTGTCGCGCCTGCTGTCGGGATCCAGCAATGTGTCGCTCAGGGATGCGGGTATTGCCGAATATATGCTCGGCTCGAAATGGCAGTTCTTCAACGTCTCGATCCTCTGGTGGGCATTCGCCGCGCTGCTCGCCGCCTGGGTGCTGAAGCAGACGCCGTTCGGCAACTGGATCTTCGCCGTCGGCGGCAATCAGGATGCCGCCCGCCGTGCCGGCGTGCCGGTCAATCGCGTCAGGCTGGTGCTGTTCATCTGGACGGCAGTCAGCGCCGCCTTCGTCGGCGTCATGTCGGCGGTGATGTACAACCAGGGCAATGCGGTCTCCGGCCAGGGCTATGTGTTCCAGACGGCGATCGCCGCGGTCATTGGCGGTGTGCTGCTGCAGGGCGGGTTCGGTTCGGTCATCGGCATCGTTTTCGGCACGGTCATTTACGGTATCGTCAGCCTCGGACTGTTTTACACTGGATGGCCGACCGACTGGCTGGCGACCTTCATCGGCGGGCTGCTCGTCATCGCCGTTCTCACCAACAACCTGATCCGCGAACTTGCGCTCGGTCGCAAGAAGCAGGGATGATCGCCATGAACACAGAGCCGTTAATGGCGCTCAAGAGCGTCTCCCGCAGTTTCGGCAACAACCTCGCGCTCGACAATGTCAGCCTTGAGGCCTATCCCGGCGAGGTCCACTGCCTGCTGGGCGACAACGGCGCCGGCAAATCAACGCTGATCAAGACCATGTCCGGCGTCGTCAACCCGACAGAGGGCGAAATCCATTTCGGCGGCGCTGCCGTGCATTTCCGTTCGCCCCGCGATGCGCAGGATCTCGGCATCGGCACTGTCCATCAGGATGTCGGCACGATCCCGCTGATCTCGGTCGCCCGCAATTTCTTCCTCGGCAAGGAGCCGACCAAAGGTTGGGGGCCGTTCATGCGCTACGACAGCGCCACGGCCAACCGCATTGCCATCGAACAGATCCGCAGCATGGGCATCCGCCGCATCTCCGATGCCGAACAACTGGTCGGCACGATGTCGGGCGGCGAGCGTCAGGCGCTGGCAATTGCCCGCGCCCTGTATTTCGGCGCCAAGCTGCTGATTCTCGATGAGCCGACGGCAGCCCTCGGCGTCAAAGAATCCAGGATCGTCATCGAACTGATCAAGAGCGCGCGGGCACGCGGCATCGCGCTGGTGTTCATCACCCACAACGCGACGCATGCGCTGCAGGTCGGTGACCGGTTCACTGTACTGATACAAGGCCGCGTCGCGTCGCAGTTCGTCAAAGGCGAGAAGACGCGCGAGGAAGTGCTTAATCTGATGGCGGGTGGCGAGGAATTCGACTCTGCCGGGCATGGAGATTGATCGTGGGAAACAAAATGATTGATTTGGACGTCAACAGCATCGTACGCGGCAGCGCTGCGCCCGGTTTCGAAGCGGTGGTCGCTGAATTCAAATGCAATTTCACCGAACGCGGCGATGTGGGCGCTGCGTTTGCCGCCATTCACAAGGGCAGGACCGTGGTCGATATCTGGGGCGGCAATGCAGCACCCGGCAGGCCATGGGCACGAGACACGCTGCAGATCATCTATTCCGGCACCAAGGGGCTGATGGCCTCCTGCATGCTGATCCTGATCGAGCGCGGCCTGATCGATATCGATGCGCCGGTGGCAAAATATTGGCCTGAATTCGCCGGGAACGGCAAGCAATCGGTGCTGATCCGCCATATCGTCTCGCATCGCGCCGGGCTGCCGGGCATCGCCGCAACTTTGACGCTCGACGACATCGCCGACTACGAAAAAATGGAGAACCTGCTGGCCGCACAGGAACTGGCACGGGATCCTGATGGTTTCCATTGCTATCATGCGCTGACCATCGGCTGGCTCTGCGGCGCGGTGATCCGCCGCGTCGATGGGCGCACGCTCGGAAGGTTCTTCGCCGAGGAAATCGCCGGCCCCTTGGGGCTGGAGGCCTGGATCGGCCTGCCGGAAAGCGAGGAGCATCGCGTCGGCAAGATGGAACTCGACCCCAACAGCCCGTGGGAAGGGCCGCCGGTCACAAACCCGGTCCATCAATCGATCTGGGAGAACCCGCCGCTCTTTCCTCAGGATGGGTTGCCATGGAACACGCGCGGCTATCACGCAGCCGAGATCGGCGGCGCTGGCGGCATTGCCTCGGCACGTGCCATGGCGCGCTATTATGCCTGCCTCGCCCAGGGTGGCGAGATCGATGGCGTGCGGATTCTCAATCCCGAGACCATCAGGGCTGGCCTGCGCGAACGCTCGCGCTTCTACGATCCCTATATACTCGAGCCGATGACCTTTGGCACGGTATTCGCCCTCCAGACCGAACAGCAGCGCTACGGTCCTGCCGCCGATGCTTTCGGCCATGCCGGCGCCGGCGGGTCTATCCACGGTGGCTGGCCGTCGTCGCAGACCGGCTTTTCCTACACCATGAACCAGATGCGGATCGACCCGGCCGATATCCGCTCGCACCACGTGCTGCAAAAGCTCCATGCCGCGATCGCGGCGCTCTGACGACTGCGAATAGTTGCATGGACGCCGTGCGGGATTTCGCCGCGCGGCTTTAGTATTTTGTTAACCATAATTGGCAAGGATAAGCTCGCACCGGTTGCGGTGTTTCACCGGGTGATTCATAGCCCGGCAACTGGTTCTGGGGACGCCGATATGCCGATCATCACATTTGCCAACACTAAGGGCGGCGCGGGAAAAACAACCGCGGTCCTGCTGCTGTCGACGGAGCTTGCGCGGCAGGGTTATCGCGTGACCATTCTCGACGCCGATCCGCAGCGCTGGATCAGCCGCTGGCACGAAACCGGTGAGCCGCTCAAGAACATCACAGTCATCTCCTATGTGACGGCCGCGACGATCCAGGGCATGATATCGAGCAATCGCGCAAAGACCGATTACTTCATCCTCGACCTTCCCGGCGCTTCGACGCCGTTGCTGGCGACAGCGATCGGGATGTCGGACCATGTGCTGATCCCGATTCAGGGCTGCGCCATGGATGCCAAGGGCGGCGCCCAGGTGCTGGAACTGCTGAAATATCTGGAAGACAAGGCCAATATCCGCATTCCGCATTCCGTCGTGCTGACGCGCGTCAACTCGATGGTTACGACGCGGGCCCTGCAAGTGGTCAAGGCACTGCTCGCCGAACGCAAGGTGCGGGTGCTCGATACCCCGATCATCGAGCGCTCCGCCTATCGCGACCTGTTCGATTATGGCTGCAGCCTTTACGAGATGGAAGCCGAGCGCTTCAGCAATCTCGACAAGGCCAAGGAAAACGCCGAGGCCTTCGCCATGGAAGTCCAGGGATATGTGCCCAACCGCATGATCCGGGCACAGGAGCAGGAGCCGGTCAGACTCCCGCGCACCGTGCGATCGGCGGCCTGATCAGAACAGCGCGTCCTCGAACAGATCCTCGTCGCTTTCGGCCTTTGCCGCCGGAGCGGCTTCGGCTTGGACATCCATCGGGAAATATTGGCGGTGGATGTCGCGCTCCGACATCATCGTATAGATCTTGTAGATACGATTGCCGAGACCTGCGATGTCGCCGGTAATATCGGAAATATCGCCATCGACCACGCCGGCTATCTCGTTCGCGGTGCGCAGGCAATCCTCGAGCACTTCGCCGAGCTCGCTTTCGAAGTCGAGCGTGCCGATCGCCGCGCTTACCTTGGTGAAGACTTCCTGGCCTTCCCGCTCGAATTCGTGGATGCTTTCATCCATTCGGCCTGACACCTGACGGATCGAATTCAGTGCCTCGTTGAGAGGCTGGCTGAGATCGACGCTGTCCGAATCCCGATCCTGCGACAAGGTGCCGGCGGCCGATTCGAACTGCTGCAGCTCCGTCAGCACCGTCTCGGCTGGCGCTTCGAGCTTCTCGGCGAAAAACCGCAACTCGGCGCTGACGACATTCACCGAGCGGCCCTCGTCACCGAGCTTTGAACAGCGCAGGTTGGAATTGAGTGCCATATAGTGGATATCGATTTTAATCGAGCGAATGACTTCGATACCTTGCAAGAGACTGTGGGCGGTCGTGCTGGTCGATTTCGCGACGCTGTCGGCCTGCACGCTGGTCTCGTGGACGCTGCCGACCAGCTTGCTGGCGGCAGCGACGTTGACCTCGAGTCCGGTCAGGAAATTGCTGCTGCCGCCATCGCTTTCGCGCTGCATCTGGTCGCGCAGCGACAGGATATCGCGGGTGTCATCGACGAAGCGCGACATGGTTTCGAGCACCTTGCGACAATCGCGCTGGAAGTCGGCATAGATCTCTTCCATCTGCGCCGCGGCAAGCTGGCTGATCGCGCCGTCGACACGGGCAAGCGCATCCTCATCGAGCGCCGCCGCTTCCGCAGAAGCACGGAACTCCTCGAAGAAGACGAAGCTGGAGCGGATATGCTCGATGCGCTGGCGGGTGATGTCGCCGATCTGCAATGCCGAGAGTACGGTTGCAATCTTGCCCTGGATACCGCGGGCAAGCGCTTTAACCTCGTTTGCGATCTTGGTCAGGCTCTTGTGATACTCGGCAACCTTACCGGCATTGTGTTCGAGTTCGTAGACGATCTTCGGTACGATATCACCGTAGTTCTTGGAGATATTGTTTGAAAATACCCGAGCACCAGCCAGTTGCTTGTGCATCGCCGAGAGCTGGGTCGCGAACTTGTTCACCTCGTCGGAGCCGGACTGGATACGTTCGCGGATCTCATCGGCAAAGCCCGCAAACTCCGCAAGCCCCGCACCGGTAATCTTGACAGTGACCGCGAAAGTCTTGAGGTAGCGCATCGTATCGCGCATATCATCGACACTGTCCTGCATGGCTTTGCAGGCGACCGCGAGCGTCTCGAAACCCTGTTGCCGGCCCAGTTCGTACTGCGGAAGTGATGCCAGTTCCCTGGCCGTGGACTGGATGCGTTCGATTGTCTCGCTCGTTGTTTTGCCGTCGAGCGCACCGGTCAGGTTATCGAGCGAACCGATCAGCCGCTTCAGAATATCCATGATGGCGACCAGAACGGCTCCGCCCTCGAGGAATTTCTTCTCCAGTTTACTGTGGGCCGCCGAAAGCTTGTTATCGAGTTGCGCCCGATCCGCCGTCGTTGTCGTCCACCGCGATGTGTCCCGTTTCAGCACAGTAAAACCCCTACTCAAATTCCGATCTTGCGCCACCCTACCCTGTGACCTGCGAAGGACCGGTAAATTCGTGCCGTGGTTGCCGAGGCAATTTTCCATATTGGTTAGCAACTCGCTCAAAAAACAGGGAAAAATTTAGTAATCCGCAACATCGACTTCGCAAGCAACTGAAACATAATATTTTTTTCAATAACTTTTCGGTCAGGGCATCAATTAACAAGACCTGAATTTCCACCCTCAGAACTAGCATACGAAGAAATAGGCACAATTTCTTGGTACTGCGGTTAACTGATAATTAGCCAATAAATGGAAACTTATGTGCAGCCAGAAATGCCGGCAGTCCGCAAAATTAAAGAGCGCTCATATGGTTTATGTCGTACCGCTTAAAGCGAACATTCGAAATATAAAGGATGTTCATGGAGAATTTTTGACTTACGTCAAAAATAATAACGAGATCGAGATCGATCTCGATAGTTGCGAAGACGGCGATCTGGCTCTCATTCAACTGATCGAGGCCGCTCGCAAGACCGCCGACGCCGACGCGAAAAGCATAAGTCTCACGAAGCCCGCCAATACTATAGTTCAAGCGACACTCAGACGCTCTGGATTTCTAGATGTCTTCTCGTGCGATGATACGAAATTCTGGCTCCACAGGGAGGTACTGTAATGTCAGCCAATATTCTTACTGTCGATGACTCAGCGAGCATCCGACTGACCACCAATGTTGCTCTGTCTAGTGCCGGCTATGCGGTTACCGAGGCGATCAATGGCGCCGAGGGTATAGCCAAGGCCACATCCGGCCAGTTCGATCTGATTGTCACCGACCTCAACATGCCTGTCATGGACGGTTTGACGATGATACGCGAGCTCCGGAAGATCCCGAGCCAGATGGGTATTCCGATCATCTTCCTGACCACCGAATCGGACGGCTCCATCAAGCAGCAGGCTAAAGAAGCCGGCGCTACCGGCTGGCTGACCAAGCCATTTGATCCAGACAACCTCGTGAAGATCGTCAGGAAGGTACTGGGCAAATGAGCCATCCAGATCCCATCAGCGTCTTCAGGACGGAAGCCGCCGAATTGCTCGAAGCAATCGAAGCCGGCCTCATGGACCTAATCGACAACCTGACCGATAAGGACCAGATCGACGCCGTGTTCCGCAGCCTGCACACCCTCAAGGGTTCCGGCGCGATGTTCGGCTTCGAGGCGCTCGCAGGTTTCACCCATCATTGCGAAACCGCCTTCGACCGCGTCCGCAAGGGCGAAGTCCCAGCCACCGTGCCGCTGATTTCGGCAGTTCTGGAAGCCAGGGACCACATGCGCACATTGGTGGAAACGCCAAATGGCGATCATGAGGCCGTCGGCATCGTGCTTCTCGCCAAATTGCAGCGCGCGGTTGATGCGTCGGGATCCGATGAGCCCGAAGCCGTCGTCGAAGCTGCTCCGAGGGAAAAGAACTGGAAGGTTCGCTTTGCCCTTCCAGACAATGCCATGGCCAATGGCACCAATCCCCTGCCGCTGCTCGACGAACTGCGTGATCTCGGTGAATGCAAGGTGTTTGCCAATCGCGCCGCCATCCCGGATCTCGACACGCTCAACCCGTCCGACCTTTACATTTCCTGGAATGTCGAACTCAGAACCGCAGCACCCCGTTCGGCGATCGAGGATGTCTTCATCTTCGTGATGGACGACATGGATCTGCAGATCACGGAGGAAGAGCCCGCCGCCAAGCCGGCAGCAACACCTGTCGCGAAAGCCGAAGCGCCGCCCGCTGTGTCCGCCCCAGTTGCCCAGCAGAAGGCACCGGATACCAAAGTTCCCCTAGCCGCGCCGTCTTCCTCACCCGTACCGGCAAATGACGCAAAGGCGACCAAGACCAGCGAGAGCGTCCGGGTCCCGGCCGAACGGCTGGATGAGCTTATGGACCGCGTCGGCGAACTGGTGATTGCCCAATCGCGGCTTTCACAGCTTGCAAGCGCCAGTGGCGATATTGCACTGCGTGCCGTCTCCGAAGACATCGAGCGGCTTTCCGGCGAACTGCGCGACACGATGATGGTGCTGCGCATGGTGCCGGTCACCCAGCTCTTCGGCCGGTTCCGCCGCCTGGTCCATGACCTCGCGCATGAAACCCACAAGACGATCGAACTGATCACCGAAGGCGAATCCACGGAAGTTGACAAGACCGTCATCGAGCGTCTCGCCGATCCGCTGGTCCATCTTGTTCGCAACTCTTGCGACCATGGGCTTGAGACGCCGGAGGAACGCATCGCCGCCGGCAAGCCGGCAGCTGGACGCGTCGTCCTCTCAGCCCGCCAGACCGGCGGTGAGGTCAAGATCACCATCAGCGACGACGGCCGCGGTATCAACCGCGAACGCGTCCGCGCCAAGGCCGAAAGCTCCGGCATCATTGCGCCGAACGCGGTTCTGTCGGACCAGGAATTGCTGCAACTGATTTTCCAGCCCGGTTTTTCGACCGCACAGAATGTCACCAACCTTTCCGGCCGCGGTGTCGGCATGGATGTGGTCAAGCGCACGATCGACGCGCTCCGCGGCACGATCAACGTGGTCAGCAACCCCGGCAAGGGCTCGGACATCTCCCTCAACATTCCGCTGACACTTGCCATTATCGACGGCCTGCTCGTGCGCGTCGGTTCCGGCCGCTATGTCATCCCGCTCTCGGCAGTCGAGGAATGTTTGGAACTGTCGCTCGAGGAGGACATGCGTTCGCGTGGCCGCAGCTTCATTTCGCTGCGCGACAGCCTCGTGCCGTTCATCCGTCTCAGGGACCTCTTCCGCACCGGCACAAAACCCGATCCCTTCCAGAAGGTGGTCGTCATCTCGACCGGCTCGGAACGGGTTGGCCTGGTTGTCGATCAGATTATCGGCGATCACCAGACCGTCATCAAGTCAATGTCGAAATTGCACCATGATATCGCGACCTTCTCAGGTGCGACCATCCTCGGCGATGGCAGCGTCGCGCTCATTCTCGATGTCGCCCATCTGGTGACCGAGGGGCAGCAACAGGAGGCGCAATTGCGTGCAGTCGGATGAGTGAAGCATTAAAAAAGATCGACACCAATTTCTGGAACAGTTCCGAAGAACTCGAAGTCCTGACTTTCGACATTGCCGGAGAAACGTTCGCCATCGAAGCGGTCATTGTCCGGGAAATCCTGGACCTGCTGCCCGAGACGGCGGTGCCGGGCGCCCGTCCGTTCGTGGCGAGCGTTTTGAACTTCCGCGGCCGGGTGATCCCGCTCGCCGATATCAGGCTGGCTTTCGGAATGGAAGCCACCAAGACCACCAATGACAGCCGCATCATCGTCATCGAACTGGAACTCGATGGCGAACCCGTCCTGATCGGTGTCCGTACCGACAAGGTCAATGAAGTCACGACGCTGACCAAGGCGGCGAGCGAACCGCCGCCGAGCGTCGGCATGCGCTGGCGCGCCGATTACATCGATTGCCTCGTCAAGCGCGGCAACGACTTCATCATCGTACCGAATATGCACGCGATTTTTGCCTACCGCCACGAGCTCTAGCTGAGCTTGAAGCGTGGTCGCAATTAACAAGGGGACACGGAAATGCGCTTCACTATCAAACTTAAACTGGGAATCGCATTTGGGTTTCTGATAGTTCTCCTGCTGGGAACGGCAGGCTATGGAATCATGAGCCTCGGCAACCTGAATGATACGCTCAGCACTGTGCTGTCCGGTCCCGCGGCGCGGTTGCGGCTGGCGATGACGATCAATGCGGAGGAACTCCAGCAGATCCGCCAGCAGAAAAACCTGCTTCTTGCAACCACACCCGATGAATTGAAGTCGGCAGTCGCCAAGGGCGATCAGAATCGCAAGAACTTCGAGGAATCGCTTGTCGCCGTCGAAGCCAAAGCCACGGAACAGGGCCGTGTTTTCTGGAACAAGCTGCGCGCTCTGAATGCCGATTTCCTCAAGTTTGACGATCAGATTCGTGAAAAGATGCTGGCTGGCGATGCCGTCGGCGCCAACAGGATCTCATCGAGTGACGCCCGCAAGGTCACCAACGAGATGGACGAAGTCCTCAAGGAGGTGGTGGCTCTGGAACGCTCGCGTCTCGATAATGCCGACGATGAATCCGAGGCGCAGTATCAATCGACACGCTCGATCATGATTGCCATCTCCGGCGCCGCCTTCCTGGTTTCGGTCCTCGCCGCCTTCTGGCTTGCCATGACCATCAGCCGCGGCCTCGGCAAGGCGACGACGGCTGTCCGCGACGTCGCTGAAGGCGATCTCACCAAGATGGCCACAATCACCAACAAGGACGAGATCGGCGAATTGCTCGGCCATGTGAACACGATGATCGAGCGTCTGCGCGGGGTCGTTGGCGATGCGATTTCCGCCTCTTACAATGTGTCCTCCGGAAGCCAGGAACTGTCGGCGAGCTCCGAACAGGTCTCCCAGGGTGCGACAGAGCAGGCAGCGGCTGCCGAAGAGGCATCGGCGTCGATGGAGGAAATGGCCGCCAACATCAAGCAGAACGCCGACAACGCCGCCCAGACCGAGAAGATCGCCCGCCAGTCCTCCAAGGATGCGGAAGCCAGCGGCGAGGCTGTGACCCGTGCCGTTCATGCCATGCGGACGATTGCCCAGAAGATCTCGATCGTCCAGGAAATCGCCCGCCAGACCGACCTTCTGGCCCTGAACGCCGCCGTCGAAGCGGCACGTGCCGGCGAACACGGCAAGGGTTTCGCCGTCGTCGCCTCCGAAGTCCGCAAGCTTGCCGAACGCAGCCAGTCCGCGGCCGCCGAAATCGGCTCCATGTCGAGCGACACGGTTCAAGCCGCCCAGGAAGCCGGCGACATGCTTGGCCGCCTGGTGCCGGATATCCGCAAGACCGCCGAACTGGTGTCTGAAATCACCGCCGCCTGCCGCGAGCAGGATATCGGCGCCAGCCAGATCAACGAGGCGATCCAGCAGCTCGACAAGGTGACCCAGCAGAACGCCAGCGCATCGGAAGAGATGGCTGCGACCTCAGAGGAACTGGCCGCACAGTCGGAAGAGTTGCAGACCTCGATCTCGTTCTTCCGGGTCGATGGCACCCAGCAAACCAAAGCGGTTCGCAAGACCGCCGCGAAGCCGGCAGCCGCTCGTTCGGTTAACACGTTCCCCGCTCCGCGCAAGGCCGGCCCGGATCACTCCGTTGCCTCCCAGCAGGCGCGCGTGAAGGGCTTCGCCCTCGATCTCAATCACGGAGGTCCGGATTCTGCGGACGCCGATTTCCGCGAAAGCGCGTGATCTAACCGAAACAATAACCGGGGCTTAAGGCAGCCCCGGCAATCTTCCAACGTGTGTATGCGTTGGCGCTGTATTGCAGAGATGTCAGACTGCCGGGGACGTGAATGTGATCGCCCTCCCCTCATTGCCAGACACTTCATTTTAAGCGAGGCCGCCCTGACGCGGGATGGCCCATCACAACTAGATTTTGCAGTATCGGGGGACACGAAATGCGATTCACAATCAAACTAAAGCTCGCGCTTGCGTTCAGCTTCATCATTCTTCTGTGCGTCGCAATGGCAACGCTCGCCATCACCAATCTCTCATCACTTAATTCCGCGATCTCGGACATTGTTGCCGGGCCCGCCAGGAACCTGCAGACCTCCGGTGCGCTTTCCGATGCGGTTTCGAGTTCCATCCGCGCCGAGAAGAACGCAATCATGAACACTGATGCGAGTGCGATTAACGGC
Source organism: Rhizobium sp. (assembly GCA_028290545.1). Classification (GTDB taxonomy): domain Bacteria; phylum Pseudomonadota; class Alphaproteobacteria; order Rhizobiales; family Rhizobiaceae; genus Rhizobium_E. The sequence goes on along the minus strand of JAQGJP010000099.1, from coordinate 17,702 downwards.
TATAGACAAACCGTAGCGAACCAGCGCAAGGAAATTCAGGTGCAGTTGTCCGGGCTCGACCGGGAGCAGAACCCGCTCATCAAGGCAAAGATCGCCGACTTTCGGGCAATCTACCCGGATTGGGTGAAGATGCAGGACCAGATTGTCGCTCTCGCCACCCAGAACACCACCGAGAGCAATGCCCAGGCCGCCAAGATCTCGATGGGTGAGGGGGCCAAGATAACCGACAGCCTTCTCAAGGTGATTGTCGAACTGAATGGCCACATCCTCGAAGATCTGCATGCGACGGACGAAGCGACAAACGTCCAATACGCCAATTCGAGCAACACGCTGATTGCCATGTCGATCGGGCTGTTCGTCTTCTCTATCGCCATAGCCTTTTGGATCGCGCTCAGCATCAGCCGCGGCCTGAAGAAGGTCGCCATGGTCGCCGACGCGGTCTCCATCGGCGATCTCAACCAGAAGGTCGACGTCAAGACCAATGACGAGATCAAGGACCTGATCGATACCGTCAGCGTGATGACGTCGAATCTCCGCAGCACCGCCGCTCTGGCCGACAAGATCGCCGCCGGCGACCTTAGCGTCGACGCCAAGCCCCTCTCCGACAAGGATTCGCTCGGCTTTGCCATGCAGAGCATGGTCTCCAACCTTCGCAATACAGCCCGGATCGCCGACCTGATCGCCAATGGCGACCTGACCGTGGCGCCGAAGCCACTCTCCGACAAGGACGTGCTCGGTCTGTCGCTGGAAAGCATGGTCGAACGCCTGCGCGGCGTGGTCGGCGATGCGCTGTCTGCCTCCTACAATGTTTCCTCGGGCAGCCAGGAACTCTCGGCCTCTTCGGAACAGGTCTCGCAGGGCGCCACCGAACAGGCCTCCGCTGCAGAAGAAGCATCTGCTGCGATGGAAGAGATGGCCGCCAACATCAAGCAGAATGCCGATAACGCGGCCCAGACCGAGAAGATTGCCCGTCAGTCGTCCAAGGATGCCGAAGCCAGCGGCGAGGCTGTCAACCGCGCCGTCGCCGCCATGCGGACGATTGCCCAGAAGATCTCGATCGTTCAGGAAATCGCCCGCCAGACCGACCTTCTGGCCCTGAACGCGGCTGTTGAGGCAGCGCGCGCCGGCGAACATGGCAAGGGTTTTGCGGTCGTCGCATCCGAAGTCCGCAAGCTTGCGGAACGCAGCCAGTCAGCCGCCGCCGAAATCGGCGCAATGTCGAGCGACACGGTGCAGGCCGCCCAGGAAGCCGGCGACATGCTCGCCCGCCTGGTCCCGGATATCCGCAAGACCGCCGAACTGGTGTCTGAAATCACTGCCGCCTGCCGCGAGCAGGATATCGGCGCCAGCCAGATCAACGAGGCTATCCAGCAGCTCGACAAGGTGACCCAGCAGAATTCGTCTGCTTCGGAAGAAATGGCCGCGACCTCCGAGGAACTGGCTGCCCAGTCGGAAGAGCTGCAGACCTCGATCTCCTTCTTCAAGGTCGACACATCGACTGGAAAGCCGGTCCAGAAACAGGCCGCAAAGCCGCAGCAGCGTTCGGCCAACACATTCGCCCAACCAGCGCGCAAGGCGGCCCCGACGAACACCGTTGCCCAGCAGCAGGCGCGCGCCAAAGGCTTCGCTCTCGACCTCAACCATGGCGGCCCCGACTCGGGCGATGCCGATTTCAGAGAGAGTGCATAAGGGCTGGCGGTAAGGGGCCGCCACGCCTTCCATATCGAGCGTAATGGCGCAGGACATTTATAAAACCAACGGTCGCGAAGCACCGTTTTATTGAAGGGACTTAATTGCTATGCGCATGACCATAAAAGCAAAACTCGCTGGAGCTTTTGGACTGCTGATCGTGTTGATGCTCGCGACCGCCGGATATGGACTCTATAGTCTCGGCACTCTCAACCAGGCCATTTCGGATGTGATTTCAGGTCCCGCAGTCCGTCTGGAGAATGCCCAAAACCTTGGTAATTATCAGTTGCGCATCGCGCGCGCGCAAATGAACCTGGCGACAGCAAACAACGCGGCTGATGTCGCCAAATATATCGCTTCGAGCGACAATAATCAGCAGAAGTTCAACGATACAGTGAAATGGCTGCAGGCAGCAGCATCGACTGAGGCCGGCAAGCAGGGCTGGAAGGCCGTTGAGGAGCAATCGCAATCGCTGTTCAAAATCGATGACGAGATACGCACGATGGCGAAGGCCGGCAACACGGCCGAAGCTGTCCGTGTGGCAACCACTGATGGCCGCGCCATCATGGACAAGATCGATGAGTTGATCGAGACGCGCAAGCAGGCCAACAAGAACCAGATGAAGGACGCTGAACGCCTAACGAGCGATCTCTATTCCAACACACGGAATATCATCGTCGGTATATCGGGTCTGGCCTTGGCATTAGGACTGATCTGCGCTCTCTGGATTGCATTGAGCATCAGCTCCGGTCTCCGCAAGATCAAAACCGCCGTCGATGCGGTGGCCATCGGCGATCTCGATCAGGATATCGCGATCAAAACCAATGACGAGATCAAGGATCTGGTCGATACAATCAATGTCATGACCGCAAATCTCCGAAATACCGCGAATATCGCCGACCAGATTTCGAACGGCAATCTGACCGTCGCGCCCAAGCCGCTGTCCGACAAGGACACACTTGGTATCGCGCTTGAAAGCATGGTCGAGCGACTGCGCGGCGTGGTCTCCGATGCACTCACGGCCTCGCACAACGTTTCCTCCGGCAGCCAGGAACTGTCCGCGAGTTCCGAACAGGTTTCGCAGGGCGCCACCGAACAGGCCTCTGCCGCAGAGGAAGCCTCTGCCGCCATGGAGGAAATGGCCGCCAATATCAAGCAGAATGCCGACAACGCGGCCCAGACCGAGAAGATTGCCCGTCAATCATCGAAGGATGCCGAGGCCAGCGGCGAGGCTGTCAACCGCGCCGTCGCCGCCATGCGGACGATTGCCCAGAAGATCTCGATCGTCCAGGAAATCGCCCGCCAGACCGACCTGCTCGCCCTGAACGCCGCCGTCGAAGCGGCACGTGCCGGCGAACATGGCAAGGGCTTTGCGGTCGTTGCCTCCGAAGTCCGCAAGCTCGCCGAACGCAGCCAGTCCGCTGCCGCCGAAATCGGTGCTATGTCGAGCGACACGGTTCAAGCCGCCCAGGAAGCCGGCGACATGCTCGCCCGCCTGGTGCCGGATATCCGCAAGACCGCCGAACTGGTGTCTGAGATCACCGCCGCCTGCCGCGAGCAGGATATCGGCGCTTCCCAGATCAACGAGGCGATCCAGCAGCTCGACAAGGTGACGCAGCAGAACTCGTCCGCTTCGGAAGAAATGGCCGCGACCTCCGAGGAACTGGCCGCACAATCCGAAGAGCTGCAGACATCGATCGCCTTCTTCAAGGTCGACACGTCGACTGGAAAGCCGGTCCAGAAACAGGCCGCAAAGCCGCAGCAGCGCCCGGTTAACACATTCGCCCAGCCGGCGCGCAAGGCGGCCCCGACGAATACCGTTGCCCAGCAGCAGGCGCGCGTGAAGGGCTTTGCTCTCGACCTCAACCATGGCGGCCCCGACTCGGGCGATGCCGATTTCAGGGAAAGCGCCTGATCTATCGACAGCTACGCCGGGGCCTTGATCCGCCCCGGCTGCAGGTATCTGCTCCGATGCATGTAGGCATCGGCGAGTGAGCATGAATTGTCCGACGACCGGGGAACGTGAATGTGATCGCCCACCCTCCTTGCCAGGCATGTCTTCAACCGACCATCCGATTGCGATGGTCATTACATCTAGATTTGTCTTATCCGAGGGGAATATGACATGCGCTTCACGATAAAGGTTAAATTGACCATCGCCTTCGGGCTTCTGATTGCCGTGACCCTGGGTTGCGCCGGTTTTGGTATGAGAGGCGTGGCCCTTGTGGCGTCGATGCAAGACGCTCTCCTGACCGGTCCGGTGCGCCAGGACGGCTATGCATCCAATCTGGCCCGCGCTTTCGACTCTTTGAACCTGGCTGAAAGCGATCTTCTTCTAGCGTCGACACCCGAAAGGACAAAGCTTGCGGTGGACGCCATCGCTGCACAACGCCAGGCTTTCGAGGATGCGTTGAAGAATGGCGAAGAAGACACGCCTGAGGAATTCAAGCAAAATTGGCAGGCGATCCATGAATTCTGGAGCAGCTATGCGCTGTTGAACGACAAGATACGCCAATTGGCCACGACAGGTCAGAGGGACAAGGCGATCGAGGTCAACCAGACGGATGGGAACGTTGCCTCCGACAAGCTGGACAATCTCACAGAGGGACTTGCAAAGCTCACACGTGCGTCGATCAGTGCCGGGGACAACGCCTCGGACGCCGCCTTCCGAAGCACATATAGCATGCTTATGTTCATCGCCGGCGCAGGCGTGGTGCTTTCCATCGCCGCTGCTCTCTGGATTGCGATCAATATCATTCGCGGCCTGGCAAAGGTTCGCGCTGCTGCCGACGCCGTGGCTGTCGGCGATCTCGATCAGACGATCGTGATCAAGTCCAATGACGAGATCAAGGATCTCGTCGCCACCATGAACATTATGACCGCCAATCTTCGCAACACTGCTGGAGTAGCGAGCCGCATCGCCGCCGGCGACCTCGCTGTCGAAGCCAGGCCGCTCTCTGACAAGGACACGCTCGGCTTCGCAATGCAGAACATGCTGTCCAATCTTCGCGCCACAGCAGGCATTGCCGATCAGATCGCCAGGGGCGATCTGACTACACAGCCAAAGCCATTGTCGAACAAGGATACGCTCGGCATCGCGCTTGAGAGCATGGTCGTCAACCTGCGCAATACGGCCTCCGTTGCCGACCAGATCGCCAGGGGTGATCTGACCGCACAGCCCAAGCCATTGTCGGACAAGGATACGCTTGGTATCGCGCTGGAAGCCATGGTCACGAACCTGCGCAAGACGGCCGAGATCGCCGACCAGATCGCCAAGGGTAATTTGAGCGTCCAGCCCAAGCCATTGTCGGACAAAGACACGCTTGGAATTTCACTCGAAGGCATGGTGGCCAATCTTGGCAGCATGGCGGCACTTGCCAACCAGATCGCCAAGGGCGATTTGAGCGTGATGCCAAAACCGCTTTCCGACAAGGATACGCTCGGTATCGCACTTGAGAGCATGGTGCGGAACCTGCGGACGACGGCCTCCGTGGCCGACAAGATCTCCGGCGGCGATTTAACGAATACGCCGAAGCCGCTATCCGACAAGGACACGCTCGGTCTGTCGCTGGAAAGCATGGTCGAACGCCTGCGCGGTGTGGTCGGCGATGCCATGGCTGCGTCGTACAATGTTTCCGCTGGTAGCCAGGAACTGTCCGCGAGTTCCGAACAGGTTTCGCAGGGCGCCACCGAACAGGCCTCTGCCGCAGAGGAAGCTTCTGCCGCCATGGAGGAAATGGCCGCCAATATCAAGCAGAATGCCGACAACGCTGCCCAGACCGAGAAGATTGCCCGTCAATCATCGAAGGATGCCGAAGCCAGCGGCGAAGCTGTCAATCGCGCCGTCGCCGCCATGCGGACGATTGCCCAGAAGATCTCGATCGTCCAGGAAATCGCCCGCCAGACCGACCTTCTCGCCCTGAACGCCGCCGTCGAAGCGGCCCGTGCCGGCGAACATGGCAAGGGTTTTGCCGTCGTCGCATCCGAAGTCCGCAAGCTCGCCGAACGCAGCCAGTCCGCTGCCGCCGAAATCGGTGCGATGTCGAGCGAAACGGTGCAGGCCGCCCAGGAAGCCGGCGACATGCTTGCACGTCTGGTGCCGGATATCCGCAAGACCGCCGAACTGGTGTCTGAAATCACCGCTGCCTGCCGCGAACAGGATATCGGCGCCAGCCAGATCAACGAGGCGATCCAGCAGCTCGATAAGGTGACGCAGCAGAACTCGTCTGCTTCGGAAGAAATGGCCGCAACCTCGGAAGAGCTCGCCACCCAGTCCGAGGAACTGCAGACCTCGATCGCCTTCTTCAAGGTGGATGCATCGACTGCAAAGCCGGTGCACAATCAGACAGCAAAGCCCCAGCAGCGTTCGGCCAACACATTCGCCCAGCCGGCGCGCAAGGCGGCCCCGACGAACACCGTTGCCCAGCAGCAAGCCCGCGTGAAGGGCTTCGCTCTCGATCTCAACCACGGCGGCCCCGACTCGGGCGATGCCGACTTCAGGGAAAGCGCATAATCATGGCAATATCCTCCAGCGAAGCGCAATTCGTCACCTTCAGCCTCGGCGAGGAAGTCTTCGCCGTGACGGTCGAGGTCGTTCGCGAGATCCTCGATTACGAGGAAGCCTTCAAGATTCCCAATGGTCCCGATTATCTCCTCGGCCTCCGCAATGTGCGGGGGCAAGGGGTGCCGACCATCGATCTCCGGCTGAAGCTCGGCCTCTCGAAGACAGTGCCGACGCCGCATACACGTGTCCTCGTTCTCGATATTCCGATGGCGGACCGCCTGCTGAGCCTGGGACTGGTGGCCGACCGTGTGTTCGAGGTTACGCCTTTCCGCCAGGACCAGATCGAACAAGCGCCCGACATCGGCATCAAATGGCGATCGGATTATATCTCCGGCGTCGTTCGCCGCGACACCGGATTTGTGGTGATCATCGATCTCGCCCGGCTGCTCTCCGCCGACGATACGGTGGCGATTACACCAAGGGACGTCGCCGCCTAAGTATCGAGAATGACATGGAGTTTAGCGTATGTCGTCTTCCGCCCGTATCGCACCGTCGACCCACGACGGCATCAGCAAGCGCAATTTCGACCGCCTTGCAAAGTTTATCTATGAATATAGCGGCATCAAGATGCCATCGACCAAGCTGACCATGCTCGAAGGACGCCTCCGCCGGCGTCTGAGGGCGACTGGAAAGTCGACTTTCGAGAGCTATTGCGACTACCTTTTCAAGGAAGGTGGGCTCGAACACGAAACAATTTATCTGATCGATGCGGTCACGACCAACAAGACCGACTTCTTTCGCGAACCAAATCATTTCACCTACATGAGCAAGTACGCTTTGCCTGACCTCGCCCAGCGTGGTGTGCGCAGTGTCAGGGCATGGAGCTCTGCCTGCTCGACGGGTGCCGAGCCCTATACGATGGCGATCGTGCTTGAGGAATTCGCCGCACAATGGTCCGGCATCAACTATTCCATCCTGGCCACGGACCTGAGCACCGAAGTCCTCAGTTCGGCCCAGCGCGGCATTTATCCGATTGAACTGGTCGAGCCGGTTCCTCCTGATCTTCGCCAGCGTTACATCATGCGCGCCCTCGCCAAGGACCGGCGCGAGGTACGCATCGCGCCGCGGCTGCGTTCCAAGGTCGCCTTTGCACGGATGAACCTGATGGACGAGAAATATGGCATCGGCGATCCTGTTCATCTCATTTTCTGCCGCAACGTCATGATCTATTTCGACAAGGAAACGCAGGCTGGCGTATTAGCGCGGCTCTGCGAATGCCTTGCGCCGGGCGGCTACCTCTTCATCGGCCATTCTGAATCCGTCGCCGGCTTCAACCTTCCGCTTAAAACCGTGGCAAACACCGTCTTCCAGAAGGCATAGGATTACATGATCAAAAAGGTGCGAGTGCTAATCGTCGATGACTCGGCGAGCGTTCGCCAGACCCTGACGCGGGTGCTGGAACAGGATCCCGAAATTGAGGTAATCGGATCGGCTTCCGATCCGTTCATCGCCGCCAAGCGCATTCGTGACGAGATCCCGGATGTGATCACACTGGATGTGGAAATGCCGCAGATGGACGGCATCACCTTCCTCCGTAAATTGATGAGCCAGCATCCGATCCCGGTGGTGATGTGCTCGTCTCTGACCGAAGCCGGTTCGGAGACGCTTCTGCAAGCGCTGGAAGCAGGTGCCGTGGATGTGATCCTCAAGCCAAAGATCGGCGCTGCGGATCATCTTGCGGAAATTGGCGACGACATCCGCCACGTGGTCAAGGCCGCAGCCAAGGCGCGCCTGGGAAACCATCGGCGCAACCGGATGCTCGCCGCCGCCCAGCCGATGGACCCGCAGGAAAAACTGACAGCGGACGCGGTCTTGCCGCCACCCAGCGGCCGCGCCATGGCGAAGACGACGGAAATGGTTGTCTGCGTCGGGGCATCCACCGGCGGCACGGAGGCGCTCAGGGAAATGCTCGAGAAGCTTCCCGCCAACGCACCGGGCATGGTGATCGTCCAGCATATGCCGGAGAAGTTCACCGCCGCTTTCGCCAGCCGGCTCAACACCCTCTGTGAAGTCGAGATCAAGGAGGCCGCCGATGGCGATCCCGTCCTGCGCGGCCATGTGCTGATCGCGCCCGGAGGACTGCATACGCTGCTGGAAAGACGCGGCGCCCGCTATCATGTCTCCGTCCGCAACGGCCCGCTGGTTTCACGCCACCGGCCATCGGTCGATGTGTTGTTTCGTTCGGCGGCGCGCGTCGCCGGCGCCAATGCCATGGGCGTGATCATGACCGGAATGGGCGACGATGGCGCCCGTGGCATGGAGGAGATGCACACGGCCGGCGCCTTCACGGTGGCGCAGGACGAGGCAACATCCGTCGTCTTCGGAATGCCGAAAGAAGCGATCGCGCGCGGCGGCGTCGATCGCATCTCTGCCCTCGATCACATTGCCCGCGAGATCATGGCCGCGCAGAACAGATTTTGACCGGTCATGCCGCCGCGGGGATCGCCCTGCTCCTGGGCCTGGCGAGAAACAGGACCGAGAGCGCGGCCACCAGGCACATGCCGCCGGCGATCTGCAGCGCCGGCATGTAGGATGCATAGTCCGTCCTGAGCGTGCCGGCGCCGAAAGCCGCCGTCGCGGCGCCCAGCTGATGGCCGGCGAAGATCCAGCCGAACACGATATTGGCCTTTTCACGGCCGAACTTTTCAGCCGACAGCTTCACGGTCGGCGGAACCGTCGCCACCCAGTCGAGTCCGTAGAACACTGCAAACAGTGTCAGCTCCGCGATGCCGAAGCCGGAGATCGACAGATAGATCAACGACAAGCCGCGCAAACCATAGAACCAGAAGAGCAACCAGCGATTGTCGTAGCGGTCGGACAGCCAGCCGGCCAACAGCGTCCCGGCGAAATCGAATATTCCAACCATCGCCAACATGCCGGCGGCATTAACGGCATTGATGTTAAAATCGCCGCAGATCGAGATCCAGTGCGTCTGGATCAACCCGTTGGTGCTGAGCCCGCAGACGAAGAACGTGAAGAACAGCACCCAGAAGGTCGCGCTTGCTCGCAGCTCGTAAAGCGCCTTGACCGGCAGCACCAGCAATTCGCCCAGCCTTTTGTCACGAGGCGGCACCGGCACCACGGTATGGTCGCCATAGGCCGGCAGGCCTAGCTCCGCCGGATAATCGCGCATCAGCGCAAGCACCAGCAGCATGGCGCCGATGATGACCGCCACGATGACCACGAGCGCCATGCGCCAGCCGACGACTTCGGTGAGATAAGCCATCAAGGGCAGGAAAACCAGCTGTCCGGTCGCGTTGCTGACCGTCATCAACGCCACGACCACGCCCCGGCGCGCGGAAAACCAGCGCGTTGCCACCGTCGCCCCAAGCACAAGGGCGGTCACGCCGGTTCCGACGCCGATGATCACGCCCCAGAACAGCAGCAGGTGCCAGAGCTCGGTCATGAAGAATGATCCGACAATGCCCACCGCAATCAGCGCCAGCGCCGTCATCACGACATTGCGGATACCGAACTGGTTCATGAATGCCGCAGCGAACGGACCAAGCAATCCGAAAAGCGCAAGACGAACCGCCATGGCGCTGGAAATGCTGGCGGTCGACCAACCGAACTCTTTCTGCAGCGGCTCGATCAGCACGCCGGCTGACCCCATGGCCCCCGCCGTTGCCAGCATTGTCAGGAACGTGGTCGCCGCCACAACCCAGCCATAGTGGATATTCCTGGCGCCCAGCCAGATTGACAGCCTGTTTGACAACATATGTCATGTTTCCCTGCAATTTGCGGGCATATACCCGCATTTTGATGTAAAAAATCACAGCACTTCGAGCAGTTGCTTCAATTCTTCAGTCCTGGATTCACCCAGTCGCTCATCGATCCTGACCTGCACGTCTTCCCACACCGGCACAGAAGCATCGAGCAACGCCCTGCCCTTGTCCGAAAGCTGCAGCAGGGCTTCCCGCTGATCCTCGCCGGCAACAGCCTCCACCAACCCCATCCGTTCCAGCACCTTGGTATTCCGTCCGACCGTCGAACGATCCAGTTCCATCATCGTGCCAAGATCGGTCAGCGATACCGGCTGATTGCGATTTATGTTCCGCATCAGGCTGAACTGGCCGATATTGATGCCGAACGGCTGCAGGGCCGCGTCATAAAGCGCCGACAGCCGGCGCGAAGCCTTACGCAACAGGATGCAGTAGCAGGATGAGCTTGACATGGGTGCGGGTATATACCCGCATATCCATTGACGTCAAGCGGAACCTTCACAGGCCAGGCGACTTCAAGTTCATCATCAGCATTGACTTTCATCTCGACGATGTTAGAAGTATAGAACATATAGTGAACAAACAGGATTGTGCGACATGTTTTATTTTGGCGGCTGCCATTGCGGAAAGATCACCTTCGAAGTCGAAGGCGAATTCACGCAGGCCATCGATTGCAACTGTTCGCTCTGCCGCCGCCGCGGCGGTCTGCTGGCTTTCGTGCCGCGTGGAAGTCTCAGACTGAAAACGTCGGTCGAAAACCTGTCGACCTATAAATTCAACAAGCATGTCATCCAGCATCACTTCTGTTCGACATGCGGCACGGCCCCATTTGCTGAAGCCGAGGACAAGAACGGTGAGAAGGGAGCGGCCATCAACCTGCGTTGCCTGCCTGATTTCGATCTCGACAGCATCGAGATCATCAAATTCGATGGTAAAGGCTACCAGTAGCGATCACCAGAGATCCTCGCCATTGACTGTGTCCTGGTCGTATTTCAGCATCTTCAGCACCGAAAGATCGAAGCCGCCCTCGTGATCTGAATTGTCGATCAATGTTTCAATCCGGTTATTCTTGTTGAGAAAGAAGTTGGACAACATCGTTTCTCCCCTAAACCCGTCAATCGACACGATGAGATCGTTGAGATGGCGCGTGAAAACCAAGTCGTCGGTGACGAAATCGTCGAAGACGAGCGTATCCTTGCCTGTCTTGTCGGATATGAAGCCAAAGGCATCACCGTTCTCGATATGATATTCATCGTTGCCGCTTTTGTCGGTCGTATGCGCTCTATCCCGACCCAATAGATATATGTCGTCGCCCTTGCCACCAACCATGACATCGTTGCCAAAAATCGCCATCAGCCGGTCGTTGCCAACGCCCCCGAACAAGGAATCCTTGCCTTTGTCGCCACCAATGATGTCGTCGCCGGCATCGCCGTAGATGCTGTCATTGCCGTTGCCGCCAAACAGGAAATCATTGTCATTGCCGCCGAAAATCCTGTCGACACCTGTTCCACCGGCAAGGTAATCGCTGCCATCTTCGCCATAGAGAAGGTCGTTTCCAGCACCGCCATCGGCGTGGTCCCACATCCCGAGTCCGACAACACCGTTGTCGCCGCACCAGATCTTGTCGTCGCCACCGCCGCCCGTAATCGTATCGTTGCCGCCGAGGCCAAGAATTCTCTCCGGTCCCCCGCCGCCCACGATCGTGTCGTCGTTTTCGGTGCCTCGTCTCGTCTTCATGGCAAAATCCAGTTGTGAGTCGGCTAATTAAGCGACCTTATGGCCTGCAATCACCGGACGAATCGCAATTCGGCCTTCGGATGATGGAAAATGCATTAGAGCCAACGGCGGTCTTCGGGTCAACTTCTCCTTGGAAAACAACCCGTTAACCAATATGGCAGCGCAAGCCCGAGGCAAGTTTGGGCATGTCTGCCCTTGTCAAATGAAGAATCTGCCCTAAATAGTCGTGATATCTGTAGACGGCCAGCGATTCCAAGGATTCAGGCTTTTTATGCTTTTTTTGGCTGAAATGCTTGACGGGACACAAAATAGCGGGAATCACCATCTCAGGCAAAAATCGTGAATATAAATCTGCAGAAAGACTGGGATAGGAGCGATGTTATCGCGGGCTGCGGCAAGTGCCGGTTTCGATTGAAGAAACGCCCTGCGATTTAATCGGTCCCTTAACCGTCTTCCTGTTAGCTCGTTGTTGCTGATTCGCTGCCCGCATCGCCTCTGGGCGCGAACCGAACCGGCACCACGAAGTTTGTATGAAATCGGCGTCAGAGAAAGTCATAGACGATGGCAACAAAGGCTAAAGAAAACGAAGAAGCGGAAACCGAACGCGAAAGCGCACCGGACGGCCCGCTTCTCGATCTTTCCGACGACGCAGTCAAGAAGATGATCAAGACCGCCAAGAAACGCGGTTATGTCACCATGGACGAGCTGAATGCGGTGCTGCCTTCCGAGGAGGTGACGTCGGAGCAGATCGAAGACACGATGGCGATGCTCTCCGACATGGGCATCAATGTCGTTGAAGACGAGGACATCGAGGAGCAGGCCCAGGAAGACGACACCGAAGCGGACAGCGACGGTGAGAGCGAGGGCGGCGAGATCGCCCCCACCACCGGCACGGCGCTGGCGACAGCCAAGAAAAAAGAGCCGACGGATCGTACCGATGATCCGGTGCGCATGTATCTGCGCGAGATGGGCTCGGTCGAACTGCTGTCGCGTGAGGGCGAAATCGCCATCGCCAAGCGCATCGAGGCCGGCCGCGAGACCATGATCCAGGGCCTCTGTGAGAGCCCCCTCACCTTTCAGGCGCTGATCATCTGGCGTGATGAATTGAACGAGGGGACGACGCTTCTCCGCGAGATCATCGACCTCGAGACCACTTATTCCGGCCCGGAAGCCAAGGCGGCGCCGCAGTTCCAGAGCCCCGAAAAGATCGAGGCAGACCGCAAGGCTGCCGAAGAGAAGGAAAGTGCCCGCAGGGCGCGCATGCCGGCCGGCAGCGGCGATGACGACATCACCAATGTCGGCGGCGAAGGCTTGGTGTTCGAGGAAGAGGAAGAAGACGAGGACGAATCCAACCTGTCGCTGGCGGCCATGGAAGCCGAACTGCGTCCGCAGGTGATGGAAACCCTCGACCAGATCGCCGAGACCTACAAGAAGCTGCGCAAGCTGCAGGACCAGCAGGTGGAAGCGCGGCTTGCCGCATCCGCCACGCTTTCGCCCGCCCAGGAGCGCCGCTACAAGGAACTCAAGGATGAGCTGATCACGGCCGTCAAGTCGCTGTCGCTCAACCAGAACCGCATCGACAGCCTTGTCGAGCAGCTCTATGAGATCAACAAGCGCCTCGTGCAGAACGAAGGCCGCCTGCTGCGTCTGGCCGAATCCTTCGGCGTGGCGCGCGAGGAATTCCTCGGACAATATATGGGCGCCGAGCTCGATCCGAACTGGATGAAGTCGATCGGCAACCTTTCGGCGCGCGGCTGGAAGGAATTCTCGCGGAGCGAAAACCAGACGATCAAGGACCTCCGTCAGGAAATCCAGAACCTGGCCACCGAAACCGGGATTTCGATCTCGGAATTTCGCCGGATCGTGCAGATGGTGCAGAAGGGCGAGCGCGAGGCCCGCATCGCCAAGAAGGAAATGGTCGAGGCCAACCTGCGGCTCGTCATTTCCATCGCCAAGAAATATACCAACCGCGGCCTGCAGTTCCTCGACCTGATCCAGGAAGGCAATATCGGCCTGATGAAGGCGGTCGACAAGTTTGAATACCGCCGTGGGTACAAGTTCTCGACCTATGCCACATGGTGGATCCGGCAGGCAATCACCCGTTCGATCGCCGACCAGGCGCGCACGATCCGCATTCCGGTGCACATGATCGAGACGATCAACAAGATCGTCCGCACGTCCCGCCAGATGCTGCACGAGATCGGCCGTGAACCGACCCCGGAAGAGCTGGCCGAGAAGCTGGCCATGCCGCTTGAAAAGGTCCGCAAGGTCCTGAAGATCGCCAAGGAGCCTATCTCGCTCGAAACGCCCGTGGGCGACGAGGAAGATTCACACCTCGGCGACTTCATCGAGGACAAGAACGCGCTTCTGCCGATCGACGCGGCCATCCAGGCGAACCTGCGCGAGACGACCACCCGCGTTCTGGCGTCGCTGACGCCGCGCGAAGAACGCGTGCTGCGCATGCGCTTCGGCATCGGCATGAACACCGACCATACGCTCGAGGAAGTCGGCCAGCAGTTCTCGGTCACCCGCGAACGTATCCGCCAGATCGAAGCCAAGGCGCTCCGCAAGCTCAAGCACCCGAGCAGAAGCCGGAAGCTGCGGTCGTTCCTGGATAGCTGATATGGCTTTGCAGATCTGAATATGAGAGCGGGTCGCAAGGCCCGCTTTTTTCATGGATGCGCACTTACGTCCGCGCTTGTTGAATTCCGATCAAAGGCGTAAACTCAACTTAGCTCGGGCAGACACAGCAGCGCCATTGAACGGCGTTGCATGGAGGTGTGCAATGACCACGTATATCATGTTGATAAACTGGACCGAACAGGGCGCCAGAAACCTGCGTGAATCGCCCAAACGTCTGGATGCCGCCAAGAAGGAACTCGAAGCCATGGGCGGCGTCTTCAAGGAATTCTACATGACCATGGGAGAATACGACATGGTTGCGGTTTGCGAGGCGCCAGACGATGCCGTTTTTGCCCGGTTCGGGTTGACCATGGGCATGAAAGGCAATGTCAGAACCCGCACCCTGAAAGCTTTTTCAGAGTCTGCCTTTCGCGAATTGATTGCGACCGTGAGTTGATCCCCGCATGCATCCTGCAAATCGCGAAATTTGGCGCTTCCAGTGTTGGCGCCAATATGCACGGGATGAAATGACGTCGTCCCGTCATTCGCCGCTGCCAAAGGCTGTTTCGGGACAGCATCGTCACGACCATGCACCGCGTGGGATGGCATAGCACGAATGCGCTTGCGCCTGTTAGCCTCCCTGATGCTGCATGCCTTAATCCTCCTGGCATTCATCCTTGTGAAGCCGCCTGCATCGCCGAAACCGCAGCCGGACCCCGGCATCAACGTCGAAATCGTCGAAATCGTCGAACGGCCGAAACCCGAACCACAGATCAACATGGAGGAGAAGGCCCCTCCTGTCTTTTCCCGGTCAAAGATAAAGTCGCAACTGACGGCAGAAAAGATCATCGAAGCCGCCCGAATGACCGCGCCGCGGGAGACGCGACCAGCACCGGATGATCCGGTCACGGCCACTGAACTCTATTCCGCCAAGGTGCTTGACGAGCCGAACAATATGCGCGCGAGCGAGGCTTTGCGCGGGCTTGCGACTGATGAACGCATCATCCAGCTTTGCAACATTGAGGCCATGGAGCAGGTGCAGCGTTGGAAGACGGATTACCAGCCGGATTTTGTCGTTGCCTATGCGATGAGGGATACCAGAATTGCGGCGGCTGGAATGGAAGCGGAAGGTGCGGCTTTCCGCAGCCGCAGGACTTGGTACAACATCAGGTTCAAATGCGATGTTTCGCCTGGCATTGACAGGGTCGTCTCCTTCGCCTTCCTGGTTGGCAAGCCTATTCCGAAAGCGGAATGGGGAACCCACAACCTGCCGGCAGACAACGATGCCGCCGATTAGCCGGTTCAAGAACAGGTGCGCCTTTACTCATTGGGAGTTTTTCGATTTAACTTCAATCATATAGATGAAGTTTACCATCATGAATGCATTCTGAACGCCCGGTTCCAAATCCGTTCAGGCTCACTCTCCTAATGTCATCTCAACGCTTCGGGACGGGGCCAGAAAAACCAGCGCCCGGCAAGCCAAAGATTGAATTCAGGAGAGCATGAATGAACAACTTCATCACCAAAGCCGCAGTCGCAGCCCTCGTTTCGTTCGGTGCGCTCGGCGCCGCCTCGCAGGCCAGTGCCGGCGGCATCGATGTCGATGTCCGCGTCAACACGCCGCGCGTCATCGTCCGCAAGCCGGTCATTGTCGTCAAGCCTGCCTATGTCCGTCCGCGTGTCGTCGTCGTCCCTCCTTCGCCCGTCGTCATCGTCAAGCCGGCGTATGGCCGCTGCGCACCGGGCCTGGCGCTCGACAAGGCGATGCGCAATGGCCTCAACAAAGTGGCGATCAGCAAGGTCGGCCCGAACCGCGTGGTTGTCTCGGGCAAGGTCCGTGGCGCCTGGGCAAAGATGAGCTTCGCCAATGTTCGCGGCTGCCCGCGCGTCTGATCGATCGCAGTCGACAGATCGTCGATCCGTTACGTCTCCCCCCACCCCTGTCTTGACGGATCGACCTGCCCTCCATGGCCAACCAGCCATGGAGGGTTCATCAATTTGGGATATTTCTTTCACAGGCATTTTCCTGCTGGCCGAGCGCTTCGCCGCTGGCCGGCCTTGTGCCTTATTGCTCGATCGCAAAAGTGACGTTGACGTTTACGGAATAGCTGTTTTCACCCGCGGCCACCGGCACTGCATCCGAGGCCTCCTTGGCCATTGACATCCGCATCAGCGGTCGTGGTTCAGGGCGACTGGTATTCTCGGTAATCTCGATGATGCGCCCGAGCTTGACGCCGGCGGCGGCGGCAAGCGTCCTGGCCTTGGCAATGGCGTTCTTCATCGCCGATGTCCGTGCCGTCTCGATCGTCTTTTCCGGATTGTCATTGGTAAAGCGGATATCGCCACCCTGATTGATGCCGAGCGTCACCGCCTGGTCAAGTATCGCACCCAGCTTGCCAAGATCGCGCACGCGGATCGTCAGCAGGTTGCTGACCTCGTAGCCCGTGAGCACCGGCGGCTTCTGCGTGCCATCGGCATTATCGGGGTAGAGATATTGCGGCTGGATACCGAAGCCGCTGGTTTGCAGGTCCCGATCGGCGATGCCCTGGTCCTTCATTGCCTTCAGCACCCCGCTCATTGCCTTGTTATTGCCGTCGAGCGCCTCGCGCGCGGTCTTCTCCATCCTGGTGACGCCGAGCGTGACGATGGCGAGATCAGGCGGAACGCTGGCATCGGCGTCGCCGGATACGATAATCGCCGCTTCCCGTGTCTCCGCGCCGGCGGCGAAGGAGGTGAGCGGTGCGGCCAGGCTTGCGGCCAGAACGACGAGCATCAGGCGGGATGGGCGAAAAGTCATAGTGCCTCCAGGGTTCGATTCGGCTGTTAGCGGTAGGTTGCGGCTCCGCGTCGCAAGCGCGACATCTGTTGCAAGCGCGGCTCTTTGTTGCAAGTGCCCCTCTCTGTTGCAAGTGCCCTTCTCTGTTGCAAGTGCCCTTCTCTGTTGCAAGTGATTGTGCAGCTTTTGCGGCGGGCGCTTGCCGGGCGAACTATTTTCCGCTAGAGCCTTCGCGCAACACGCATAACCATTGCATTGCCGCGATTGCGGCGGAGCGGGCCTGTAGCTCAATGGTTAGAGCCGGCGGCTCATAACCGCTTGGTTGGGGGTTCGAGTCCCTCCGGGCCCACCATTTCATTGTCCCGCATAGTCCGGAAATGTGTATTTAATCTCTTGTAGCCGGATGCGCGATTGTGCATTTTTGACGCAAGGTTTTGCAGCAAGTATGTTTTTATCAAGTACTCATCTAGCAGGCTGTTGAAGAAGTCTGTCGTTTCGCCTTGAGGACGGCTTCATCGCCATTGTGAAAGGCAAATGTGATCTCGATAGAGCCGTCGTCGAGCAATTCGGCGTGACCGTCGCCGGCGACTTC
>JAQGJP010000078.1 GCA_028290545.1 Rhizobium sp. | reverse complement strand
TGTTTCCCCAAAGAGAATCCGAAGTTGTGTACGATAATGAATAATGCAATACTCCCGGTCACTGTATTGTCAAGGCCGATAGCGGATCATCCTATAAGATGGAAGCGAAAAAGGTTTTTGGCTGGAATTTACTCAAGGCACGAGTCGAACGCGGGATTTCACAGCAACAGCTTGCTTTTGATGTTGGGATTGATCCGGCCTACGCGGGAAGGATTGAGCGCGGCTTGGAAAATCTTTCAATCAACATCATGGACGCGCTGGCAAAGGCGCTCGATGTGACGATGGCCGATTTATTTCGGATACCATTGCCGGGCGAGGAAGAGCCGAAAGCCCTGAAAGCCGGTCGGAAAAAACAATAGAGAATTTTCGTCATGGTATTGTCGAAGACCGCTGAAACTTTTCGAGGATGGCCTTCTGCGTTCCGTGAGCATATCGAAACAACATTCGAATGTCTTTGTGGCCGCTGATCAACGCGACTTCTGGCGTCGTCAAACCCATTTCGAAAAACCGACTTATCGCTTCGTGGCGAAGGTCGTGGAAATGAAGATTTTCGATATTCGCCCGCCGACAAGTGCGCTGCCACGAAAGCTGTAATGCCGTGGCCGAAACCGAAAACAGCCGTCCGTCATCGGTCGCGATAGCAAATCTTTCTCGCAAAATTTCCAGCGCTTTTTCGGTCAACGGAATTGTACGGGACTCGCCATTTTTCGTTTCTGGAACAGACAAGAGGCGGCGACGAAAATCGACGTGGTCCGTTCGGATGCTTAGCAACTCCCCTCTCCTCATTCCTGTTTCCAATGCCAAGAGTATGACCGGTGAAAGGTAATCCCGAAGCGTTCTTTTAGCCGCTTGGGTCAATTTCAGTTCTTCGACCGGGGAAAGTCGCCGCTCCCGTCGCCTGTCATCGGACTTAATCGACAACCTTGAAAGTGGGTTTTCTCGGATATCATATCCCCACTCTTTGTTGGCCACGCGAAACATATGCACGACAGGCGACAACTCGCGCTTCAGCGATTTGCCGGTGATGGTCAACACACGTTCGTCTCGATATTTGATCCAATCAATAAGGGTGATATCGGAAAGAAATTTTTGACAAATTTTATGCCGGAGAAACGCATTTAAAATGATCGTTTCAACAGAAGCGCATTTCTTTGCCACGACAATTTCATCGCGGTACCGCTCTATCAGTTCGGACAACTTCGTGGACTTTAATAGCTTTGGGTCCGAAGGCAAATCACGCCGGTCCAGCTTGCTTTCCATCATCCGCGCCCATTCGGAAGCGTCGGATTTCTTCAGAAAAGTTTGTGATACCGCCGGGAACCCCTTCCGGCGAACTTGGACTTGCCACTTATCATTTTTTTTGCGTACCGAAGCCATTACGAAAACCCACTGTGCCTAGAGTGTGACCACAGTTGATTTCAAGCAAAATAACCACCGGTCATCATTGCCTAAGTCATTCGAATTGTTCAAGAAAAAATGGTGGGCGATGACGGACTCGAACCGCCGACATCTTCGGTGTAAACGAAGCGCTCTACCAACTGAGCTAATCGCCCCTGCACCGCTGGGGTGGCGCTGAAATAGTCTGGTTGCTGGAAAAGCGCAAGGCCTATTTGGCCGACTTTCCACAATTTGTGATCGGGGCCGATCATGCTTGGACCGGCCCCTCGAAGATCAGCTTGTGGCCAGGACGACGATGCAATCGTTACCGCTGAACTTGACCTTGTCGGACTTGACCGGGTTGATCTTGACGCCACCCAGCCGGCGCCCGTCGTCGCTCGCATCGCGTTTGCGATAGCCTATGGCGACTTCGTTGCGTTCGAGGGCCGCCAGTGCCACGGTGTAGAAATCCACCTCGGTGTCCGCCGCGACGTAATCACTCGCAGGCTTGAGATAGAGTTCGGCCCCGTCCTCGTCGAGCAGGCTGGCGAAGATCTGCTCCATGAATTCGTTTTCGGAGGCCTGTGCGAGCATCAGGCTGACCAGTTTGTTGCTGACAACGAAATCGTCGGCGCGGCTGACCTCGGCAAGTTCACGGTTTCGCACGTCAATCATTTCGCTGACCACGCTCGAATGCCGTTTGGCCTCGTCGGCAATCTGGCGAAGGTGCAACAGCGTCACCAGCGTGCGGGTATCGGCAGGCTGCGGCGCCATGTTCTCGTTATAGCCGAGCACGAGGATATGGTCGTAATCGAGCGGGTTGATCTCGCGCAGCAGCGCACGGGAGGAGGAATCGCCCTCGCGGATCTCCAGTTGCAGATTGCCATTGGCAAGCTTGATATCGCCCGCCTCCTTCATGAAATCTGCAGTGTCGGCGACAATCGTCAGCAGCGAGCCAGGTGCGACAAAGCGCGAGAGTTCGGCCGCCACCATCGACGCACGGCGATTCCAGCCGAGCAACAGCGTGCGCTCCGGCCGGATGGGCTTCGGCTCGGCGGCGCGGATAGCCGACCGATCGAATTTGCCGCTGAACGCCTTGACCTTGATGGCGTCGTCGTCCTCGGCAATCATCACCAGCCGCTCGCCGGCAACGATGCGACGGTCATTGGCCACATTGAGCTCCACCTTGCCCCCGGCATTGACAATGCCGATCACGGTCGACGTGTCATAGAACATCGTCGTCGCCGCAAACGATTTGCCGACCAGCGACGCTTCCTCGATCGTATAGATTTCGGAACCATCGAAATCCAGAAGTTCGGTATAGACCGCACTCAACCCCGGCTGGCGGCTCGAATGGACGACGATCCGCGAAATCAGGTCATCGGCCAGAATCAGTTGCACTTCATCACCGCCGACGATACGGGCCAACTCAGCATTGTGCGTGTCGCGAATTTCGGCGGCAATCCGGTATTTCGCTTCGCGCCGGCTTGGCGCCTGGGTGAGCGCGAGTATGGTTTTAACGACGCTGGAATCGGGATCGTCGCCCTCCGGCGACAGGACAATGATCGAGCGCGACTCATTGGGGTTAACGATCGCCAGATCATAGAGGTCGGCTGGATCGCCACTGCGGCAGATGATTTTGGTATTCTTGAGATCGTTGATCTTGGCGGCGATCTCGTCCTCGATCTCCACCTTGTCACGATTGGCCATGACGACAATGCGCGGCCGCACGCGGCTCTCATTGGCGATTACCAGTTCGGATATCACGTCAAAGATCGACGGCGACCAATTGAGGATGATCGTGTGGTCCTTCTCCAGCACGAGCGAGCGGCCTTTGCGCAGTTCATCGAGCTTGCTCTCTATGCCGGAACTCAGGACACCGATCAGCGTCGAGACGACGAAGATGCCGGCCAGCGTCACCAGCAGCATGACGATGCGGAAAACCCAGCCGGTATCTCCACCCATCGTGCCGGCATCGAGCGTACGCATCAGTGCTTCCCAGGTCGCTTCGGCAAACCCCAGGGACTGGCCGTCCTCCTGCGCCAAACCGCTGATGGCGATGAATGCGCCGAAGGCGACGATAATGACAAGTGATATTATGCCCAGCCAACCGATGAGCGCGCCGGTGCCAGCCGACATTGTGCGGTCAAACCCGTAGCGCAGTTTAGCGCGAAGACTATGTGTGGATTTCATGCCATTCCCCAGAGAGATGAAGACTCGTTCTGCCTCCAAGACGTTTTGAATAGAGCATTTTGGGAATTATAAAATCCCGCTTGTTCCAATATACGGCTTACGACGGTGAGCTTACCTCGCGCTTTCTTCGATTGCCGCGGTAGATCCCCCGATCTCTTTGCCTCTCGGCAACTCCGGAAATGAACTGGACCGGCCGACGCTCAAGAAAAGACTTGATTCGCTCTCAAATTGCCTGGGCGAAACCGTATTCTTCACCAGGGCGTACGCACGCAACGAATTTTCTTGCCACAATCGTCTTGCCGGTGAAAAAGACCGGGCTTACCTTGAGACAAATAACAGGCGAGAATCCATGTCAGCGCACGCAAATGTTCTTGAAGCCATCGGCAACACGCCGCTCATCCGGCTGAAGAATGCCTCCGAGGCAACCGGCTGCACCATCCTCGGCAAGGCCGAGTTCCTCAATCCCGGCCAATCTGTCAAGGACCGCGCGGCGCTCTACATCATCCGCGACGCCGAGCGAAAAGGCTTGCTGAAGCCCGGCGGCGTGATCGTCGAAGGCACTGCCGGCAATACCGGGATAGGGCTCGCGATGGTCGCCCAGACGCTCGGCTACCGTACCGTGATCGTCATTCCCGAGACCCAGAGCCAGGAAAAGAAGGATGCGCTGAAGCTGCTCGGCGCCGAACTCGTCGAGGTTCCGGCTGTCCCCTACAAGAACCCAAACAACTATGTGAAACTCTCCGGGCGCCTCGCCGCCGAACTTGCCAGGACCGAACCAAACGGCGCGATCTGGGCCAACCAGTTCGACAATGTCGCCAATCGCCAGGCCCATATCGAGACGACGGCACCGGAAATCTGGGCGGACACTTCAGGCAAGGTCGATGGCTTCATCTGCGCGGTCGGTTCAGGCGGCACGCTGGCCGGTGTCGCCGACGGCCTGAAAAGCTTCAATCCGGAAATCAAGATCGGCATCGCCGATCCCGAAGGAGCGGCGCTTTATGAATTCTATGCCCATGGGGAGTTGAAATCCGCGGGCGGGTCGATCACCGAAGGCATCGGCCAGGGCCGTATCACCGCCAATCTCGAAGGCTTTACGCCGGACTATCAATACCAGATTACCGATGCCGAAGCCCTGCCGATCATTTTCGATCTGGTGGAGAATGAAGGCCTTTGCCTCGGCGGCTCTTCCGGCATCAACGTCGCCGGCGCGATCCGTCTTGCAAAAGACCTTGGTCCCGGCCATACAATCGTGACCATCCTTTGCGACTACGGCAATCGCTATCAGTCCAAGCTCTTCAACCCGGAATTCCTTGCCGCCAAGGGCCTGCCCATTCCCAAGTGGATGGCCAGACAATCGACAATCAATCCGCCCTACGAAACCGCCTGACAACGAGTGCCCTTCATGCCGACATCACCCCTGTTCCGCGACGATTTCTATCTGGCGACAGCGGAAGGAATAGTCACAGCCGTGCGCGATTCCGGCGCGATCGAGCTGGACCAGACCTGCTTTTACGCAACCTCCGGCGGCCAGCCGGGCGATACCGGATTCCTGGAACGCGCCGACGGCTCGAAGATCGAACTGGGATTGACAGTCAACGGCGAGGACAAGAGCATTATTCTGCATGTGCCGTTGCAGGGCCAGCCCGTTCCCCAGATCGGCGAAAAGCTGACGCTGCATGTCGACTGGCCGCGCCGCTACAAACTGATGCGCATGCACACCGCATGCCATATCCTCTCGGTTGTCTGTCAGTTCCCGATCACCGGTGCGGCGGTCGGCGAGGATGAAAGCCGCGTCGATTTCGATATGACCGAGACGATCGACAAGGACGAAGTGACAGCCAGAATGATGGAAATCGTCACCGTCAACCATCCGGTCTACCTGCAATGGATTACCGATGCCGAACTGGAAGCCAATCCGGGCATCGTCAAATCGAAGAATGTCCGGCCGCCAAAGGGTCTCGGCCGTGTCAGCCTTGTCTGCATCGGCGAAAATGCCCTGATCGATAGCCAGCCCTGCGGCGGCACGCATGTGTCTGAAACCCAGGAGGTCGGCGATATCCATATTGCCAAGATCGAAAAGAAGGGCAAGGAAAACAGGCGGTTCCGGATAAAATTTGGCAAACAGGATGTCTGAGCTTACCTTGCGTCAACATATTTGTTCGTAAGCTATTCAGATCGCGGGCCGCCTGGAGATCCCAGGGAGATGTCCGGAAGGAAGCAAAACATGGCCGATGACAGAAGCGCTTTCGTGGTATCCGCCGACTGGGTTGAGAACAATCTCGGGGCGCCTGAATTTCGGGTTCTCGATGCCGCCTGGTACCTGCCGGCGCAGAACCGCAATGGTGCCGAGGAATATGCCGCCGGCCATATTCCCGGCGCGGTGTTCTTCGACCAGGACGTGATATCGGATCATTCAACCGGGCTGCCCCACGCCATCCCCTCGCCCGAATATTTCGCCACCGAAGTCGGCAAGATCGGCATTGCTGAGACAGATACGATCGTCGTCCACGATGGTCCGGGCATATTCACCGCGCCACGCGTCTGGTGGCTCTTCCGCACCATGGGCGCGAAGAATGTCTATGTCATGGATGGCGGGCTCGACGGGTGGAAGAAGGAAGGCCGGCCGCTGACCGCCGATTTGCCGGAGCCGAAGCCCGCTACGTTCCGCGCTCATTTCGATCCGTCACGGGTCACCACGCTCGAAGCGATGAAGGATATTGTCGCGCGCGGCACGCGCCAGATCGCCGATGCGCGCAGCGCAGGCCGATTTGCCGGCACAGATCCCGAACCGCGCGCCGGCCTGCGCTCCGGTCACATGCCCGGTGCGAAAAGCCTTCCGTCGGGCGTGTTTTCGGAAAACGGTCATTTCAAATCGCTTTCCGACCTGCGCAGGACGATCGAGGATGCCGGCATCGACCTCTCCAGGCCCGTCGTCACGAGTTGCGGATCGGGGATCACGGCGGCGATCATCACGCTGGCGCTGACCTCGCTTGGCCATAGCGACAATACGCTCTATGACGGCTCATGGTCGGAATGGGGCGGCCGGGACGATACGCCCGCCGTGACGGGCAAAAGCTGATGCGCATTCCAGCACCGTCCAAAAAGCCGAAAGCCCTGAAGGCACACATCACCCGGCTCGAAATGACCACCGCGCCGCGTCAGAGCCTGCCTCTGCCTGTCAATCTGCAGACCGCGCTGATGCGCGTCCCGGAGATTCCGCTGGCTTATTACCGGTTTCTCTATGCTCAGGTCGGCCGCCGCTGGAATTGGGTCGAGCGGTTGCGCATGCCGGACGACAAACTGCTGCCGATCCTGCGCGACCGCCGCACCAATGTTACGGTCCTCTATGTCAACGGCGCGCCGGCGGGCTTTTACGAACTGTTCCACGAATCCGAGGAACTGGTCGAACTCAGTCACTTCGGGCTGATCGAGCATGCGCAGGGCATGGGGGTCGGCAAGTGGTTGCTGCTGCAGGCGCTTTACACCGCCTGGGGACTGGAACCGCAACGGGTCTGTGTGACCACCAACAATCTTGACCACCCTCGCGCGTTGCAGCTCTACCAGATGTACGGCTTCAATCCGGTATCGACATCGGATGCACTGGTGCGGCCGTTGAGCGATGACGAAATCCTGAAGATATATGCTGGCCAATCCTAAGAATTGCATGTTCTTGTTTTGCAACCGTTAACTTCGTCGGTTAGCCAAATGCCAATGTCTCAAGGCTATTGTCTACGGCGTGACATCCGATCGCTCGAGTTTGCCTGAAGGTCGTGCTCGGCCGGGTGTTGAACCCGGTCGGGGGCGACTGCAATGAAAGATGCGTTCGGTTTTGGCAAGTTCCCAACATATGCCGACGATTTCCCGGTTCTGTCACCTCGGCCGTCATTCAGAGTTCTTTGTATCAGGTTCAGCTTTGCCGCATTGCTGGGCTTGTTCGGCCTGATTTTATGGCTGATGGTCGATATTGCCTTCTATGCCCGGCAGGAGGTCAGGCTGGATCGCGTCGGTCAGTTTTGCTTCATCAAATATAACGCCGGCCGTCGAACCAGTCGTCAGGTCACCAACCCGACACCGGATTGCGAGGGACTGGCGCGGCAGATGCGGCAGCAGAGGCTGTCTTCCAGCTACCGGCTGGTGAAGGATAATTTCATAGCATTCACCTATATTTCGCCCGCCGATGGCAAGCCGCATATCGGCATGTTCAGGCGGAGCACGAACGATGCGGGCCAGACTGCCAAACGCGGAGACGAGATCGTCATCCACGCGTCCCGGCTGTTTGCCGTCACCTATACCGATTGGAGCAGCCCCAGCGTCTACAAATAGACGCGGGGTTTTCGGGTGGCAGCGGCCCTCTCGCCTTGAGATAACGGGCAAATCCAACCAAGGAGATTTGCCATGACCGACATCCTGTTCCACGCCATGCCGACGGAAGATGCCGAAGCTATATGGGCCGGCGGCAAAGATGCCTATGGTATTGCGCCTGAAAGCATGATTTCGACCGGCGCCGGCCATCCCTGCCGGCATTGCCTGGCCAATATCAACGAGGGTGATGAATTGCTGGTTTTCGCCTACCGACCATTCCCGAAACTGCAGCCCTATGCGGAAACCGGACCGATTTTCCTGCATGCAAAGCCCTGCCGGCGCTATCAGGCCGACGAGATCCAGCCGATCGTCCTTCAGACCAGCAAGGACTACATCCTTCGTGGCTATGGCGAGAATGATCGCATCGTCTACGGCACCGGCGCCATCCTCAAGGAGGATGTCCTGAAATATGCGCAAGGGCTGCTGGTGCGCGGCGATATCGCCTATGTGCATGTGCGCTCAGCACGCAACAACTGTTATCAATGCCGCATCGACCGGGCTTGATCGAGCATCGAGGGAGGCGCCAGCGGCGTCTCCCTCGCAGCGATTTCGTCAGAACAAAAACCGTCCGGCCGTGAGGTCGGCGATGGCGACGTCTTTCAGCGTGATCGTGTCGCCCGCTTCATTGTCGATCACCACATCCGAACCCACCTGATCCATATGGTTGGCACTGAGATCGGAAAAGTCCGTGATCTGGGTTACGGCCGAAAGGTCGATGACGTCGTTTTCGGCGGCATCAAAATCCTCAACGGTGTCGTCGCCGTCACCGCTTGCGAATACGAAAGTGTCCGCACCGCCGTTTCCGGTCAGGCTGTCATTTCCTTGGCCGCCATTGAGGATATTGGCGACGCTGTTGCCGATCAGCTCGTCGGCTCCGCTGCCGGTGGTGAGATTCTCGAAGCCGGTAACGACGAAGATCGCCGGTCCGGCAACATATTCGATCGGGTCGCTCAGCGAGATCTGGACGGCGATGCCGAAACTGCCGAAATCGACCGTATCGGTACCGGCGCCGCCATCAAGCATGACGGTGCCATCATCGGTGGTTTCGGAGACATGCACCGTATCGTCCCCGCCATAGAGCGCCACATGGCCGGCGCCGCCGACGCCAAGCGTCACCGTGTCGTTGCCGGAATAGGCCTGCACAGCGCCGACCCAACCTGTTGCCACCAGTGTGTTGTTGCCATGGCCCATGGTCACCAGTTCGGCGCCGCCGGCACCGATCGTCACCGTATCGTTGTCCTCATAGGTGATGATGGAGCCGACCCAGTTGGAACCCGTCTGGATGATGTTGTCGCCGCTGCCGAGATTGATGCTGCCGACCTGGCCGGTGCCGGTGATGTTCAAGACGTCCTTGTCGTCATAGGCGACGACGCTCGCCACCCAGCCGCTGCCTGTAATGTTGATGGTATTTTCACCGTGCCCGACATTGATCGTCTCGACGCTGCCGTCCTTGACGGTCACCGTGTCAATACCGTTGCCGCCGCGTAGCGCACCGACCCATTCGCTTCCACCGACGAACGTGTTCTTGCCATCGCCCATCGAAATCTGATCGGCGCTGGTGCCGGCCATCTTCATGGTGTCATTGCCCTTGAAGCTCAGCAGCGAGCCGACCCATGCGCCTCCGCCGGTAAAGGTGTTGTTGCCATCGCCGAGGACGATCTGGTCGACGCCGCCGTCTCCCATCGTTACCTTGTCGTTTCCGTTTGACGTGTAGATCGAGCCAACCGATCCCGAACCGACCTTCACCACGTCGTTGCCGTCATAAAGGTAGATCGTGTCGACCCGCCCTGACCCCGTGGTCACCTTGTCAACCGCATTGCTGCCCGCAAGCAACCCCACTTCCGTGGATTTCAGCTTGACCGTACTGCCTGCGTTTCCGGCCAAGATATATTCGATATGGCGGCCGTCCTGCGTGTCTCCATCCTTAATGACGGTCTTCATGTGAGCATCGCCCACGAACCGAAGAGTCGATATTCCCCAGTCGGCGCCTTTCAGCGTAACCATATTGGTATATGTCTCGTTGTCGTCAGACCAGATGTTGACCAAGTCGATCCGACGATTGTTCCATTGAAAAGTCTCGTCACCGACTTTGAATTTCGTCTTGCCGTCCAGTGTAAACTTCACATCTCCATGAATAGTCATTGTCTTACCCCCCGGATGAGGACGTTAACTGATGCTTTACCATTCTGGGGAGTTTTAAATATTAGGCAACAATAAATTGTCGATCGGGCACATTTCCAAATAAAAAAGCTGGCCCGAAGAGGATCGGGCCGGCGTTTTGACGGATAATTCTGCGATCAGGCGGCCAGTGCGGCTTCCGGCGCGTGCATTTCAAGGCCAAGCGCCTCGGCGACAGGCGCATTGGTGATCTTGCCCTTGTGGACGTTCAGGCCGTTGCGCAGATGGCGGTCGGCGAGGATCGCCTTGATGCCCTTGTCGGCGAGCGCCAGGCCGTGAAAAATCGTCGCGTTGTTGAGCGCATGCGCCGATGTCACCGGCACGGCGCCCGGCATGTTGGCAACGCAATAATGGATGATGCCATCAACTTCATAGGTCGGATCGGAATGGGTAGTGGCATGCGAGGTCTCGAAACAGCCGCCCTGGTCGATGGCGACGTCGACGATGACGGCACCCTTCTTCATGCCGCCGAGCATTTTGCGGGTCACCAGTTTCGGAGCCGCAGCACCCGGAATCAGCACGGCGCCGATGACCAGATCGGCTGAGAAAACTTCTGTCTCAAGCGCATCGATGGAGGAGAAGCGGGTGTGGACGTGTCCGTTGAAGATATCGTCGAGCTGGCGCAGGCGCGGCAGCGAACGGTCGAGGATCGTCACGTCGGCGCCGAGGCCGACAGCCATGCGGGCGGCATGCAGGCCGACGACGCCGCCGCCGATGACCACGACCTTGCCCGGCAATACGCCCGGCACGCCGCCGAGCAGAATGCCGCGGCCGCCATTGGCCTTCTGCAGCGAATAGGCGCCGGCCTGGATCGACAGGCGACCTGCGACTTCCGACATCGGTGCGAGCAGCGGCAGCCCGCCGCGATCGTCGGTGACGGTTTCATAGGCAACCGCGGTGACGCCGGAGGCCAGCAGGCCCTTGGTCTGTTCCGGATCTGGAGCCAGGTGCAGATAGGTGTAAAGGATCTGGCCTTCGCGCAGCTGCACCCATTCGGACGGCTGCGGTTCCTTGACCTTGACGATCATGTCGGAGTTCTGGAAGACCTCGGCGGCAGTCGCGGCGATCGTCGCGCCAGCGGCGACATAATCGGCATCTGTTGCGCCGATGCCGGAGCCGGCATTGGTCTCGACGAGGACCTGGTGGCCATGCGCGACATATTCGCGGACGGAGGCCGGCGTCAGGCCGACGCGGTATTCATGATTTTTGATTTCCTTCGGGCAGCCGACGCGCATGGTATTCCCCTGTTATGATCTGTTGGATCTGATCGATTGATGCGCGGGATTAGACCCCAAAACGGATGAAATGTCCTTGCAAAGTGGGTTTGCAGATCACAAGCTTTTCGAATATTATTTCGTCAACAGACACATTTTTCGAAGGTTCCGCGAATGGAGAAGCTTGATAATATAGATATCTCCATTCTGCGGATATTGCAGCAGAATGGCAGAATCTCCAACGCCGACCTCGCCGAGAAGATCGGCCTCTCGCCGTCTTCCTGCTCGCGGCGGCTCGATATCCTGGAGAAAGCCGGAGTGATCAGCGGCTATTACGCCCAGGTGTCGCACAAGGCGCTCGATTACAAGATGATGGTGATCGTGCATATTTCGCTGTCAGGCCAGTTCGCCAAGACGCTTTCGGAATTCGAGGCGGCGGTGAAGCGGGTGCCCAACATCCTCGTCTGCTACCTGATGTCGGGCGAATATGACTACATCCTGCGCGTCGCCTGCAAGGATCTAGAAGACTACGAGCGCATCCACCGCGACTGGCTGTCGGCGTTGCCGCATGTGGTGAAGATCAACTCGAGTTTCGCGTTGCGCGAGATCATCGACCGGCCGAATGTCGGAATTTGATTTGTCAATCGCGCGAATATCCAGCATGGGCAACCCGTCAAGGTCAAGCAATCCAACCTAAGGAGGCGACAATGTCCAACAAGCGCAAACACCTCCACGACGTGAGCTTTTGAGGTCACGTCCAAGAGACGGCAATCCTTCCCCTCCGAAACACGGGTAAAAACCGGGAACCAGACGGTTCACGGCGGTGTGGAACTGATCGAAAAACTCGGACGCAACGATCCCTGCCCCTGCGGTTCACGGAGGCGGTTTCAAGAATTGCTGCCTCTCCGGCGGCGAATATGACGGGTCGCTGCGCGACCACTACTTTTAGGGAAAGATAGGTCGAAAGGCCGGACCGGGATATTGCCGATCCGGCGCTTGCCAATCTCCCTCATCCATGGCATCTGCCGCCAGTGGAAATGCTGAGGTGGCAAATGCGACGCCTTGCCGACTATCACTATAGAGAGGTCGCCGGAGACTTATCTCGACCACCTCTCGTGCTGTTGCATGGAAGCGGCGCGACAGAAGAAGACTGGGCGGACTTCGGCGACGTCGTCGCGCCGGGCGCAGCCATCTACAACGTCCGGGGTCCAATCGCTTGGGAAGACGGATTTGCATTCTTTCGTCGCAATCCAGATAGAAGTCTCGATTATGACGACCTCTCGATTCAAACGATCAACCTCGCGCGGTTTCTCGGAGCATTGTCGGAGCGCCATGCCTTCAGGAGACCACCCGTGCTTGCCGGCTATTCCAACGGCGCCATCATTACGGCATCGCTGATTGCACGGCAGCACGCTCTAACCTCCGGAGCGGTCCTCCTGCGGCCCTTGTCACCATTTCGTGACATCATACCTGTTATGACCAAGGGCTATCCGCTGCTGATCCTCGCGGCCCGTCACGACAGCCGCCGCGATCCGCGCGACCACGAGATTGTTGCTGCCCGATTCATCAGCGGCGGCGCAGATGTAACACACAGGCTACAGGACTGCGATCATGGAATGGATGACCAGGACTTGATCGAGACCAAAGAGTGGTTGCAAAGCAAGTTTCTGTAATCACGTAGCGCCTTGCCAATCCCGCCTCGCACATGCCATCAATCCGGCATGGCCTTCACGTTCCGACAGCTCCAGTATTTCATCGCCGTCGCCGAACAGGGCACCGTCAGCGGTGCCGCGCAGGCGCTGAGCATTTCGCAATCCTCCATCACCGAGGCGGTGAAGGAGCTCGAAAGCGATCTCGGCGTCAACCTGTTCGACCGGCATTCGCGCGGACTGACCATCACCCATAACGGCCATCAGTTCCTCCGGCACGCCACAAACATCCTCGCCTCGGTCTCGGATGCGCGGCGCACCTTCGCCGACAAGAAGGATGAGATGTCCGGCTCGCTCAATCTGGGCGTCACCTCGCTGGTGGCGGGTTATGTGCTCTCCGATCTGCTTCGGCGCTATCGCCGCGCCTACCCGGCCGTCGATGTCTCGGCAATCGAGGACAATGGCAGCTATCTCGAACATTTGCTGATCGGCGGCGAACTCGATATCGCCGTGATGACCATTTCCAACCTGCGCGACCGCATGGCGCTGCAGGCCGAGATCATCGAGACCTCGCCCTATCGCCTCTGGCTGCCGATGGGCCACAGGCTGGGTAGCGCCGACATCATCTCGGTCAGGGATATCGCCCAGGAGCCGCTGATCATGCTGACGGTGGACGAGATCGAGGAAAATACCGGCAAGCTGATGACCGCACTCGGCGCCAAGCCGCATGTCGCCTTCCGCACTCGTTCGGTGGAGGCCGTGCGCAGTCTCGTGGCGACCGGCGCCGGCGTGGCGCTACTGCCCGATCTCGTCTATCGCCCATGGTCACTGGAAGGTGACCGGATCGAAAGCCGCGATGTTTCAGGCGCCCTGCCCGTCGTTCAGGTCGGCCTTGTCTGGCGGCGCGGCTCGTCACTGCCGCTGGCCGCCAGGGAGTTTCTGCGGATTGTCGAGACTGCGCGCGGCGTCCGCGATCGGTAATATTCCCAAAAGTCTCCACCCCTTGTGGGGCGGGTCTGTCGTGCATTACATCGGCGCCACGGGATGCGGGGAACCGTCATAGGCGCCCCAGATCGACTGGTCTAGGCAGATCACCGAACCGGTCATCAAGCCCGATTCCAATGACGAGAGATAGACACAGGCACGCGCCACCTCACTGGGATCGACGAGCCGGCCGAAGGGCTGGCTGGCGGCGGCCTTTTCGAGCCAGTCGGGGGCGGCATTGTGGTATTCCCGCTGGATGCGGTCTTCGCCTTCCGACGCCATCCAGCCTATGTTCAGGCCGTTGACGCGGATGCGGTTGCGCAGCAGCGCATAGGCGGTGTTCTTGGTCAGTGTTTCCAGCGCGCCCTTAGACGCGCAATAGGCGGCGATGAACGGTTGGCCGGCCATGGCCGACATCGAGCCGATGTTGACGATCGTGCCTTCGATGCCGTCGCGGCGCATGAGTTTCACCGCCTCCTGCATCAGGAAGAACGGCGCGCGCACATTGGCGGCGAACATCCGGTCGAAAAGCTCGGGGCTGGTGTCGAGGATCGTGCCGCGATCCGTGAGCGCCGCGGCATTGACCAGCGCATCGACGCGGCCGAACTCCTGGTCGGCGCGGGCAATGACGGTGCGGACATTGTCGATCTTCTCGAGATCGGCCTGTTGATAGACGACCTTGACGCCCGTGGCCGACGTGATTTCCCTGGCCTTGGCTTCGCCCTTGTCACGATTGCGGCCGCAGATGACGATGCCCTCGGCACCGCGCTCCGCAAATAGTCGTGCGACTGTGGCACCGAGGCCCTGGGTTCCCCCGGTGACGACGGCGATCTTGCCGTCGAGACGGGCTGCGTTTTCAGACATGTGATTCTCCTCCATTCATGGTTCGATATCAAATCAAGTCAGCTTCTTTTCGGCCTGATCCGCAAGTGCCTTGTTAAATTCATCGGCGCTCCAGCCGGCGACCAAAGCCTCCTTGAACAATGCCGCTTGCGTCTTCGGCGCCAAACCGCCAATCGGAGGGTCGCGGTCGAGGTTGGTCGGGAAGGAATAGCCCTCCGCAGTCGAGGCGATCGCGTTATCGGCAGCCACCTTGTCGATCCTGCCATCGGTCAGCATCGCCTTCAGCGCGGGATAGAGCACCGAACTCATCTTCTGGCGATTGACTGATTCCATCGCCCGGCCGAAAGCCGACGATACCTGCAGCAGATTGGCGGTGCGCAAGATATCCTTCGACCGATTGGTGCCGGCGGCATGGATCAGTGCCGGATTGAAGAATACCACATCGCCCTTTTCCAGGGCGAGTTGCACATGATGCTCGTTGAAATAGTCCTGGAATTCCTGCCGCCCGGCCACGAGATATCCGAGCGGATATTGCTGGCTATAGGGAAGGAAGAGCGTCGGGCCGCTTTCGAGCGGCATGTCGCAATGGGCAACCGCGCCCTGCAGCGTCAGCACCGGTGACAGGTGATGCACATGGGCGGGAAAGCGCTCGATCTCCGCGGCCGACTGAAAACCGAGATGATAATCGCGATGCGACTTCTGTGCGGCACCGCCTGGATTGACGCGATTGACCTGCGCGGTCATCTGGTAATGCGGCCCGAGCCAGGCTTCGGAGACAAGTGCGACAATGGCGTTGCCATAGTAGTGGGCGAAATTCTCGGGATCGGCGAGGCAATGCTTTTCCAGCGAGTTCCAGATGCGGTCATTGGCGCCGGGCTTGGCGAAATGGTCGCCACCGCCGGTGTTCTGGCGGTGCTGTTCCGCGATGATCTCGCTGAACACGTCCGTCGCGCGATCGATCACCGAGAGGTCTGTGTAGGCCCTCTTGAACACGACGACACCGGGGCCAGAAGAAAATGCGTGGCAGATTTCCGCCAGCACCGCCTTGCGCCCGTCGTCCGAACGGCATGTTTCGATGACGAGGGCAGCGTCATAGATGAGAATATTCTTGTCGATGGCCGTCGCATGCGGATAGTCGGCCAGATCTGTGGCCTGGCTTATCTGGGCGATGAAATCGTCGAGATCACAGGCAGATTCGGTGTACCAGACGCGGTTGGTGCGGCTTGCCGATGGATTGTCGGTCTTCATGATTTCCTCCCATGATGTACCGTTTCAATGCTTTGAGTATAGGACCGGCTGATGATAAGCCACAGACTGGAAATCCATCAAAAATCCATCAACCTCGCAGCGAGGCTCTGCCATTGGCCCATGATTATCTGATCAAGGATATCGCCTTCCAGGCGGGGATGAGTGTCGCCACCGTGGATCGGGTGATCAACGGACGGCAGGGCGTCCGGCGGCAGACCAGGGCCCGAATCGAAGCGGCGATCGAGGAACTGCGCCAGCAGGAAAATGCCGCAGCCCTTTCCGGCCGGACCTTTGTGTTCGATATCATCATGGAAACGCCGGATCGCTTTTCCAACGCCGTGCGGACCGCATTCGAAAGCGAAGCGGCGTCGTTCCTGCCGACGGTCATCCGGTCGCGATTTCATTTCAGCGAACGAATTCGAGATTCGGACCTGCTTTCGCTGCTCGCAAGGATTCGCCGGCGCGGCAGTCATGGCGTGGTGCTGAAGGCGGCCGATACACCCGTCGTGGTTCAGGCGGTCGCCGAACTTCATGAGGCAAAGATACCGGTTATCACGCTGGTGACGGATTTGCCGAACTCCCACCGGATCGCCTATGCCGGCTCCGACAATCGGGCGGCTGGCGAAACCGCCGCCTATCTCATCGGCTCGAAAGCTTCTCGCGGGACGGTACTCGTCACCCTCTCGTCCAACCGGTTCCGTGGTGAGGAAGAGCGCGAAATCGGCCTGCGGCGCCTGCTGCGCGAACGCTGGCCCCAGTTGCGTGTCCTCGAAATCAGCGAGGGTTATGGCAAGGATTTCGCGACCGGCAACCAGGTACGCGACGCCCTCGCCCACGATCCCGAAATCAACGCCGTCTATTCGATCGGCGGCGGCAATCGGGCGATCATCGATGCGTTTGCAGAAGCGGGACGCGAAATCTCCTGTTTCGTCGCCCACGACCTGGACCAGGACAATCTCGATCTTCTGCGGCAGGAAAAGCTGCATTTCGTGCTGCATCACAATCTCAACAGTGATGCAGGCTCGGTCTTCCGGACTTTTCTAAAAGCCCGTCACGCCATACCGCAATTGGCCGGTCCGGCGCTTTCGGCGATCGAGATCATAACGCCGTTCAATTTGCCAGCTTGATCGTATCCTCTTTCATGACCGGCTCATCGCCATACCAGCCGCCGCCCAGCGACTGGCAGAGCGCGACATAATTGATCTGCACCTGCAATGCGCTGATCGCGAGCTGCAATTGCGCGGAATAGAGCGCTGACTGCGCATCCAACACGTCCTTGAATTCCGTCGTGCCGGACTCATTGAGCTGGCGGGCAAGTGATTCGGCTTTCGTCAACTCGGCCACAGCGACTGATAGCCTGGAATGACGGGTCTGCTCGCTCCTGACCGCGATCAGCGCGTCTTCGACATCCTGCACGGCGAACAAAATGGTCTGCCTGTACTGGAGATACTGCAACCGCGCATCGGACTTGGACAAGTTGATGTTGGCCTTGATTCGTCCGCCCTGGAAGATCGGGATGTTGATCGAGGGACCGAAGCCCCAGCTCGCAACCTTGGTGCCGACATTAGCCTGCGCACGCACAGTGCCCGACAACGTCAGCGACGGATACTGGTCGGCCTCCGCCACCCCGATTCCCGCCATGGCCGCCTTCAATTGCCACTCGGCCACGCGCACATCGGGCCGGTTGCTCAGCAGATCAGCCGGAATGCCTTCAGAGAACTTCACCCGCGGAAAGCGTATCGGCCTGTACTTGGTGAATACGTTGCTGACCGCGGCCGGCTCCTTGCCGAGCAGGATGGCGATCTGGTTGATCGCCTGTTCGCGCTCCTGCTGCAGCGCCGGGATGTCGGCGGCGGTCAGTGCGGCCGCAGCAATTGCCCGAGTCGAGTCGAGGGCACTGACGGAACCTGCTTCGAGCTTTGCCTTGGTAATGTCTGCTGTGTTGTTCTGTACCGCGAGCGATTTCTGGGCAATGGCGATTTCGCGGCCCAAGCCCTGGGCGGTCACGTAGGCCGCGGCCATGCCGGCAATGATATCAAGCCGGGTTTCGTTGAGCACTTCCTTCTGCGCCTCGACCAAGGCGCGCTGCTGCTCGGCAGACGGTCTTGCGCCGAAATCGAGGTTCCAGATCGCGCTCAGGGTCGCCGAGCTGCTAGAGGTGTCGGTCACGACTTTTCGCTTCTGACCCGGCGCTGTATTCCGGTTCCAGACAGTCTGTTCCGCAGCGGTTGCAGCAAGCGCGCCGTTTACAGTGGGGAAATAATTGCCCTTGACGATTCTTGCACTGAAGCGCGCCGAACGAATGCGTTCACGGGCCTGCTCGATCGAAAGGTTTGACGCAAGCGCCTCCTCGACAAGGCTATTGAGTGTCGGGTCGCTAAAATTCGCCCACCACTTGGTTTCGGGCGCCATCGTGCTGCGAAGGTTGGGCTTCTGCTTGTGATACTTGTAGTTTGGCTCAAGCCTGACGTTGGGGCCGGGAACATAGTTGGAATTGCAGGCGGAAAGCAGGCTGCCGACGGCGATCAAGAGCAGAGTTTTTTTCATAGAGCGATAGCCCCCGAGTGCCTCGGGTACAGCCCAAGGTTCATGACAACATTATAACCGTCAAGCCTTCCGCGAGGCTGGACAATCGGAAAGCGGTCGTTCGACACACACAAATATTGATGCAGATGCAGCAAAAATGGCACACCGCCTCGATCCGGCCACAATACATAGCGGTGCCACATGACAAGAATTCAACGTTTTGTAAATAGTTTTCGGCCTATCAGCCCCGTTCAGCCAAAATCAAAGTTCTGACTGTTGATTTCTTGCATCGAAACGTGTGCCAGAGTGATGCGGTTCCCGCCGCTCTGGATAACCACATTTTCGCCCTCCTCCGTCATGTGATTTGCCTTAAGGTCGGCGAAATCGGCAATACCGGCCAGGCGGCTGAGATCGATGACATCGTGACCATTTCCCTGGGCGTCGAAATCGACGATCGTGTCGCGGCCGGTCCCCGTCCTGAAAACGAATAGGTCCTCTCCGGCGCCGCCGGCAAGTCGGTCGTTGCCGATACCTCCGTCCAGCAGGTCGGCGCCGGCATCGCCGAAAAGCCGGTCATTGCCAGCGCCGCCATAGATCTTGTCATCGCCCGAGCCGCCATGCAGTTGATCGGCGCCATCGCCCGCACCTTTGCCCGGCGTGATCAGCATGATTCGCCCGTCGAGGCTGACGGCATAGAGATTGCCGTGCTGGTCTGTGCCGTAGTCGGTGACATTGTTGAGTTCATCACCTCGCACCTGGCTGGCCCGCGCGGTGGCGTCCACGGCCTTGCCGTTGACCATGCGCAGCGTGTAGAGTTCGCCTGAAACGAAATCGGAAAAGATATAGACGCCGTCGAGCCCGCCTTTGCCATGGTAGACTTCGCCGCCGCTGATCGCGGCGTGGCCACCGTTGTGGGAGTAGCTGAAGACGGGATCGGTAAAGGCGTTGGGGTTCGGCGGGTTGCCTGTGAACGGATCAGGGCCCTCGCGGTAGTTCCAGCCGAAGTTCATCCCGCTGTCCGAGCCGTCGCTGACGTAGTTGACCTCCTCCCATTGATCCTGGCCGACATCGCCAATGTAGAAGTCGCCTTTGCCTTCACCGGCGGTGTCGAAGGAGAATCGCCAGGGATTGCGCATCCCGAGCGCCCAGATTTCATCCGCTCCCGCCTTGCCGACGAAGGCGTTGTCCTCGGGAATCGCATAATTCCTGGTGTCATTTCCGAGGAAATCGTCGCCATTGATATCGATTCTGAGGATCTTGCCGAGCAGCGCATCCTTGTCCTGGGCGTTTCCAAACGGATCGCCACGGCCGCCGCCATCACCCGTGCCGATATAAAGATATCCATCGGGACCGAAAGCCATCGAGCCACCATTGTGGTTTACCAGGTCGGGATGGGGTATATTCAGTATCGCCTTGACCGGCTGCGGATCGGCCTTGCCGTCATTACCCCCGGATCGGGCATATTCGCGAATTTCGATATTACCCTCGGCATTGGTCATGTAAACGAAGAATCGCCCGGTCGCGGCATAGTCTGGATCGAAGGTAACGCCGAGCACCCCGCGCTCTCCGCCTTCTCCGATCTCTGCATCCGGCACATCCAGGAATTTGGTCTTGTTGCCTGTCGCGCTATCTATGCGGTAGATGATGCCGCTGTCCTTGGCCAGTCCATAGAGAAAGCCGTTGTCGCCCGGCGCGATTGTGATTTCGACCGCACCATCGCCGATATTGGCAATTTTCGTTGACTGGATGAGGCTTTCGCTCTGATGAAGGTCAGCGCTGCTGTGCCCATAGAGGATGTCGCTTCCGTCGCCCCCGAAAAGTTTGTCCTTGCCATCGCCACCGGAAATGGTGTCGCTCGCGCCGAAACTCCTGATCGTATCCTGGCCGCCAAGGCCGATCAGGATATCCGTGGAGCTGGAGCCAGTCAGCTGGTCAGCCGCGTTGGTTCCCTTTTTCTTCACCATGCACAAGTCCTCCTGTTGCAAGCCAATGACGCGAAAGAGGCGCCCACTTTATGGCAAACACAAGAGCGTCCATTTCGAACGACCATGTCGGGACTGACAGGCGGACCTCAGGCCACAAAAAAACCGCCGGGCGGAACCGGCGGTTTTTTACTGTTTGCAGCAATGTTGATCTATGCCCCGGCATGCGGCCCAT
Organism: Rhizobium sp.; assembly: GCA_028290545.1. GTDB lineage: Bacteria > Pseudomonadota > Alphaproteobacteria > Rhizobiales > Rhizobiaceae > Rhizobium_E. The sequence goes on along the minus strand of JAQGJP010000078.1, from coordinate 14,242 downwards.
GCGAGGCCAACGTGCGAATGGCATGCTGCACCGCAGCCACCGACGGATACACGTGGTTATCAAGCTCCATGACATGGAACTTCACCGCAATAAATTTCAGGTTGCCGTTTTCAGGTACGGCGATGCCAACCGGCTGCCCGGCATATTCAATGACCTGGTTAGTCATTACAGATCCCCTGTCTCCCGCTGTCCCGCGGGGTCAGTCCAAAAACTTGGTTTTAAGATTGCAGCGAACTGAGGGTTAATTCAGCCCAATGAGGCAACGGCCTGCCATTCGGCCGCGAAACGCAATACGCCCGCCAATAAGGTGCCGGGAACCCACGCGGTCGATATTCAACATATCTCTCCCTCCTTTGACTGGTTGATCGGTGCACAAAATAGCCGGCTCTCTCGGCCGACAACCAAGATATGGGTGCCAAACCGGGCAATTCAATGGCGGCTGTCGGGCACAATCGCGATTGCTCCGCAACCGGTTGAAACGATAATTTTTCGGGAATGCCATCCGCTTCAGGCCGATATTGTTATCGTTAATTTTTTTCGCCTGATTATTGCGCAAAACCTGCTTCTCACGTAAATGTGAAACGGGATGCCTCTTCGCTAAAATTTACCCCAGATTCGGCTGCTCGCGCTTGGGTGAGATCGGCGATTTGTTGTTCCAGTTTTCACGCGCTTTGGACCTGGTTCGCAGGCCTGCGAGCCGGTTACGGCACGGTAAAAACCGGGAAAAGCTCACATGTGGCCCAAATTTGGGCCAGTTTTTGAAAGATACCGGTCAATGACTGTGTTCGTCGAAATAAACATGTGAAAAGTCGCGCGAAATCTTGACTGAAATGGAAGCCCTCGTGTTCTCTCTAACTCTATCTTCTTCACCAATTTTGGCCGTCTCGGAGCGAAATCCGGAGCGTGGAACCTTACCTATAGCGGTGCGTTATGTTCGGTAAAATATGACTCAAATCTTTCTCACGTCCTGCCGTCGCTGATCGCGATCAAAACTGATTTCCTGCACTTCCGTAGAACGGGTACTAGAGAAAATGAATATGAATGCCCCAATAAGCCGGACTGAAGATTCCCCGGGTGCCCCCGAGACGCCAAGCATCGAAGGCAAGCGCGTCATCGTATACGGAATGAACTTCTCGCCGGAGATCGCTGGCGTGGGAAAATACACCGGCGAAATCGCAGAATATCTCAACGGTCAAAAGGCAGAAGTGACTGTGGTCACGACGCCTCCCCACTATCCAGGCTGGGCGGTGAAGGACGGCTACAAGAACGCCTACTCCTCTGAGAAGAAAAACGGTGTGAGCGTCTTTCGCGTGCCGCTTTTTCTCAAGGAAAACATGGGCGGCATATGGCGCCTGATCGCGCCGATGAGCTTTGCTGTGACGTCTGCTCCGGTCGTGCTCTGGCAGATTGTGCGCCAGCGTCCGGATTTCGTGATTTGCGTCGAGCCGACATTGTTTGCGGCTCCGCTCGCAATTCTGGCCGCCAAGGCTGTCGGTGCCCGTACGGTCCTTCATGTGCAGGATCTCGAGGTGGATGCGGCCTTCGCGGTCGGTCATCTGAAATCGATCGAGTTCGTGAAAAAAGCGGCGTTCCTGTTCGAGAAGCTGACGCTGAAGGGATTTGATCGCATCATCACCATCTCCGACCGCATGGCACAGAAACTGGCGGAGAAGACCGGCAATCCCGCCCAGGTCGCCATCGTCCGCAACTGGGTCGATCTCGAACACATCTACCCGCTCGGTCGGACATCCGACTACCGCAAGGAACTGGGCTACGCGGATGACGATTATATCGTGCTCTATTCCGGCAATATCGGCGCCAAGCAGGGTCTCGACACGCTGCTCGAAGCAGCCCGGAAGCTGGAAGACAGCCAGAAGAAAATCAAGTTCGTGATTGCAGGCGAAGGTCCGGCGAAGAAGACGCTGGCGGCGAAATATGGCCATCTGGCAAATGTCAACTTCCTGCCGTTCCAGCCGTATGAGAAGTTCAACGAGTTCATGAATCTGGCCAACCTTCATGCGCTGCCGCAGGATCGTGGTGCCGCGGACCTCGTTCTGCCGTCCAAGCTCGGTGGCATGCTGGCCTCCGGCGCGCCGGTCGTGGTGACGGCTGACCTCGGTACAGAACTTGCAAACTTCCTCGGCGATAGCGCGCTGATCACCCCTCCGGGCGATTCCGATGCGCTCGCGAAGGCGATCCAGAATGCCTCCAAGGGCGACCGCGAGGAATACAAGGACCGTCGCGCCGACCTTTCGCGCAAGCTGTCCAAGCATGATGGATGCATTTCATTCATCCATGCCTTCGCCGGCTAAGCAATGAAATCACCGGAAGTTCGAGATCAAGGCGCCTTTCGGCGCCTTGTCAATTTGGCCATGCTGATCGGCGGCTTCGGCATCGGGCAAGGTTCGATATTTCTCGCGCAGACCTATCTGGTCGTCACCGGCCGAACCGAACTGCTCGCGCAGTTCGGTATCCATTTCTCCTTCGCCATGCTTGGCATCATTGCAGTGGAGGCGGGATCGCTGACGATCCTGTCGGCACAGATCGCCCGGCTTCTGGTATCGCAAGGCAATGAGCGCGATCTCTGGCGCGTCTACTGGGAAACCACGGTCTATCGCCTGACCGTGGCCATAGTGCTCATCGCCGGCCTTGTGGTTTTCCATTCGATTGTCGACCTGCCGGATTTTTCCGCCAACTATCTCATCGGCATGCTGCCGGCACTGCTGATCTGGGCGTTCAACGGCGCGGGATTTCTCGACGGGCTGCAGAAGAGCGGGATCAGCGGCATCACCGGCTCCATCGCTTATGTCGCATCCGCCATCGGCCTGGTCGTTTCGCTCAATGCCATCCCGGCGACCGCCGGCCTGCTGACTGGCGGTGCGCTCAGCATCGGCTATGCGCTGACAGTGTTCATCCAGTTCAGCGCCCTCGGGCTTCTGGGCTGGCGGCCGCGCTGCGAGCGCCCGACGTCTGCCGGCATTCGCAAGGCTTTCATCGAAGAGACATCGATGCTGGCGGGTCTGGCGCCCGGCCAACTGTATTTCCGCGCGCAGCTCGCCATCGCCTCCATCTTCCTCGGCGCGACCGCGACTGCCATGCTCGTCTATGCCAAGCAGATCGTCGGCGCCGCCAGCCAGATATCCGGCTTTGCCCGCAGAATCGAGTTTCCGCGCATGGTGCAGGCCGTTGCTGCCGATCCGGCCATCGGCATTGCTCCTCTTGTCGGAATCCAGAAGATCAGCTTTGCGATCGCAGCGGCTATGACGGGCAGCATATTCGTCGCCAGCCTTGTCATCATGTCGATATTCGACGGCTTCACCGAACAGGCCTGGGCATTCCTGGCCATCTTTTGCGTGACGATCCTAACCGAAGCTGTGGGCCAATCGCTGGTGCAGGCAATGTTTGCGCGCAATCTCTTCCATTCCGCCGCTGTCGCCCGTATCATCGCGGTGATCGTGGCGATCGGTTTTGCCTATGTGTTTGCCCGGTATGCCGGTTCGCATGTGTTCATTCTCAGCGATCTCGTTTCGCATGCGATTGTGATCTCGCTATCGTATTTTTGGCTCAAGAGGAATCTCGCCCGCCATGGCCATGCTCCCGATTGAAGCGCAATCCGTCCGCCCGGCCCAATGTCCGACGCGGATGGATGCGTTTGGCATGTTCCTGGCCGGCTTCATCCTCGTCTATGCCGCCACGTCCATCGGCCTTGAACATATCATCGGCATCGTCGGCTTCGCCAAGGCTCCCTATCTCAGCGCCGTGACCTATCTTTATGCTCTGGGATTCATCGCACTGGGGTTGGTTTTCAACCGGGTGGCGTTTCGATTTGCGATTCCGCATCCGCTGGCGATCGTCGTGCTGTCCGCCCTCTTCATGTCCGTGGTTGCCGGCATCTCCAACCACAATGCCTCCCAGTACATTATCGGCTGGACGCTCTATCTTATCACCGGCGTGCTGGCCTTCCAGTTCTTCCGCAACCCGCGCACCACGCTATCGGCGGAGAGCGTGGTGAAGACGCTGTTCTCCCTGCCCTTCCTGGCGCTGGTGCTGTTCTTCGCGTTCATTTCCATCTTCAACAAGGACAACGACTATCAGTATGTCCTGTTCGAGGTGATCGCGCTCTATGCCATTCTGCTGCGGAGCAGCATGATCGACAAGGCGCTGGGAATGCTGCTCTATCTCTGCATCCATCTCGGCTCGAACGACGGTTTCGTACAGGTGGAGATCAACCGTGCGTCGATCCTCGCGGTTGGCGCGGTCGGTCTCCTCTACATGCTCTATCGCAAACATCTGGTCATGTTGTTCTTCCTGATCTTCGCCACCATCGGCGGGCTGCTTTACGCGCTGTCGCTTGATGACGCAGTGGTCGACGACCTGCCCCGCAACATCAAGGAAGCCATCCTGCTGATGAAGGGCGACGACATCTACAACCACACATCGTCCTATCAGCGGGTTTATGAAGGCCAGAAGGTGATGGAGGATTATCAGGACGCCACCGACGCCGAATGGCTGTTCGGCAAGGGGTTGGGCCGCACCGTCGATATGACCGGCGCCGCCGACAAGACGCCGGGACAGCACGCATTGCTCGGCGCCACGGAAGTCCACAACATCCACTTCCTGCATTTTGCAGTGTTCCACAAATTCGGGCTGGTGGGACTTGCCATTCTGGCGGCTTTCGGCGGTGGCCTGATCTGGATGTTCGCGACCGATCTCGGCATGGGGCGGCTGACCAGCGCCTCTATGTTCTTCTACTTCTATCTTTTCTACAATTTCGTCTTTGCCTTCCCTGCCTCGAATTTCCTGATCGCCAATCCGCTCTGGCCGGCCTTCCTCGGCATGCTGTGCTTCATGCGCGCGAGACAAGCCGCACCCTGCGTTAACCGCGTCGCCTCACCCGCTTTGACCGGGTTCATACCGTCTGGCAGGAGTTGAGTTCATTTCAAGCCACCTTATTTCCCGCACAATTTCCGGCTTTGAGAGCCCTGACCGTCCCTACCGGAGAGCCAGATGAAATTCATGATCGTCAACGCGTTCGGCCGCTCGAACCGTGGTGACTCGGTACTGCTCGATGAGTGCATTCACGAGATCCGCGCCAGGTTTCCGGATGCGCAGATCGCCGGCGCGGTGTTCGAAGGCATTGGCGATGCGCTCGCCGTCCACCCGAATGTCGCCTGGTCGGAGCGGATCGGCAATACCGGCGGCGGGGGCGCCGTCAATCGCCTGAAATCGCTGGTCTATCTGATCGCCGCCTGGATCAGCGCCTACGTTCCATGGCTCGGCCTTGCGAATCTCATGCCCGCAAGACAGCGCGAAACCTTCAAGGCGATCCGCGACAGCGATGTGGTGATCTCGGCGCCGGGCGGCTATATCCACGACACCAATTTCGCTTATTTCATCGCGCTCCTGCACATCCATCTCGGCACGATCCTGGGCAAGACAGTGATCCTTGCACCACAAAGCGTCGGCCCGATCGAGCGGCCGATTTCGCGCGCGGTGGCCCGTTATGTGCTCGGAAAAGTGCCGTTTCTCTGCGCGCGCGAAAGCTATAGCTGGGACTTTCTGGCCCATGAGCTGAAGCTGCCGGAAAAGAACGTCTACCGGACAGGCGACAGCGCCTTCTGGAACGATCGCGTCGAGGACAACCGCGAACTCGTCGATCGCCTCTATTCCGAGATCGGTGTGGCACCTGAAAAGCCGATCTTCGGCATGACCGTGGTCGGCTGGTCGTTTCCGAAGTCCAGGGAGCCCCGAGCCGCCTATGACCGCTACACGACGGCCGTGGCCCGCGCTGCCGACCATATGAGCGCCACCTATGGCCTGACGCCGGTTATCTTCAACCAGGTCTCGGAAGATCTGCCGACCGCATACGAGATCCAGAAGAAGGCGAAGCAGCCGGTCATAATCGACGCCACCAGCCGCGAACCTGACATTCTGCGGGCGCTGATCGCCCGCTCGAAGGTCTTTCTCGGCACGCGCTTTCATTCCTGCATCTTCGCGATGATGGCGGGACGGCCAACCTTCGCGATCGCCTATCTGCCGAAGACCGAGTACATCATGAACGATCTCAAGCTCACCCACCGGCATACGCCGATCGACGCGATCGACTACGATTATATGATCAAGCAACTGTCGGCCGACTATGACGACCTGCCCCGTGCAGAAGCTGAAATCCAGAATGCGGTCAAGGTCTATCAGCAGAACTTCACCCGCCTGCAGGATATTCTCGGTCTGATCGAGAACAAGGCATGATCCGCCGGCTGGCACTTGCGCTCCCGACACTGTCACCGCTCGGTGGCGGCGTGTCGGAAGCCGCGCGACTGCATCTCTCGGCGCTGACGCCCGCCGGCTTCGAGCAGATATCGGTGCATACGCTTGATGATTCGATGGAGAAGGTCGATCCAGCGCAATGGGTTGCCGCCAAACTCTATCTGCATAAGTTCTATGGCCCCAAGAGCTACAGCTTCGCGCCCGGCATGTTCCTGTCGTTGATGCGCGCCAAACCCGATCTCGTGCATGTGCACGGCGTCTGGCAGTTCCAGTGCGCGGCAGTCCATCTCTGGTCGATGCTGACGGGCAAGCCTTATGTCGTTTCTCCGCATGGCATGCTGGAGCCATGGATCCGGGCGCGGTCGGCAAAACTCAAGGGCGCGGTTGCCTCGCTCTACCAGGACAGGTTCCTCAGGAATGCCGCCGGCTTTCATCTGCTGACTGAGAAAGAGACGACCGATGTCGCCGAATTCCTGCGGGGACAGCCCACCGCGATCGTCCGCAACTTCGCCGAACCATTCGTCTCCGACAGCGCCCTGCCCGGCTGGTGGAAGCCCGCCTATGACGGCCGCGAGGTGTATCTGTTTCTCGGACGCATCCATGAGAAAAAGGGCTGCATGGAGCTGATGCAGGCCTGGGAGAGGCTATCGTCGGACGACGAGGCGTTTCGCCGCAAGTCGTTGCTGGTTTTCTGCGGCTGGAATGACGGCATAAATGGGTTTGAAGCGCGCGCCGAACAGTTGGGCAAGCGGTTCGGCAATGTACTGTTTGCCGGCCCGCAATACGGGATCGACAAGCACCGCTCGATGGGAGTGGCGCGCTATTTCATGCTGCCATCCAAAAGCGAAGGCCTGCCGATGGCGGTGCTGGAGGCCTGGGCTGCAGGCAAGCCCGCCATCCTGTCTCCCGAATGCAATCTCGCCATCGGCTTCGAGCGCGGCGCGGCATTCCAGACAGGGTTCACGCCCGAGACGATCTACCCCGCGCTGGCGGCGGCCTACCGGCTTGATCAGGATGCATGGAACCGGGCATCGGCCAACGCGCGCGCGCTCGTCGAAGCGGAATTCTCCGAGGAAAGCGTCCGCAACGGCCTGCTCGGGCTCTATCAGGCCGCAACCGAATGGAAAGCCAGACGCTAGCTTTCCCGCTGGTCAAGTCCGCTTCGGATATGCGCCGCGGGAGGCCGATGTCACGTAAAGCGGCAGCTTGCCGAAATCGGTTTTCGTCACGACGATGCCGGCGATCTTGGCAGCGATTTCTGGTTCGCCGGCAAGGACGGTCTCGATCAATGCCGGTGTCGGCGTTCCCCATTCCGCAAGCAGTATGAAATGATCAACGAGCGGCTCGACCGCCCGGGCATCGGCCGCTGTCGTCAATGACGGCAGGTCGATGATGATCACATCATGCAGTCCGCGTTGCGTGGCGATCAACTCCCGCATCTGGGCGCCGGACATCATCGCGGCGGGTTCGACACCACGGCCGTTCAACGCGGCGGGAAGCAGGGTGATATTGCTGCGAGAATCAAACAGAGCGGTCTCCGCCAACGGCTTGTTCTGCATCAGCGTATCGATCATCCCCTGTTCGACACCCGGTGCCAGCCAGTTGGAAATCTCGGGATTGCGCAGATCACCATCGATCAGCAGCACCTTGCGGCCTTGGTTGCCGATATGGGCGGCGAGATTGGCCGCAAACACCGTCTTGCCTTCGCCAGCCAGCGTCGAGGTTATGGCAACCACACGCCCCTCGCCATTGGCCATAACAGCGACGGTGGCCGCTCGGACGGTTTCGCTAAATCGCGAAAACGGTTCTGTAATCGCAAGCCGCGCGCCGGCCGGCAGAGTGAGGCTGCTGCCGTTGACGCTTCCCGGCTTGCGATCGACCGAAAGCCGGGGCATATAGCCCAGAAAACGCTTGCGCAGACGCCGCGCCAGCAGATCGCCATCGCGGATGCCCCGATCACCCATTTCACGCCAGCCGGCAAACAGGCAGCCAATCGCCGCCCCGAGAATTGCGCCGACCGCAATCAGGAACGGTTTTCGCGGCGCGATCGGCGCCCCCGGCTTCTTTGCATCCGAAATGATCACCGCATCGACACCCGGCAGGGCGCGGGCAATGACCATTTCCTGGTATTTCTGTTCGAGTGCGGGCCGCGTTTCCGGTGTCGCGTTGACAAGTTCAGCCTCGATCGCCGTGCGGAAACGGGCATTTGCAGTGGCGCTGGTTTCCGCCAACGTGTCCCGGAAGGCTTCGGCAAACGCCTGCGCGACCTTCTGCGCGATCGCAGGATCGGCATGGGTGTAGGAAATCGCCGCCACATAGGTACGACCCGCACGCAGCGGCTTTACTCCCGCCTGGAGCCGGGAGATGACAGCATCCCGGTCGAGGATCGGCGGCTCGGCCGGATTGAACAGTCCCGTCCTGATGCCGGCAAGAGCTTCGATCTTGTAGAGCCAGGCCTTCAGCTTCGATACAGGCATGGTGGCGAAAGCCGGGTCTGCTTCCAAAGCCAGCGTGTCGGCGACGCGCCGAGCCACCGAGGAAGACTTCACCAGCTCCATCTGGCTAAGGAACTGGCCCTCCTCCTCCGGAGTCGTGGTTGCGATGCCCTGCCGCACCGGGTCTGCAGCAAAGCCGGAACGGACCATGACGGTCGCCGAGCTCGCATATTGCGGCACTTGGTTTTCCGCATAGGCCAGGCCGAGGATGATGCCGGCGACGATGAATAGCAGGATGGATTTCCAGCGCCGCCGGAATACGGCAATCAGTTGTTCGAGGACGTGGATATCGGGATTGGTCGCGGTCAGATCGTTCAAGGAGAACCCCTGCTCTTGGCTGCTTATGGTAGGCTGAGCGAGGTATAGAGCGCGCTTGAGGCGCAATCAAGTCGGCGTTGAATTCCCTGAAGATATGACTTGGAAGGGCGATATGACTTGAAAGACGATGCCTCATGCTCTACCTCTCCTCTGTCCGCAATCTTGCGGACAATGATCTCAGGGCGGGGTGCGATTCCCCACCGGCGGTAAGCGGAATTTCCGCAAGCCCGCGAGCGCTCACGACGATAGTCGGGAGGTCAGCAGATTCGGTGTGATTCCGAAGCCGACGGTATAGTCCGGATGAAAGAGATCGGTACCGCGACCCCGCATTCCGCTGGGGGTATTGCGGCGTCCGCTTGCCCTGATTCATGTTATGGCAAGGAAAGGACCCGTACGTGGATCAAACTGTTCTTCAAACCACGCCCCCCGAACAAAAGAGTACATCGCCCATTCGTATCGCCTTCGTGCAGTCATGCTGGCACAAGGGCATCGTCGATTGCTGCCGGGACGCATTCGAGGCGGCCATGAACGAAGCCGGCGAAGGCCGTTACGATCTGAAATTCTTCGAAGTGCCGGGCGCATTTGAAATTCCGCTGAAGGCAAAGCGACTGGCGGCTTCCGGACGTTATTCAGCCGTGGTTGCGGCCGGGCTGGTGGTCGACGGAGGAATCTATCGGCATGATTTCGTGGCCAGCACCGTGATTTCAGCGCTGATGCAGGCACAGCTGGAAACCAATGTTCCCGTGCTGTCGGCGGTGCTCACGCCGCACCATTTTCATGAGCATGGCGACCATCAGGCTTTCTTTGCTTCGCATTTCCGGCAGAAGGGCCGCGAGGTCGCCAGCGCCTGTATCGCCGTCACGGATCCTTCCTATGACGTCGCCGTCACCCCTGTATCCGCACACGCAGCGTAAGATCCGATCCGCACCGCCGCAAAAAACAAAACCCGGCGCAAGTGCACCGGGTTTTGTTGCCAATCAAGGCTAAAACGATCAGCTGTTCACAGCTTCCTTCAGGCCCTTGCCCGCGCTGAACTTCGGCACGTTGCGCGCCGGAATATCAACCTTTTCGCCGGTCGAAACATTGCGGCCGACAGAAGCCTCGCGGCGGCTCACGGAGAAATTACCGAAACCGACCAGGCGGATGTCGCCACCTTTCTTGAGCTCGTCCTGAACGGCTTCGAAAACCGCGTCTACAGCAGAAGCCGCATCAGTCTTGGTGAGGCCGGACTTTTCAGCCACAGCCGCAACGAGTTCACTTTTGTTCATGTTTCCACCCCTTTCTTAGTTGGTTTGAAACGAATCGGATAGTTCGTGGGCAGAATAGTCATCGGCTGCCCGACAGCAACCCTGATACAGCAAAAACCCGGCAAATCCAGCCTTTATCGCGTGTTTTCCATAAAGAAATAGCCGGTCTTTCGACCGGCTATCCGTTTTTTTGGGCCAAACTGGCACGACCGACACATCAATGCGCGATGGCAAGTCCCGCGTCGTCCACGACGCCTGGCTTTGCCGCGGTTGGTTCGAATGACTCATTCCATTCGATCGCCACCGGCTGACGGACGAGCGCATGTTCGAGAACCTCGCCCATCCGCGACACCGGAATGATCTCCATGCCGTTCTTGACGTTGTCGGGGATGTCGGCCAGATCCTTGGCGTTGTCTTCCGGGATCAGCACCTTCTTGATGCCGCCGCGAAGGGCCGCCAGCAGCTTTTCCTTGAGGCCGCCAATCGGCGACACCCTGCCGCGAAGGGTGATTTCACCCGTCATCGCGACGTCGTGTCTGACCGGAATACCGGTCATCACAGAGACGATGGCCGTGACCATGCCCACGCCGGCGGAGGGACCGTCCTTCGGGGTCGCGCCATCTGGCACGTGCACGTGGATATCGCGACGTTCGAACAGCGGCGGCTCGATGCCGAAGTCGATGGCCCGCGAGCGGACATAGGATGCTGCGGCGGAAATCGATTCCTTCATCACGTCCTTCAGGTTGCCGGTAACCGTCATGCGACCCTTGCCGGGCATCATCAGGCCTTCGATCATCAGCAGCTCGCCGCCGACTTCCGTCCAGGCGAGACCGTTGACGACGCCGACCTGGTCTTCCTTGTCGGCTTCGTCATGACGGAACCGGGGAACCCCGAGATAGTCGGAGATGTTTTCCGGAGTCACGTCGACAGTCACAACCTTGTTGCGCAGGATTTCCGTCACGGCCTTACGTGCGAGCTTTGCAAGCTCGCGCTCAAGGTTACGCACACCGGCTTCCCGCGTATAGGTGCGGATGATCTCCATCAGCGCTTCGTCGGAGACCGAGAATTCCTTCGGCTGTAGCGCATGGTCGCGCGTTGCCTTGGAAAGCAGATGCCGCTTGGCGATTTCCAGCTTTTCGTCTTCGGTATAGCCGGCAATCCGGATGATTTCCATGCGGTCCATCAGCGGCGCCGGGATGTTCAGCGTATTGGCCGTGGTGATGAACATCACGTTCGACAGGTCATATTCCACTTCGAGATAGTGGTCCATGAACGTGCTGTTCTGTTCCGGATCGAGTACTTCCAGCAGAGCCGACGACGGATCGCCGCGGAAATCCTGACCCATCTTGTCGATTTCATCGAGCAGGAAGAGCGGATTTGCCTTCTTGGCTTTCTTCATCGACTGGATGACCTTGCCGGGCATCGAACCGATATAGGTCCGACGGTGACCGCGGATCTCGGCCTCGTCACGAACGCCGCCAAGCGCCATGCGGATATATTCGCGGCCGGTCGCCTTGGCGATCGACTTCGCAAGCGAAGTCTTGCCGACGCCGGGAGGTCCAACCAGGCAAAGGATCGGTCCCTTGATCTTGGTCGAGCGAGCCTGTACGGCGAGATATTCGACGATGCGTTCCTTGACCTTGTCGAGGCCGAAGTGGTCGTCATCGAGGATCTTTTCGGCGGCGACGAGATCGGTCTTGACGCGCGAGAACTTGCCCCAGGGCAGGCCCAGCAACCAGTCGAGATAGTTGCGCACCACGGTCGATTCAGCCGACATCGGGCTCATCTGCTTGAGCTTGCGGAACTCGGCATCGGCCTTTTCACGGGCTTCCTTGGAAAGCTTGGTCTTGGCGATCCGCGCTTCCATCTCGGCCATTTCGTCGCGGCCTTCCTCGTCGCCCAGTTCCTTCTGAATGGCCTTCATCTGTTCATTCAGATAGTATTCGCGCTGGGTCTTCTCCATCTGGCGCTTGACGCGCGAGCGGATACGCTTTTCGACCTGCAGGACAGAGATCTCGCCTTCCATGAAGCCGAGCGCTTTCTCAAGCCGGCCCTTGACAGAGACGATCTCGAGCATTTCCTGCTTGTCGGTCAGCTTGATCGACAGATGCGAGGCAACCGTGTCGGCAAGCTTCGAATAATCATCGATCTGGCCGGCGGCGCTGACGACTTCGGGAGAAATCTTCTTGTTGAGCTTCACATAGTTTTCGAATTCGGACACCACGGAGCGTGACATCGCTTCGATCTCGACGGCGTCCTCTTCAGGCTCTGTGAGCACAACGGCGGATGCTTCGTAGAATTCCTCGCGATCGGTATATTCCTCGATGCGGGCGCGGCTGCGGCCTTCAACCAGCACCTTGACAGTGCCATCGGGAAGCTTGAGCAACTGCAGCACGTTGGCGGCGGTGCCCACTTCGAAGATCGCCGACGGCTGCGGATCGTCATCCGTCGCATTTCTCTGGGTGACAAGCAGAATCTGGCGGTCGGTGCCGATGACTTCTTCGAGTGCGCGGATCGACTTCTCGCGACCCACGAACAACGGCACGATCATGTGTGGAAACACGACAATGTCGCGAAGGGGCAGGACCGGATAGTTCTGCTGACTGCCTTCCGTCGGGAATGTCTTTTTGGTCATTTCTTTCCCTTTCAATCCAGGCCATCACGGCCCGCCGGCTCATTGCGCCTCGGCGATACCAGCCTGTTCGGGATACAGGTGGATATCTGAGCCATGCAATTCAAGCCTACCAACTCCCAGAGATATGACGACTGCCAGACAGCTGTCACAAATCCTGAGACACATTAGGCGTTCCAAATGTTGCGAAGCTTGCGTAGCGAAAAAATAAGCGCGTTCACTTCTGGAATCGAAGCTGATTGTTGCGCCTGTTGGCAATCACGCGCAATCGAATTTTACCGAGCGAATAGAAATATTTACATCGCATGCAATGAAAAGGCCCGGAAACTCCGGGCCTTGGAAAATTATTCCTCGGGTCGTGACTCAGGCGGAGGCCGGAGCTTTTTCGTCACGCCGTTCGGCATAGATATAGAGCGGACGGGCGCTGCCCCTGGCCACTTCCTCGGAGATGACGACTTCCTGCACGCCATCCAGCGCCGGCAGTTCGAACATCGTATCGAGCAGGATCTTTTCCATAATCGAGCGCAAGCCGCGCGCCCCGGTCTTGCGGACGATAGCCTTGCGGGCAATCTCGCGCAGGGCGGGCTCGTGGAAAGTCAGTTCCACGTCTTCCATCTCGAACAGGCGCTGGTACTGCTTGACCAGCGCGTTCTTCGGCTCGCTGAGGATCTGGATCAATGCATCTTCGTCAAGGTCCTCGAGCGTCGCGATCACCGGCAGACGACCAATGAATTCCGGAATGAGACCGAATTTCACCAGATCCTCGGGCTCGAGATCGCGGAGCACATGGCCGATGCGGCGCTCGTCGGGGGCCGCCACCCGGGCGCCGAAGCCGATCGAGGTCTTTTCCGAACGGGCCGAGATCACCTTTTCGAGACCAGCGAATGCACCACCGCAGATGAACAGGATATTGGTCGTGTCGACCTGCAGGAATTCCTGCTGCGGGTGCTTGCGGCCGCCTTGCGGAGGAACCGAGGCAACCGTGCCTTCCATGATCTTCAGAAGCGCCTGCTGCACGCCCTCGCCCGACACGTCGCGGGTGATCGACGGGTTGTCGGACTTGCGGCTGATCTTGTCGACCTCGTCGATGTAGACGATGCCGCGCTGGGCCCGCTCGACGTTGTAGTCGGCCGCCTGCAACAGCTTGAGGATGATGTTCTCGACGTCTTCGCCCACGTAACCGGCTTCGGTCAGGGTCGTGGCGTCCGCCATGGTGAACGGCACGTCGATGATTCGGGCCAGCGTCTGGGCCAGCAGGGTCTTGCCGGAGCCCGTGGGGCCGA
>JAQGJP010000076.1 GCA_028290545.1 Rhizobium sp. | reverse complement strand
CGACTGACGGACAGTTTGTGCTTGCGGTCGATCATTTCTTTCCGCCCAGCAATCCCGCCTTGCCGAGCGCACCGGACAAAAAATCATTCTCCAATGTCAGTTCGCCAATCTTGGCATGCAGCGTTTTCACATCAATAGCCGGACCTGCCGGTTCTGCCTTGGCCTCACCGCCGAAGACGTCAGTCGCTCCCTCAAGAAGTAGATCTTTCCATTGCTTGATCTGGTTGGCGTGAACGTCAAACTGTTGGGATAATTCCACCAGCGTCTGCTCGCCTCGGATGGCGGCAAGCGCCACCTTCGCTTTGAAAGCCGGTGTATGGTTCCGGCGCGGTCGTCTCGTCATCGTCACTCCTGTTTCTGGCATCTAAGCCAAAGTCAGGCAGAAATTCCACTTATCCTAGCTGTGCAGTTTTCCCGAGCCATCTCTGAACTGATAACCCAAAAGATCTCGGCATCATAGATCTCTCGGTAATCTGCGGCGCCCTGGATGGTCATCCGCTCAATGTCGGTAGGCCGTTAGGTGAAGACATAGGTCGCCACTGTGCCTCTCGCTGGTGCGGTGGCTGGGTTCAGGTATCGGTTCGCGACCGAGGGACCCAAGGCGTCCTACTTCAATCATTACACCACCGAAACGATTTGTTCAAGCAGCTTCAAGTTTATCCAAGGTCATCGACAGCCTGTGCACGGATCCGAACATCTCCATGCGGAAAAACGCGTGCCCATTGCTGATTTCTTCGACCTTGACGATACGATCCGACAGCGGTCCTGAGACAACAACTGCAGCATCTCCGACATGATATTCGCGATGGGTTTTCATATGCCGTTCGGCGTCGGGGCGGCGCAATCCATTGCGAAACATGGAAACAAGCTTCGGCATACCGTCTATCGGAACCGGGCAACCGTTGAGCCCTACGACGGCAGCCACGAGCGGCGTTTGGAAAATATGATACCAAGACGGCTCGGTCTCGAAGCCCGCAAACACATATCGAGGCATAACCGGGAAGTGGCGCAGATGCTTGTCGGTGGTGTAGCGAGATTTCCTCCGCCAGACACTTTCGAAAGGGCAGAACGTGGCGATCCCCCGGCGCTTCAAAATCTCCTGAGCTGCGAATTCCTTCTGCGGCGGTGTGATCAGCGCGTACCATGTAAGATCCGCTACGAGCAGCGAACCACGTCCGTTCTGCTCGGCTGGGCTGTACGTTGCTTTCTGGTTCATGTCTCGTTTATCTCCGTGTGCTCGGTCCTAACTGGTTACTTCAGAAGAACCTTTTCCATGGATCTTCTTTCTCAAGACGCACTTCGCCCTGTCCAGCAGGGAGAAGCGCAAGACACTCCAACAAATCCCCTTTTGAGAGACCTGCCGCCGAACTGATTGCTAGCCTCTCGTCTATCTGAGGAATGTGAGCCAGCTCCCATCATCGCAGGGTGTTCCCTGTCTTGATCGTTGGATGGGTTCGGCCGAACCTGGTTCGGAGCCTACCGAATTGCCTCCCTGCTCGTCAGGGTGGGCGCGAGATGCGGTTGTCCTGTCATCTCTATCGGGCTTACGCCCGTCACCATGGCGGGGTGCGCGTCGAATACATTCGGACGTGCCACAGTGACGTAACAACGGTGCCCGCAAAGCCAGGCTGATGACAATGCGGGTTCTTCAGCACACGTGTTTTCACGCGTACCTAGCCGCGCTGTTTCAGCGGCTCGTGTGCGGGCTTTGAGCTTTGCTGCGGCGGTGTCGGTCATGTTCCCGAAGTATCACCTACCCGGATCACCGGGATCGTCGCTCAGCACATTCGGCGACTTTGCCATTCGAAGCAGCTATATGGGGCTTTGAGGTAGCCCGGCGGGTGCCATCCCGCGTTACCTATGGCCGTAAGCTCTCCGGCCCGGATCTTCTATGCTGTCATACGAGCCTCCCTGAGGAAGTCGGTGATGTGCCGTTGCACGGCAAAAATTCCGTCGCGCTGGTGCATGTCGTTGAAGTCGTCGCCGATGATGACCGGCATCGTGTAGGGCTTGCCGGAAGCCTCAGCGAAATACTGTCCGGCGCCCCTGCCATCATACTGAGGTATTGGCTTGTCATTGTCGGCGGCAATGAATCCGCGCGCCTTGACCGCACTCGCGACGAGCCCGACATTGGAGGCTGAAAAGCAGCATAAGACCGTGGCCGAGAGGCCGATGCCGCGCAGCGCAAGGCGCAGTGACAGTCCCGTAGCGAGGCCCTCGCAGAGCCATGTGTGGCTGCCGGCGCAAAGCCTGTGTGACGAACCGGAAATTGCCCCGCCGAACAGGAACTTCTTTGTCCCGTCCTCCCATATCAGTTGCAGGCTTTGAATGAATCGGCCATTTCTGGCCGGCATGATGATCGCCACGTCACCGGCGATCAGATACTTAGACGGCTTGTCACCGCCAAGGATGCCGCGCAAGCCATCCGCGTCGATGGTCAGCACTTTTTCAACTGGGAAGCCCTTCCGCGCAAGATAAGGATGATCGGACATTCTTGCTGCTTTGATAATCGATGCTGCGGACGCCTCGGCCTTCGCTTTGGCGGCTCGCCGCTTTTCCCACTGCTGACCGACTTCCTGCCGGATCTCCGAACGAACCGACGCAGGAAGGTTATTGGTGAGACTGACATTCACGGTCATGCCGGTCTGCCAATTGTGAGCAATGACCGAGAAGTCGTTGATCAGTACTCGGCCGTCACCCTTTCCGTTCTTCCCGGAGAATGTGTCGGCTTTCATCCATTTGCCGAAATTGCGAACCGTCGGCGGGGAGATGCCGGCATCAGCGCAAGCCATGGAAATCGCGTCATCAAGGGTCATGCCGCAGCCTTGCTCCTCTTGCGGAAGCGGTTGACTTCCCGGCCAATCAGAGACCACTGGTCAGTCGTGACCTTGTCGGCGTGGCACTGCGCATCATAGAGGCCGTGTGGAAGCTTGCTGTCCGGATACATGCCGCGCCAGGCGCCATAGGCCCATTTTCGAGCCGTCTCTTCGCCCTTGCGCGTATTGGCGAGACAATAGGCAAGGGTTGCGTTCCAGATGCCTCGATAATCCCTGAGACAATCGGCCCTCAAGCCCTTCCTGGGCTGGAAAGACGCCTGGATACTGATTTCGAAATCGATCAGATCGCCTTGAACGACCTCAATGGTATTACCCCTCGCGCGCTGCCATCCACATGACGGGCACGTATCGGCCACTGGTTCCATCTGGAGGCCACATTCGCCGCAGAAGTATTTCTTCTTGGCCTTTTCGTCGGGTTCGCGCGGCTCGCTATCTTTCTTTTGAGCATCAGAGAGGCTGTCGACGCCATATTCGTAGAGCGTCGCCGTGTCAGATGCGAAGGAAATGCAGTTGCCCGAATGATCGAGCCACAAGCCGAAGTCCTTACCAGGATAGACGCGCATGACGCGGCCCATCTCCTGGATGTGGCTGGAAAAAGACTTTGTATATGGCCGACACGAGATACCGCAGCGCACGTCAGGAACGTCGAACCCCTTGGTCAATACTGCGCACGACACAAGCCCATGGATTGCACTATCGGGCCTGCGGAACTCAGCAATCTTGGCATCACGCTCTTCGTCAGATTTGTCCAGGTAGGAAATCTGCTGGAAATTATAGCCTGCCTCCGCGAACTGGCGGCAGAGCTCGGCACCGTGGGCGACGGACGGGGAGAACACGATCGTCTTGACCGGACCGCCGAAGAAAGCCTGCGTCTGCTGCACCCATGTATGGACCACATCACCGACGATCTTAATTCCGCGCTGCCCCGCCTCTTCCTCGGCATATTCACCGTCGAACTTTTTCTTTGCGCCTTTCATGTCGGGCGCTACGCAAGCCTTGATCTTGAGAGGGGCGAGGCGGCCTTGGGAAATCAACCTGTTGACTGTCGTGACATTCACAATGCCGTCCCAATGACCGGCCATACCTGCGGTGAAGGGCGTTGCCGTGAGACCGACAACGCGAGCATGACCGGCGACGTCCATGAGATCCAGCACGGACTTGTATTCGCAGTGGGCCTCATCAACGATGATAAGGTCGGGGAGCTTTCGAATATGACGCCGCGCCAACGTCTGAGCACTGACGATCTGGACCGGCTTTGAATAATCCGTCCGATCGTTCTTCGCCTGGATGACACCGTGATCGATGCCGTAAGACAGGAAACGGTCACTGGTCTGCTTGATCAGTGTAACCCGATCAACGATGAACCACGCCGTCGACTGCTTCATCTGGTTCCGAATGATCAAATAAGCCCCGACCTCGGTCTTTCCCGACCCGGTTGGCGCAGCGAGAATAAGCCGGCGCGACCCTTCAGCCGCTCGCTGGCGAAGCTGATTGACGGCGTCGTCCTGGTAGTCATAAAGGTTGATTGCCCCGCTTGATGAGGCCGCTAGCCTGGCGAACATGTCCATATGTCACGCTCCTGCGTCAACGATAGCGAAGAACGGGTCGTCATCGGCCAGTTGCTCGCGCTGGTCGTCAAATCGGGTGTCGCGCCAACCGAGTTCTTTCGCCTTGGCCTTCCAGAATTCAGAGCTTCGGAGATATGACGCCTTTGCCTCGCTTTCGCTGGCCACTCGCGTTTTCAGTGCGCGGATCTCTTCGTCCTTGCCGGCAATGACTGCCTCATATCCGCCACGCATGAACAGCGCCTTCATGCTGGCGAACTTCTCGTTCTCAGCCTTCAACGCGGCGACGTCCGCTTCCAGATCGCGGGCCGCCTCCTCAAGTTCGGCGACCCGCTCCGGATACGCCTCAACCAATTCTGACTTCCTCGTCGTCTTGGCCGCCGCTTTGGCCGCTTCTGAATCCTTTACCGACTGCGGCAGGCTGGCTTTCATTTCCTGCTGACGAGTGACGTTTACCTCGTCGCGCCGAAGGTTCGCCAGATCCCGTTTAACTGCGGTAACCTGATCATTTGGGGAAAGGCGCTTAATTTTGTCGAGATAAACGCCAGTGTCGAACTTGGTGCCTCGGATCAGTCCGAGTGCTTCAGCTATTACTTTCTCACCGCGTTCCGCATTAAGCTGGACGGTTCTTTCAGATTGGCCGGTCGCGCTGGCCGTATTAGCAGTGAACCGATCCACCGTATTTTCAAGTCGCAAACTTTGCGACTCGATCGAACGGACGTCGCCACCATGCTTGGTCTCAGGATAGATCGCCTCGTAGGCCTCTTTGCGCTTAACGGTGAAGAGAGCTACCTCGGATGCGGAAAGCTTCGTGCCGCAGAGGTTCTCGTCGCACTCGGCGATAACCCGTTCGAGGTCGGTCATATCAAAAATACGAGCTTTGATTTCATGAAAGCCAGCTAGGCGGCATGCTTCGATCCGATTGCCACCGGCAATGAGACGATATCCATCGCCTGATCGGCAAACGGAAATTGGGTTCAGCAAGCCAACCTCAAGGATGCTCTTGCTCAAAGCCTCGACCTGGACAGGATCGGCCTGCCGGATGCGTCCGCTTTGGTCTATGTCGTCGAGGGGAATATCGACCAGAATATCCATTCTAAGCACTCCGAACCGGGCGGTTGGCGGCGCGTTGATAATCTTCAACGGCCTGCTCAAGGACCTGCAAATGACTACGTTGAGTTTCGAGTTCGTGATCGGGGCGCTTCTTCGCGCCCTCAGAGAACGTCTCCAACCAGCCAGCTTTGGCGGCCACCATCTTCTGTATGCCTGCAGTCATGTCGGCGTGGGAAAGGCGGTCAGTCATGGCGCCCAACTACAGCACGGCGCACAGGAAATCGGATGACGTTGGCCTGACCGTTTTCAAGGGCAAACTTGCGGTCGTCATCCAAGTAGCAGTTGGCAAATTCTTTCCAAGCCAAAACAGCGGCCTTGCCATCCTCGAAACGCAAGGTCTCATCTGCGCGGTGTCTCGCGGCAGCATAGCGATCCCAAGCGGCCAGTTGATTTTCGACGTCGGCTGTCACGCGGCCACCCCGCGAGCCGCCTTTAGCGATTCTACGACGTTGTCGATGTCAGACCGAGGCCAGCGGGAAAGGCCACCGATTTTCAGGGGCTTTGGTACCGTATTGTCAGCTACCCTACGCCAGAAGGTCGGCAAGCTAACACTTAGTCGAGAAGCACACTCCGGTGCAGTTAGAAGGGGGTCGGTGATTTCCATTTCTGTGCCTCGTAACGTGTTGATACGAGATGCAAGATGTTAGAACGAACTGAGAACTAATAGGCGTCACGATTAATTTTTTGTTTCGATACGGGCGTTGAGATTACTCCGCGGATCGCCGGCCGGGTCTTGAAAGTTCGCTTCTTTTCTCACTAGCTCGAACCCACGCCCTTCCAAAAGCACGCACTGATAAATTTTGGCCGAGCATATCTTTTGCCTCAGACTTTGAGCGAATGAGACCCGAGTCAAACCATTCTATAATTTTGTCCGCAGCCAACTTTTCAGAAGATATCTGGATTTCCGGAGCATCGCGTTCTCCGCCTTGCTCATTATCACGAAGATATTGGTTCAGTTGTTCCTCAGAAAACATAATTGCCAAACCTCTGAATTTACCAAACGCTATCCGACTATATAGAAACTTGACTAGCATATCGAAAATCACAAGTGGCCAAACGAAGAAGACTGAAATGGCCATAAGGACTCTGTTCACCGGTATTTTGTCTTTCCAGTTAGAAATGTCCTGCCCACCAAGGATCCCGAATCTAACAGTAAAATTAAAGCCATAAGGCTTGCTGACATCGAGAGGGATACAAATCCATGATCCGCTTGCCTTGATGACGTCACCCGACGGATTCAAAAGGTAGACGCAGTCTATATTAGACGCAAATAACCAGAATTCCCTAGCGCCGTATTCGACACGTTGTTCCCGTGTTAATGTCGTGAGATCTACGCCACGTTGTCCAGCGGTAGCAAAAAGCCGGCGTCGAACCATCGCCGGCGTAAGGAAGCCGTCCTTGTAAAACATCTATTACGATCCTCTCTTGGCGAACAGAATGACGCCCTGGCCCGCCCCCTTCACGTGCTGCGCCCAACGTTCGACCAACTTGCGCCGCTGATCGAGGAAGTCAGTTCTTCTATAAGCACGCTCGACGCTACCGCCGACCGTATGGCCGAGCATGGTCTCGGCAACCTCATGGGGTGCATCTGTCGCCTCTGCCAGCCAGTCCCGAAGGCTTGACCTGAACCCGTGCGGCCGAGCTTTCATGTTGGCACGCTTCATCACCATGGACATGGTCATGTCGGAAATTACGCCCACTCTCACGCTAGGGAAGAGAAAGCCACCGCGCGCGTGCTGTCGAGCACCTTGGATGACATTGAGCGCTTCTACGGATAGCGGAACCCTAAAATTTACCGTCGCGTCCTTCCGACCTTTCATAGCCTCAGCGGGGATTGTCCAAATGTCACCGTCTATTTGTTCTTCGCGGATGCTGCGGAGAGGCCCCGATCTCACTCCGGTTAGGATGAGCAGCCTAAGCGCGAGGTGCGTGACTGTGCCGTCGCAGAGGGAAGCATAGTAGTCCGGAACCTCGTGCCATGGAAGCGCGGGTATGTTCTCGGGCTTGTGGCGCTGCTTCCCGAGAAGCGCCCTCGCCTTGTCCGTGGCCTGGAGGTCGACCGTCAATCCCAGAGCCGCAGCATGCTTCAAGCAGATCTTGAGCCTGTCCATCGCTTTCTTTGCTGTCTCGGCCTTGGAATGCCAGATGGGTAGAAGCGTGTCTCGAACGTCCTTCTGGTCGATTTCTCCGACAGGCACCGCTCCGAGTTTCGGCAAAATATGGAGTTCGAGCGGACTGAACCATCGGCCGGCGACGCCGTCATCTTTCAACTCGGCCTTCCGGCTTTCGAAGGCATCTTTGGCGATGTCCCGCAGAAGGTGAATATTCTTTTTGGCGTCCCGGCGTTCACGATCGCGCACCTTGATCGGATCAAGGTTATCTCGGATCATTGAGCGGCATCGATCCGCAGCCTGCCGCGCTTCTTTGAGCGTGACTTCCGTAGCGGAGCCGAGGCCCATCTCGCGTCGGCGTCCATGTACCGTAAAGCGCATAAACCACTGCGAACCGCCGTCCACGCGCTTATGAAGCCAAAGGCCACCTCCGTCCGAATACTTTCCGGCAACGGCGTTCTTTACTTCGAACGCAGAAAGCTTGTGTAATGGCCTCGCCATTCGTCCACCCCTCTACCCACCTTTAGGAATACTATGGATTGAGTTAGAGTGATAGCGCATGACGTTGAACGAAACAAGAACTTCCTTGATTTTTCATCACTTTGAGGCTCGTTGATTGCAACTGATAAGAGTTGATATCGTGTTTATGTGCCCGTCGTCCGCACCATAACGATCCTGCCTTTCCGCCGTTGTCGCAGTCCCTGGCTTGAAAGTCGTCCTAGGTTTGCTGGCGCGCCTTCCTCTTTGCACGCCTTTGCCCTATCACCGGCCAACCTCTTTGCGAGGGCGTGATCGAAATACGACGGCTGATGGCTGTCTGGAATTGGGCGCCCACCAGTGGTGCCGGGGATTGGATCTATGACATCGGTATTACTGTTTATGACCGCAGTGGCGATAGGACTGCTGACCGCCGGAATCGCCATGTGGAAAGGCCGCGAGCCGTGGCAGTGGCTGCTGTTCGGGACCGTGCTCTGCATTGTTGCCATCCCCTTGCTGCTGATCAAGGAACAGCGACCTTCAGGCCGGTCGCGCTACGCTTGGATTTTTTTCCTGGCGGCCCTCATGATTATCACGGCAGCGGGCGTGCTTTTCGTTAATCGGCTGCAAAATGCAGGGACACTTTGAATCCCCCCGCCGCCGGCATGATCGATCTCGACCAACGCGCATTCTGCAAACGGCTTTGCCGGCCCTGTTCCCCGCGGAACACCGCGCTGCCTGACAAGATGGCACATGGAGACGGCATTGAATCAGGAAATACCGCCGTGACGGTCTTCATCGCCTTCGCCTTCATCGCCATCCTCGCCTTCGGCACGCTGCCGTTTTCCAGGCCGACGCCCTGATGCCGGGAACCAGGCAAAAATGATCGTCGCCTGCACGGCAGTCCTCCTCCCGGCAATCGTATCGAGCGGACGGGCATGCTGATGTTCGTGACCCTGCTTGCCCGGCTATGACACCACGCGGCTCAGGAAATCCGGCGCTCCAGAAACAGGTCATTTGCTTCGTTCATCGAAACCAGCGGCGCAGACGACTGCGCTTGTTGCACGCCGGAATTGAGGAGCGTGGCGCGCGAATTGCTGCCATCGATGCCTTCCGCGCTGACCACCATGCCGAGCCCCTGGCCGAGACCGGCCAGCGCCCGAACCATCCGATCGGTGTCATCGGCATCGAATTTATCGGTGAACCGCCGGTCGATCTTGACCTTGTCGAACTTGAATTCCTGCATGTGGTAGAGGTTGGAATAACCGGTGCCAAAGTTGTCGAGCGTGATCCTGACACCCGCGGCGCGCAGCGGTCCGAGCGCCGCCTTGGCGGAATCGAGATCGCGAACGACCGTGCTTTCGGAGACTTCCAGCTCCAGTCTGCGTGTGTCGAACTGTTCGGAATGCAGGATGCCGAGGATCGTCAGACCAAGATTGACGTCCTTGATCTGGCTCGGCAGCACATCGATCGCCAGCGTCACATGACCGGGCCAGCTGCGCGCCGCCGCACATGCCTTTCTGAGCATCATCGCTGCCAGTTCATGGATCAATCCGCTTTCCTCTGCGGCCGGCAGAAAACGCTCGGGCGCAATCTCCTCGCCGCCTTTGGCAGTCCAGCACGGAAACACTTCGAAGCCCACGACCATCCCGCTTCTGAGATCCGTGGTGGGGCGGAAACGCGGCTCGATGTCGCCCTCAGCCATCGCCAGCTTCAACGACCGTTCCATATCTCCGCGCTCGCGGACTGCCCGGTCCATGTCCTCTTCGAAAAAGCGCACGGCCGAGCGCCGCTCCGCCTTGGCGCGATAGAGCGCCACGTCGGCCTTGCGCATGATCTCGCTGGGCCTGTCGGCATCGAACGGGATGAGCGCAACGCCGATGCCCGTGCCGATCTGATGCTGGATCCTGCCGGTTGTGACCGGCTCGGCCAGCGCCTCAATGATCCGCGCGGCGATCTGGCTGGCGGCCTCGGGACCGCGCAGGTGCTGCGCCAGAATGATGAACTCGTCGCCGCCCAGCCGTGCGACCAGATCCCCTGGCCGCACGGCTGTCAGCAATCGCTGGGCGACGATGATCAATGCCTCGTCGCCGATGCCGTGACCGTAGCTGTCATTGATCTGCTTGAAACCGTTGAGGTCGAGCATCAGGACAGCATGCGCCGAGCCGGTAGCCGGCAAGGATGCACAGGCGACCATCAGGCTATTGCCGAACTGCCGGCGATTGGCAAGCGACGTCAGCGGATCCTGAAACGCAAGCTCGTGCGCATAGCGCTCAGCCGCCCTCCTCCTCCTGATCTCGTTCCTTTGCTCCAGATAGCGGCGAATACCGAAAATCAACAGACCAACCGTGAGCACCACCCCAAGCAGCAACACTTCGTCGAGCTCGAGCGTTTGCTCCGCCTTCGTCACCTGACCTTCCGTTGTGAAAATATCGACCGCGAAAGCGACGTAGGTGAGCACGCATGTGAGGGCGACAAGAATTGTCAGGTCGTGGATGCCGACA
The DNA here is from genome assembly GCA_028290545.1 of Rhizobium sp. Classification (GTDB taxonomy): domain Bacteria; phylum Pseudomonadota; class Alphaproteobacteria; order Rhizobiales; family Rhizobiaceae; genus Rhizobium_E. Next base: position 35,353 of record JAQGJP010000076.1, on the reverse strand, counting down.
CGGTGACGCATATAAAACTTTCCCAACTTATCCATCGGCTTGTCCATGAGATCATACAAGTTGGACCTCTGTCCAACTCTTCCAATGCAGGTCTCAGGATTCGTTGGTAATTCCAACCGGTCACGATTTCGCTAACATCTGCAACTGAAGCCGGCTCTCTTCAATATTTATCGTTAAGAATCCGCTGCCCAGTCGAAAATCAGGGCATACAATAAAACTTCTAGCGGTATTTCCGGTCGAACGACCTACCGCTTGCCATATAGCTGCGCGGCGTCGTGTCAAGCATGCGCCGGAACATCGTCGTGAATGCAGCCGCGCTCTCATAGCCAGCCTCGAGAGCGACCTCGGTCACCGACAATCCCTCGGCGAGGCGAGGCAGGCATGCGAACACGCTCGCCTGTTGCCGCCAGGTCACGAAACTGATGCCGGTTTCCTGCCGGAAGAAGCGCGTGAAGGTACGCCTGCTCATGGCGAGCCTTTCCGCCCAGTCGTCCAGTCTGGTGTTGGGCGACGGATTCGCCATGAAATCGCGGCAAAGCGCGACGAGCCGCCGGTCGGACGGAAAAGGCAGGCCAAGTGGTCTAACCTCCAGCTCCAGTATTTCCTCGACCAGAAGCGTCAACACCAGCTCGGATTTGCGGCTGTCGATCAGTTCGTCCTGAAGGCGGATTGCTTCCAGCAGCAGGCTGCGGGCAAGATCGGTCACTTCGAGTACCTGTGGCCGATCGTTGACCAGGCTTGCATGCGCTGACGTCACATAAACCGATTTCATCGTCACGTCGCTCAGCATCTCGACGGCGTGATGCAGCGCGGGCGGAATCAACAATGCATGTCCCGGCGGGATCATCCAGCGGCCGCGCGCGGTTTCGACCAGCACGACGCCTGCAAAAACGCAAAGAAGCTGCGTCCGCCGATGGATATGGCTTGGCACCATATGGCCGGCCGGGTAATCGCTGCCGTGGACGACGACATCGCCATTCGCACCCTCGATCCAGCTGAGATCGCGGAGATGATCCTGATAAAGACGGGTGAGCACCTGCCGGGATAAAGCTTCCATATTTGGCCCAATCGCAAAACAATTCGACCAAAACACAAAAGCAGGTCATCGGCAAGGCATGTAAACAACGGAACACGATCCCGCCGGAAGAGTGGGCGATCAAGGAGATATTCCCATGGCAGTGGCGATGGAAACGGAAGCAACGGCAGCGGTCCCGCGGTTTCAGAAGGCAACGCTCTCGATCCTGTTCGCGGTGAGCTTCGGCCACCTGCTGAACGACATCATGCAATCGCTGCTCGCATCGCTCTATCCGCTGTTCCAGCAGAACTACGATCTCAGTTTCAGCCAGATCGGCCTCTTGACGCTGACTTTCCAGATCACTGCGTCGCTGCTGCAGCCGGTCGTCGGCATCGTCACCGACAAGAAGGCAATGCCCTACGCGCTGCCGGTCGGCATGGCCTCCACTTTTTTCGGCCTGATCCTGCTCGGCAACGCTCATAATTTCACCGTCCTGCTGGTGGCTGCAAGCCTGATCGGTTTCGGCTCGGCCGTCTTCCATCCCGAATCCTCGCGTATCGCCCGCCTCGCCTCCGGCGGACGGCATGGTTTTGCGCAATCGCTGTTCCAGGTCGGCGGCAATGCCGGCCAGGCGATAGGACCGCTGATTGCTGCGTTTATCGTGCTGCCGAACGGCCAGGGCAGTGTCGCATGGCTCTCGGTCATCGCCATGGTCGGCGTGCTTCTGCTCTCCTGGGTCGGCCGCTGGTATGTGGAGCACCGCAAGCAGTCCGCTGCCGGGCCCGCGGTGAGCCGCACCCTGCCCCTGCCGCAGAACCGCGTGCTCTGGGCATTCCTGATCCTCGTGCTGCTGACGGCGACCAAGAACGTCTATATGTCGAGCATCTCAAGCTATTTCACCTTCTATGTGATCGACCGGTTCGGCATGAGCATAGCGGATTCCCAGCTGATGCTGTTCCTGTTCCTGGGATCGGTTGCCGCCGGCACCTTCCTGGGCGGCCCGATCGGCGACCGCTTCGGCGCCCGCTTCGTCATCTGGTTCTCGATCCTCGGCGTCATCCCGTTCGCTTTGATGCTGCCCTATGCCAACCTGCTCTGGACCTGCATATTGAGCGTCGTCATCGGCCTGATCTTCGCTTCGGCCTTTTCGGCGATCGTGGTCTTCGCGCAGGAACTGGTGCCGGGCCGCGTGGGCCTGATCGCGGGCATCTTCTTCGGCTTCGCCTTCGGCGCGGGTGGCCTTGGAGCAGCACTGCTGGGCAGCCTTGCCGACAGTCACGGCAAGGACGGCATCGTTCTGGTCTATCACGTCTGCTCGTATCTGCCACTGCTCGGCCTGTTGACAGTGTTCCTGCCAAAAATGCCCCGGAAACATTAACGCGCGCATCATCGAGCATCGATCGCCGGCCCAGCCGGCGATCTCTCGTTCCGTATTCGCGCTGAACGCGTCCGGGGCCAACAGCGACCGCCGGCAACGCAGTCTCCATCTGTTTTGCAGTGATCTCTCAAACGCCGGCCAGCGTTGCAGACTTGATTTTCGCCAGTTTTGTTAGCGGTGCTTTAACCGCTCGCGCTTCATTTTGGTAGCGGAAACTCAAAGAGACGCGTGGCCCAAAATGACGCCCGAAACCGCCCACCGCAACTTCCTGAGCCAGCTTATCGAAGACAACGCGAAGGAGAAGCCGAAGCGCAAGGTCAAGCTTGCCTGCTCGGCGTTTTATCTGAAGAAAGGCATACGCGGTTATACCTCGCAGAAAGTGGTGATGACGGAATTGTCGGTGTCTGCCTGCCGGGTCACCTGCCCGGTCGCCGAAGCCATCGAGGGTCATCTTTATCTGGTCATCGAGGGCTGGCCGGCTAAATTTGCCTGCGTGGTGAAAAAACGCTACGAGGACGACCTCGAAATCCGCTTCTGCAACGACCTGCCGGCGCAGCTTGTCGAGAAACTGACGGTTTCCAGGTTCTGAGTTATATTCCTTCTGTCTCACGTGAGGCTTCGCCGGTGACGACGCTCTTCCCGAACGCAGCGCGTATGATCGAGATCAGCCAACGGATCGCCGGATCTTGCGCGACATCGCGCCGGCAGAGCACCGACACGGTGTAGTTTCCCATATCGAGCGGCATCGTCGAAAGCGACAGGTTTGAGTTTCGCACCAGCACGCGCGCGGCATGCGACGGCAGGCTGGCGATCACCCGCATCGTGGTGAGATAGGCCGGCAATGACGAGAAATGCGTCAGCGCCGTATGGATCGTCCGGCTGAGCCCTATCTCCTTGAGCGCGTGGTCGACAATGCCTTCGCGCCCCGAAAACGAGATCAGGATATGCGGCAGCGACAGGAAGTCATCGAGCGACAGCGGCAGATCGAACTGGCAGAGATCGTTGTTGAGAATCGTCGCATAGCCGGAACGGCCGATATCCTCCGACACCAGCCCGGCGCGCGCCGGCACGCCGACCACGACGGCCAGATCGATTTCGCGGCTCTCCAACATTTCCACGACCGTATGACGGTTGGTCTGGCGGAAGACAATCGAGATATTGGGCGCGTCATCGAGCAATGTCGTCGAGATCGCAGGCCCGATCGCCACCTCGAAATCGTCCGACATGCCGAGCGAAAAATGCCGCGTGCTGGTCGCCGCCTCGAATCCGTGATCGACCATAAGCGCCTGCCGCAGCAATTCGATGCCATCGGCGATCTGCTCGGCCATGGCGACCGCGCGCGGCGTCGGCTCCATGCCCGTCCGCGTCCGCAGGAAGAGCGGGTCGTTCGCAGCCCGCCGAAGACGCGCCAAGGCGGCGCTGACGGCCGACTGGCTGAGCGAAAGCTTGTTGGCCGCCTTCGACACGTTCCGCTCCTGCCAGATCGCCAGAAACGTGATCGCAAGATTGAAGTCGATGCGGCTGATATCAGCCAGAGTGATATTACCCATTCAAAAATGCAATTTGATCGATAATGCCGAAAAGTGCAAGATGCGTCTGAAGCCGAAACCGGAACTCGTAAAAATATGTCCGCTACCACGTTGCAGCCTGCGAGGGTTGAATTCTCTCCACTGGTCATCGCGCTTGCCGGGGCGCTGACGCTGTCCGCCGCCATGGGGATCGGCCGTTTCGCGTTCACGCCGCTGATGCCGATGATGCTGGATGACGGGGTCATCGACATCAACGGCGGCAGCCTGCTCGCGACCGCCAACTATATCGGCTACCTGCTGGGCGCGCTGCTCTGCATGGCATTGCCGGCACTCCTGCGCAGGGTCGGCATCCATACGGTCCGAAATGCCGCGATGGTGCGGTTCGGACTCGTCGCAACGGTGGTCCTGACTATCGCCATGGCGCTGCATCTGCCCTGGGCATGGCCGGCGCTGCGTCTGCTGTCGGGTATCATCTCCGCCGTCGTCTTCGTCTACATGTCCGGCTGGTGCCTGAAACGACTGGCCGAAATGAATGCGCTTTCGCTCAGCGGCATCATCTATACCGGCCCCGGAATCGGCATCACCCTCTCCGGCGCCGTTGCCTACGGCATGTCATCGGCGGGTGGTTCGTCCGGCATGGCCTGGATCGCCTTCGGCGTCCTCGCAGCTCTTCTGGCGGCCACGGTCTGGGCCGTTTTTCGCCCGGATGCTGTGACGCGTTCCAGAGGCCCAGAGGTCCGGACGGCAGCGAGCGCTGCACTTTCCCAGGACTGTTGGACGATGGAGCAGATGATCCTTGCCCTCGCCTACGGCCTTGCCGGCTTCGGCTATATCATCACCGCCACCTTCCTGCCGGTGATCGCCAAGGAAGCATTGGGCGAATCCGGCTGGATCGAGCTTTTCTGGCCGATCTTCGGCATCGGCGTTGCCAGCGGCGCACTTCTGACCCGCATCATCCCGCTTGCCATCGATCGCCGCGCATTGCTGATCGCCTGCTATATCGTCCAGGCTATCGGCGTTGTCATTGCACTGCTCCTGCCGACGGTTGCCGGCTTCATGATCGGCAGCACGCTCGTCGGCCTGCCCTTCACCGTGATCACATTGTTTGGAATGCAGGAAGCCCGGCGGCTGCGTCCCGTCGATGCCACCAGCTTCATCGCGCTGATGACGGCGACCTATGGCACCGGCCAGATCGCCGGCCCGCCGCTGGCCGCCGCCATCCTTGCCAATAGCGCCAGCCACGCGGTCGGGTTTTCGGTGTCTCTGATCGTCGCTTCCGGCGCCTTGCTGTTTGGCGCGGCACTCTATGCGCTGGCAATGTGGCGCTATCCGCTCGGCAAATAGCAGCCACAGCTCTCGTTCGACCTTCCATCGCAGACCGTTTTGCCCGCGCTCCCATCAAGGGACGCGGGCCAAATTTTTATGCGACGTTCCGAATGTTGATCGAAATCGATCTTTACAGCTTATAGAGAGCGACCTATATAGTAGGTAGCTATCGATATTGGACGATCTTCATGCAGACACCGCCTACCATCATCGAGGACTTCTCGACGCTGACGCGCAAGATGCGCACTGTGTTCGACGCCATGGTCCGGGAAAAGGGACTGACACTGGCGCGCGCGCGCATCCTGCGCAAGCTGCAGACGGCCGGCGCCGGTGCTACCCAGCGCGCGCTTGCCGAAGATCTGGAAATCGAAGGTCCGACGCTTGTCCGCCTGCTCGACAATCTCGAGCAGCTCGGTTTCCTCGAACGCATCCCGGTCGAAGGCGATCGCCGGGCCAAGCAGATCATCCTGACCAAGCAAGGCCAACAACAGGCCGAAGAGGTCGAGGCGGTCGCCGGAGTTTTCCGCGAGACGGTTTTTGCCGGCATCGACCAGGCCGAAATGGACATCGCCCGCAAGGTCGTCGCGCAGATGCACAAGAATCTCGGAGCGCAGGAATGAGAAGCGAGACCGCCCATGAGGCCGCGCCCGGCTCTGCGCCCTCAGCCCCGGCGCCCGCCACGCCCGCACCGACGCCGCCTGCGCCCGCTTCCGCGCCGGCAACACCATCAGTGCCGCCTGCCCCACCACCGCCGATGCCTGCCCGCCGCGCCGCAGCCTATATGTTCGCAGCCTTCGTGCTGAGCCTTGCACAAGGGCTTGGCCTGAATTTCATTTCCGCCAACCTCACCCAGATCCAGGGTTCGTTCGGCGCGACAACCAATGAAGCGACGTGGCTGATGGCCGCCTATATGGCGCCCAATGCCAGCCTGACGCTCATCCTTTTCAAAGTCCGCGCGCAGTTCGGCCTCAGACACTTCGCTGAGTTCAGCATCCTGATATTCGTTGCCGTGTCCTGCATTCATCTGTTCGTCAACGACTTCCAGACTGCATTGATCCTGAGGTTCTTTGCGGGCGCCGCCGCATCACCGATGTCTTCGCTGGCATTCCTCTATATGCTGGAGCCGTTTCCGCCGGCAAAAAAGATGAACATCGGCCTGTGCATCGCGCTTGCCAACATGGCGATTGCCGCCCCGGTCGCGCGCATGATTTCGCCATCGCTGCTCGATATCGGCGGCTGGCATGCCCTTTACCTTGTCGAGGTCGGCGTGGCACTCGTCGCACTTGGCTGCGTCTACATGCTCAGACTGACATCGCCTCCCCGCGCCAAGGTCATCAGCGCCGTTGATCTGCTGAGCTACATGTTCATCGCCGTCGGCTTCGGCTCATTGGCCATCGTGCTCACCGTCGGTCGCCTCTACTGGTGGCTGGAAGTTCCGTGGCTGGGCGTGTTGCTGGCGGTCGCCATCGGCTCGATCATCATTGCGGCGATCATCGAGCTCAACCGTAAAGCGCCGTTCATCGATGTCCGCTGGCTGACAAGCTGGGAAATACTGCATTTCACAGGCGTGCTGCTGATCTTTCGCATCGCGCTCTCGGAACAACCGAGCGGCGCGACCGCACTCTTCACCGCACTCGGGCTGGCTCCGAGCCAAACCAACATCATGTGGGCAGCGATATTTCTGGCTTCCGTGACCGCCGGCCTGTTTTGCGCCATGTTGATGAAGCCGGGACGCGAGCCTTTCATCCATGCCGCGGCACTGGTGATGATCGGCGTCGGCGCCTACCTCGATTCACAATCGACCAATCTCACCCGACCCGAGCAAATGATCGTCAGCCAGATGCTGGTTGCCGCAGGCGGGGCGCTGTTCCTGCCGCCGGCGCTCGCCTCAGGCCTGAGGTCGGCACTGAAGAACGGCCCGAATTACATCCTCAGTTTCATCATCGTCTTCCTGACGACGCAAAGCCTAGGCGGACTTTTCGGGTCGGCGCTGCTCGGCAGTTTCATCACCATCCGCGAGAAATTCCATTCGAGCTATCTTGTCGAGCACATCACGCTCACAGATCCGCTGGTCGCCCAGCGCGTCAACCTGCTGGCCGGCATCTACGGCAAGGTGATTACCGACAAGACCTTGCTCAACGCAGAAGGCCTGGCCCTGCTGTCGCAACAGGCGACGAAGGAAGCGACCATACTTGCCTACAACGACCTCTTCACCCTTGTGGCTGCGCTCTGTGCGGTCGCGCTATTCGGTCTGCTGATTCATACGCTGATCAACGCATCGCGCCGCCCCGCGCCTCCGACAACCGCGACCGCCTAGATTGCAATATCGAGTTATGACAATGACGACTTTCTTTCGCTTTCTAACCTCCGCTTTCGCACTTCTGCTCGGCATCGCCGGCATCCTGCTCGTGCTTTATGCGTGGCGGCTGCCGCCTTTCACCGGGACGGAGGAGATCACTGAAAATGCCTATATTCGCGGTCAGGTGACGATCATCTCGCCCCAACTGGCGGGCTACATCGCCGAAGTCCCGGTCAAGGACTATGAGAAGGTCAAGGGGGGCCAGGTGCTCATCCGCATCGATGACCGGATCTACCGGCAGAAGGTCAAGCAGGCCGAGGCGACGCTGCACTCCCAGCAGGCCCAGATCGATGCACTCGAACAGAAGCTGCTGTCGGCAAAGGCCCGGATCAGAGCCGCCAAGGCGCAGGTCGGAAGCGCCGAAACCATGATGAAGACAGCTCAGTCCAATTTCGACCGCAACCGGTCGCTCTCCGTCAGCGGCGTGATTGCCAAGAGCGCATTCGAGCAGAGCAGCAGCACGCTCGAACAGGCCCGCGCGGCACTCGCCCAAGCCAAGGCAAATCAGGAAGTCGCCGAACAGGATCTGGCAGCGATTGCCGTGTCGCGGGAAGGCTATGATGCCGCGGTCGATAGCGCGAAGGCTGCCCTTGAACTTGCCAAGATCGATCTCAGCAACACCAGGATCATGGCCCCGGTCGATGGCACGCTCGGCGAAGTCGGCGCCCGGGTCGGGGCCTATGTCACGGCGGGCAGCCAATTGGTGGCCGTCGTTCCGGAAAAGATCTGGGTTATCGCCAATTTCAAGGAAACCCAGCTCCAGGGCCTGACGGTCGGCAAGCCCGTGAGCTTCACGGTGGATGCTCTCGGGCACAAGAAATTCACGGGCAGGATCGAAAGCCTTTCGCCGGCCGCCGGCAGCGAATTCAGTGTCCTGAAGGCCGACAACGCCACCGGCAATTTCACCAAGGTCGCCCAGCGCCTGCCGATCCGCATCGCCATCAACGACGATCAACCCGATATCGATCGCCTCGCGCCCGGAATGTCGGTGATTGTCAGCGTCGATAAAATGGATGCAGCCGAGCGGCTTGCGAGCAAATGATGCGGCAACCAGGCTCTTGTGCACTTAGCTTGACTTGCGGTCCATGCCTCGGAATTCACGCCGCACCGCCTTGCCTGTGCCCAGGAACCTGACGAATTCATCGGGCGGCAACGGCCTGGAATAGAGGTATCCCTGCGCCTCCTCGCACTTGCGCGAGCGCAGATAATTCGCCTGCTCTTCGGTCTCGACCCCTTCTGCAACCACCTGCAGGCCAAGATTATGGCCCATGCTGATGATCGACCGGACGATGGCGGTTTCCTCCAGAGAGGGTCGTCCGGAGATCTCGCGCACGAAACTGCGATCGATCTTCAGCCGGGTCAACGGATAGCGTGTCAGGTAGCTGAGCGAAGCATAACCGGTGCCGAAGTCGTCGAAGGCAAGCCCGACGCCCTTCTCGCGCAGTGCAGTCAAGGTCGGCAGAATTTCCTCGTCGCGTCCGAAGGCAACGTTCTCGGTGATCTCCAGCTCCAGGGCATCGGCCGGCAGCCCGCAAGTCCGAAGTGCCGCCTCGACATCGGCGACCAGCGCCCCTTCATAAAAATGCGCCGGAAAAAGATTGACGCCCACGCGGATCGGCGGCAGGCCGGCAAGCCGCCACGCGGCCGCCGAAGCGCAGGCACTCTGCAATATCCACTGCCCGGCCTCGAGTGCAACGGGGCTTTTTCCCAAGGCGTCGATAAAGGACCCGGGTTCGAGAATGCCCCGCTCCGGATGATTCCAGCGGATCAACGCCTCGGCGCCGACCACGACGTCGTCCCGAAGGCGGATCTGCGGCTGGAAATAGAGCACGAATTCACCCTCCATGCAGGCGCGCCGAAGCTCGGTTTCGAGCGATTGCCGCGCCTCGGCGCGGGCACGCATTTCCGGCATGAACACGCGGTACTTGCCGCTGTTCGCAGCCTTGGCGTCATGCAGCGCCAGATCGGCGCTGGAGACCAGCTGGTCACTGTCGGTCAGGTCAGGCGATGCAATCGCAATCCCTGCGCTGGCGCTGAGGAACAGCCGATGACCATCGAGCTCCACCGGTTCCTGGATACGTTCCAGAGTACGCGAAACAATCTTTTCGACCTGCTCCTGCACTCCGGCGCCAGGGAGCACGAGCAGGAACTCATCACCGCCAAAACGGCAGACTGTGCCATCGGATCCAACGGCATCCGCAAGACGTTGCGCGAAGATCTTCAGCAGCCTGTCGCCGGTGGAATTGCCAAGCGTATCGTTGAAATCCTTGAAACCATCGAGATCGATAATCGCGATCGAAAGCCCGCTGATCAGGCCCGCAGCGGCGTCAGCCAACTGGCCATCCATGTCCATGATGATACGCGTGCGGTTGGGCAGGCCGGTCAATTGGTCGTAATGCGCGAGATAGCTGAGTCTCTGCTCTGCCGCCTTGCGTTCGCTCATGTCGCGGCCGATCATGAAGAAGCGCTGTGCCTGTTCCGACCACACCCCGGCAAGGGATATCGTCACGGAATGGCCGTCGCGATGTATGAAATCCGTCTGGATATGCCGGATCGGCGCACCGCTGCGAGCCTCCTGCAAAGTCCGCCGCAACCGCTTCAGATCGGCGTCGGCAATGAAATCGCCGCCATATCTGCCGAGCATATCTTCCGGCGGATAGCCGAGAATCCCGAAACTGCTCTTGCTGATCCGCTTGATCACCTGATCGCTGTCGGCGACGATGATGAGGTCGGATGACGTCTCGAACAGGCGGCGATGTTCCTCGACTTCCTGGCTCAAGGCTGCCGAAGACTGGCTGACCTCGCGTTCGGCGGCATCACGCTCGCGGGAGGCCGCCGGCAACCAGCGCATCAACAGCAAACCGAGAACGAAACCGGCGGCAATGACATTCATCACCTTCGGCAGGATCAACAGGGAGGGAACTCCGAGGATGCCAACGACGTCATTCGGAAACAGGCCATACTGCCCGCCGAAATAGACGCCGAAATAAATGTTCTCGATGATGTTGCGCGTTGTATCGATAGCAACCACCGCAAGCAGCAACCGGGTCGTGCCGAAAGTCTTCGGATTGCGATGGAAGGCAATGACGACCGTGGTGAGAACCGCCAGCCAGAGCGCAATGATAACCCAGTAGATCAGCGCTGCAGCGAGGCTCAAGGCACTCTCCCTAGACCTTCGGAGGCGGCCGGCACTCACTTTCCGAACTGCGCGAAACGATTGATCCTTGGAGACCAACGGCTTAAAGGCTGACCACGTGTATCGCGAGCATGTTGGCACGCGCGAGAAGGCCTGTCCACCGCAACCTGCGGCTCAAAATGGCATTGATCAATTCTTAATTAAGGGAATCTAACAAATCCCTGATCTTGGTAACGGCGGACACATTCTGCAGCGCATAGTTGATCGAGGCATTGTGCCAATCGGCATTCATGGTAGAGCAGCAGTCCTCGGGCACCACCATCACAAACCCCTTGTCGGCGCCGGTGCGCGCCGTGTGCTCGATCGACATATTCGTCCAGGCCCCGGTGACAATCACCATGTCGCGCGCCGTTGCCTTGAGGATGGTCTCGAGATTGGTACCTTCCCAGGCGCTCATCCGCATCTTCTCGACCACGTGATCACCCGGCTGGCGCTCCAGACCTGGCACGGGTTGAGCCCCCCAGGTGCCGCGTACCACGGCGCTGTTGTCGACCACGCCTTCGAACAGCGGCGCATTCAGGGTCAGGCCCGGCGCGCCGGGATCGACCAGGAACCACACATGTATGACGGGGATGCCGATCTGCCGGCAGCGATCGGCAAGCGCGGCGATATTGGCGATCGCATTCTGCTCGCGGCAATGCTGCGGCGAACCGGAGGCTGCGAATGCTCCGCCTTCCATCACCACGTCGTTCTGCATGTCCTGAATGACCAGTGCGATGCGGGATGCATCGAGGGACGCGGGGTTGGCCATGGTGTTGACTTCCGATCGGTGAGAGCGCGGAACGCTGGCTGACATGAAGGGCTCGCGGCGCGGCCCCACTTTGGTATCGATGGAATAGACCGAGGTCGTGGCGCAGACATAAAGCGTATGCCAGTCGGACCCGCCCCAATGCAGGTTGGCCGCCTCTTCCGGAATCACGAGCTTGCCGATCAGCTTTCCTTGCGGGTTGAACACCCAGATGCCACCTGGCCCCGTGACCCAGACATTGCCGGTCTCGTCGCATTTCATGCCATCCGGAAGCCCGGCTTTGCCGGCATCGCGAATGTTGGTGGCAAACAGCCGCCCTTCCGACAGCGCGCCATCCGGCCGCACGTCGAAGACGCGGATATTGGCCTGATCGGTATCGTTGATGTAGAGCAGCGTCTCGTCGGGCGAGAAGCATAGACCGTTGGGCTGGGTAAAGAGATATCGGCCGACGACGAGTTCAGGTTCGGGCGAGCCGCCGGGTGGGATACGGAATACGCCCTGCCAGCCCAATTGCCGCGGACGTTCGACACCGAAGCCCGGCATCCGGCCGTACCAGGGATCGGAGAAATAGATCGATCCATCCGAGCGGATGCAGAGATCGTTGGGACTGTTGAGTTCCCTGCCCTCGAAATGGCTGGCCAGCACCTCGCGGCGCCAATTGGGAGTGATCCTCACCACAGACGAGGTCGCGTGCTCGCAAACGACGAGGTTGAGGCCGGCGTCGAAAGTCTGCCCGTTGCCCTTGTTGGAGGGCCGGGCGATTTCCGTCACGCCGTTCCGGTCGAGCTTGCGCCGCACGTCTCCGGGCATATCGGAAAACAGCAGATGCTGGCCGAGCGGATGCCAGACCGGGCCTTCGGTGAAGATGAAGCCCGTCCCCTCCTGCCGGACCGTGGCATTCGGATCGACGAGATCCAGGAATTCCGGATCGAGAACCTCATGCGTCATCAGACGCCTCCCAACTTCAATTTCTACAATTTGTAGATACGTTTAGCGGTGTCGTGGAAAATCGCAATCCTTGTTGCCTCGTCGAGGTCGCTTGCGGCGATCAGGAAGGAATCGACCAGTTGGCCATAGTCGGTCCAGATCTTCTCGATCGGGAAATTCGAGCCGAACAGGCAGCGATCCCTCCCGAAGGTTGTCAGCGCTTCATGCAGGATCCGACTGACATGGCCGGTCTCGTTGCGATGCAGGAACGTGCCGAAGGCCGAGAGCTTGCTCGCCACGTTCGGCTCCCGCGCAAGATTGCGAAGCTCGGATTGCCAGATCGAGAACCCCTCGTCCGACAGGTCCTCCGGCATGCCTGCATGCTGCAGGATAAAGGTCACCTTCGGGCAGGCGGATGCGAGTTCGGCGGCGCCGCGCATCTGTGGCGCGAACACCTGCAGGTCGAAACTCCAGCCATAATCAGCGAGATGGCCGACATTGCGTATGACGTTCGGGTCGCGCGCCAGATCGGCACCGGCGGCGAAGCGATAGAGCGGGTTCTTGTGCCAGTGCAATTGCTGGCGGATGCCGCGCATCAACGGATACTTGCTGAGCCGATCCAGCGACGGCCGCGCATCCTCGACCGTCATGTCGCAGTAGCCGACGATGCCATGCGGCCAGCCACTTTCATCGGCCGTCTTCTGGACCCAGGCGACCTCGTCCTCGAACCGGTCCTTCGGCCAGTTGGCCTGCACATAGACCGATTTGACGACATTGCGGCTGGCGATGTCGTCGAGGAATTCGGATATCGGATAATCGCGACGGATCGGCTCGTAGGCGCCGAAGATGCGCGGCTGCATCGGCCCCATGAGCCAGGGCAGATCGCGCTGCCGCCAGATGTGATGATGGGCATCGATGATCTTCATCATGCGGCAGCCTTTGCAAATTCCAGGATTTCGGAACACAGTGCGCTGGTGCTGGCGCCGCTGCCGATCCGGTCGATATGGGGAAGGATGGACAGCAGCGCAGCCGTCTGCGGCATGTAGTTGGCGTCGCTGGCCAATGGCGTCAGCCAGAGGATCCGCCACGAGCGGCGGGACAAGTGCAGCACGGACTCGGTCATCCGGGTAGGATCACCCCGTTCAAGCCCGTCCGACAGGATGACCGTCAGCGCCCCGCGTGCAAAACCGGCAAAGCGCGGCACGGACAGGAAGGCATTGAGCGCATCACCCAGCCGTGTGCCGCCATCCCAATCGGCCACAAGGTTGGCCGTCTGCGCCAGCGCCTGATCCTGATTTTTCATCCGTAAGGCTCTGGTGACCCTCGTCAGCCGCGTACCGAGCGTGAAGATCTCGATGTGGTCGGAAACATCGGCAAGCGCATGGGCAAATCGCATATGGCTCTCCGTCTGGACCTTCATCGAGCCGGACACATCGATCAGCAACAGGATGCGCCGCTGTCGCGTCCTGCGGGAAAGCTGCGGCAGTCGCATCACCTCGCCATCGCGTTTGACGGCATCGCGCAGCAGCTTGCGTATGTTCCAGCGGTCGCCGGTCTTGCTCGCCGAGCGCCGATGCGTCATCCGCCTTGGAATGCGCGACGGCGCGCTACGCCGGAAACGCCGCAAAATTTCACTCTCGTCGGCCTCGCGAAACTGCCGTAGAGTCAGGACCTCCGTACCGGTGGCCTCACCGCCGGATTCGTTGATCTCGTCGGCTTCGGGCGGCTCCATTTCGCCGTCGCGCTCGTCATAGGCCTGCACTTCCTCGTCACTCGCGCCGACATCACCGGAGAGTGACTGACCGAGAAACATCAGCCGGAAAAGCGCGTCGAACTCGTCGCGTCGTTCGGGCGGCGGGCCAAGCGTTGCCAGCCCTGCGCGGTAGATGTCGGTGATGCTGCGCGGTCCAAGCAGCCCGACCGCCTCGATGAAAGTCTGCGTTTGTTCGGGCGAGACGAAAAAGCCATTGGCGCGCAGCAGGCCCGAAAACTCCACGAAGGGCTGGAGCGCACGCGGCAGATGATCACTCATGCCGCCTCTCCCGAAATGATCGCGTCGATCCGGGGCGCGATGAACATCAGGTCGTCCTGATCCTTGAGCACCACGCCGATCGCCCGCTTGAAGGCCATGGGCCACGTTGCGCCCTGCGACTGGAGCAGCGTCGCGGCTTCGGCCCATTCCACGGTTTCGGCGACACCAGGCGGCTTGGCAAGCGGCTCCTGACGCAAGCGGCCGACGGCAGCAACCACGGCATCCGCGGTCTGGCGCGCCACCGAGCTTGCCCGCATCATCACGATCTCGGCCTCGCGAAGTGCGTCTGGATAATCAATCCAGTGATAGACGCAGCGGCGGCGCAGCGCCTCGTGCAACTCGCGCGTCCGGTTCGAGGTCAGGATCACCACGGGCGCCTGTTCGGCGCGGAGCGTGCCGCGCTCGGGAATCGAGATTTGGAAATCGGAGAGGAATTCGAGCAGGAAGGCTTCGAATTCATGGTCCGAACGGTCGATTTCATCGATCAGCAGCACGGCGTCGCGCGGGTTCCGCAGCGCTTCCAGCATCGGCCTGCTGATCAGGAAATCGTCGGCATAGATATTGAGGTAATTGTCGCCGGCCTGCCGGATGGCCAGCATCTGGCGCGGATAGTTCCACTCGTAGAGCGCCGCACCGGAATCGATGCCCTCATAGCATTGCAGCCGGATCAGGCTGCGGCCAAGGATAGAGGCGATCGCCTTGGCCGCCTCGGTTTTTCCGACGCCGGGTGCGCCCTCGAGCAGCAGCGGCTTGCCGAGCGCCAGCGCCAGATAGGCCGATGTCGACAAGGCTTCGTCGGACAGATATTGCGCCGCGGTCAACGCCGAGGAAAGCTTCTCGGGACTGTCTATGCCGACGATTGAGCGACGCACGGGCATGTCAGATGTCTCCGCTGCAGGAGCAGGGATGCGACTTTGTCTCGGTCAAACAATTGCGGCCAGCGTTCGTCTTGTCGGGCAGAAGGACCCCCTCTGGCCTACCGGCCATCTCCCCCACAAGGGGGGAGAAGACGCGTGGCGACACCTCGCCCCGGTGCTGGCTCCGGCGCCTCAGCGGGTTCAGCCCCTCCCCCTTGTGGGGCGGGGCTGGGGAGGGGTCGTTCGCCGGGAACGGCATCCCGTTCACCATTTCTGCTGCGGCTTCGGACCGCCGATCGCCTGCAACCCGCGCAGAACCTTCTCCGGCGTCACGGGCAGTTCGTCGATACGAATACCCACGGCATTGAAAATCGCATTGACGACGGCCGGCAATACCGGATTGGCGCACATCTCGCCCGGTCCCTTGCCGCCGAACGGACCATCCGGCGCTGGCCGCTCCAGCACGGAGATATGATGCGGCGCGATGTCGCCAGGCCCCGGCATGATATAGGTGTTGAAATCGACGGGTCCGTGGACGCGATCCGGATAATAGGGCTCGGTCGTTTCCCAGAGCGCATGGCTCATGCCCATCCAGGCGCCGCCGACCAATTGCTGTTCGACCAGCTTCGGGTTGAGCGCCCGGCCAAGCTCGTAGGCGCTGTTCATCTGCACGACATTGACCTCGCCGGTCTCGTCATCGACGTCGAGGTCGACGATCATCGCCGCATGCGCAAAACAGGTGACCGGCGTCATCTCGCCGGTATCGGGATCGACATCGGAGAGCGGCACGAGAAAGATGCCCCGCCCCGACACCGTCTTGCCCTGCTTGAACTGGGCGGCGTTGCAGGCCGCCGACGTGGTGATCGATTTCGACGGCACGCCCTTCACATGGATATTGCCCTTGCCGTCGGTGACGAGATCTTCCGGATTGACCTCGAGTTCCTCGGCCGCCGCTTCCATCATCACCGAGCGTGCCTCCTTGGCAGCGGCGATGACGGCGTTGCCGACACGGTGGGTACCACGCGAGGCGAAGGACCCCATGCAATGCGGGCCGGTATCGCTGTCGGCGGTATCGACATAGACGTCCTCGACCGGAATGCCGAGCGTTTCCGCCGCGATCTGCCGCGTCACCGATTTCATCCCCTGGCCGAGATCGATGGAGGACAGCGCCACAACGAACTTGCCGTCGGGATTGGAATGGACCAGCGCCTGACTGGGATCGCCGCCGAGATTCATTCCGATCGGATAATTGATGGAGGCGAAGCCGCGGCCGCGATGGATGGTCATGTCAGCGTCTCCTGAGGCCGGATATCGATGAGAAGCGATTAATCGCAGGCCGGCTTTCCGCAGGTTGAACCGGCGGAGGAACAGGCGCGACAGGTGCCGAATAAGACGTCGCGGACGACTGATGGTTCGGCACCGGCGTATAGGGCTGCGGCGTATAGGCCGGCGTTGAAGGAAAAGTCTGCGGCTGGTAATTGCCAATGCCGGCGCCGGGCTTGACCAGCCCGCGATTGTCGATGATCGTGTGCGGGATCACGGCCCGCTCTCCGCCGCCGCCCTTCAGCGACGACATCGCCCGATATTCGTGGCCGATGTTCCACTTGGCTTTCTCCGCCACGACCTGGCAGCATTCGATCAGCGCCGTATTCTTGGCGAGCCGCCGATGCGCCTTCATGTCGCCGTCGAGATAGGAATTCTTCATCCGCAGCTCGATCGGGTTCATGCGCACCTGGGTCGCGACCTTGTCCATATGCGCCTCGATCGAGAAATCGACCCCGGTGATGCCGAAGCCGCGCATGGCGGTCGCCGGTGTCCGGTTGGTGAACACGCAATAGACGTCGGCCGAGACATTGGGGATCGTATAGGGTCCGGGAATATGGCCGGCGCTCTTGATGATCGCGTAGCTCGACAGCCGCGTATAGGCGCCCGAGTCGAAATAGCCCCGGAATTTGCGGGCGATGATCCGCCCGTCATTCATCACGCCGTCGGTGATGTACCAGCGCTCGGCGCCGCGTGGGCCACCCACCTGCATTTCCTCGTCGCGGTTCCAGACATAGCGCACCGGCTTGCCGGTCAGCATACTGCCGAGGATCGCCATCGGCTCGTGCAGGCTATCGACCTTGCCGCCAAAACCGCCGCCGACCGTGCCGCCGATGAAATGCATCCGATTCGACGCCAGTTTCAGCAGTTTCGCTGCCGTGCCGAGCGAGAAGAACAGCGCCTGGGTCGAGGTGTAGACCACGAAACGGTTATTGGTCTCCGGTGCGGCGATGGCGCCACAGGTCTCGGTCGGCGCCTGCTCGATCGGCGACATCTGGTAGCGACCTTCAACGACATGGTCGGCCTGCCGCAGTGCCGCATCGACATCGCCGAAGCGCAGTTTCTGGTGATCGTATTTCTCGTGATAGGTAAACGTGTTGTTGGGATAGGTCGGGTTGACCGAGGGCGCGCCCGGCTTCAGCGCCTCCTCGACATCCAGCACATGCGGCAGCACTTCGTAATCAACGCGGATCTTCGCGATCGCATCATAGGCCTGCCGCTCGCTTTCGGCGACCACGGCAATGATCGGTTCGCCGATATAGGCCACTTTCTTGTCTGCCAGCATCGGCTCGTCATCAAGGCCGAAACCCATCAGGCTCAGCAGCGTGTTGAGATTATGCGGCACGTCGCGGCCACGGATCAGCTTGCGCACGCCCGGCATGCGCTCGGCCTCGGATGTGTCGACCGAACGGATGCGGGCGTGATGATGCGGCGAACGCAGGCATTTCAGATGCAGGAGGCCGTCGAACAGGTGATCGTCGAAGAAGGGCGACCGTCCCGTTACGTGACCCAGCATGTCCTGACGCTGAGTCGGTTTGCCGATCTCGTTGAGATTGTCATCCCGTTCGTCGGCGAAATATTCCTTGCGAAATTCAATCACGGCGAAATTCCTTCCTCATGCAAACCGCCGGCCGCCGCCTTGTGCGGCCTCAAGAACAGCGGCGATGATCGGCTCGTAGCCGGTACAGCGGCAGATATTCCCCGAGATCGCCTCGACCACGTCCTCGCGCGACGGTGCGGGATTGTGATCGAGCAGCGCTTTGGCGGCCATCAGCATGCCCGGCGTGCAATAGCCGCACTGGGCGGCGAAATTGTCCATGAACGCCTGTTGCAACGGATGCAGTTGCGGCCCGTTCGCCAGCCCGCCGGTGGTCGAGACCGATCGGCCTTCGATTGTCTCGGCCAAGGTGAGGCAGGAAAGATGCGGCTCGCCGTCGATCAGCACGGTACAGGTGCCGCAGGTGCCCTGCCCGCAGCCGTATTTGGGCGAAAGGTCGCCCGCGCCACGCCTCAGCGTATCGAGAAGGTTGGCGCCGTCCTCGACGAACACCGCCTTGCTGTCGCCATTCAACTTGAACTGGATCGGCTTCTTTGCCATCACAGGGCTCACTTTCTATGATCGAGAAGCAGACGCTTCAAATGCACCGGGGCGACCGAGCGGCGATACCATTCGGACGCCAGCGCGTCGGTGGGCGGCGTGATGCCGTCGGTCGCCACGGCCAGCGCCTGGGCAATGCCGGCTTCGTCCAGCGAGCGACCCTCCAGCGCCTGTTCGACAGCGAGCGCCCGTAGCGGTCTCTCGCCCATGGCGCCATAGGCAATGCGCGCACTAGTCACGCGCCCACCCTGGGTCGGCAGGTGCGCGGCGATCGACATCAGCGAAATGCCCTTGGGTTTTACCCGGCTGACCTTCAGGAAACGGAATGCGCGCGCTTCGCGCGGACGCGGGACCTGAACGGAAAGAATGATACGACCCTGCTCGCGCTCCCGGCTATTGAGGAAATCACCAATCGAGATCGGCTGGCCGTTGGCGGGCACGAGCCTGGCGTCCAGTGCCAGCAGCGCTGCGGCAAAGTCACCATAGGGTGATGCTGCAAACAGATTGCCGCCGACCGTCGCCATCGAGCGGATCGCCGGCCCGCCGATGACGCGGGCAACCGGCGCGAGAAAGGCCGTGTCGCGATTGGCGATGATCTCAGCCATCGTCACGCCGGCGCCGATCACCAGCATGTCGCCACGCATCTCCATCTGCCTGAGGCGCGGATCGGTGGTGCGGACGATGGTATCGAAGGATTGGTCCCCGGCATTCACCGCCCGCATGATCAGCGTACCGCCGCCGAAAAAGCGGGCCGTGCGGCTGGCGGCGAGCGCCCGCTCCGCCTCCCCGGCCTCGGCAAAATTTCTGACCGTCACTGGCATGTCATTCTCCTCATGCGCCCGCTTCCGCGCCAGCCAGGCCCATATGCTGGCGGACGGCAGCAAAGCCGCCTTCGTAAATTCCCTCGCCGACCATTTTCGCCAGCGCCACTTCCTGCCCCGCCGGCGTATCGAAGCGCGACTCCCATTGCCAGAACGTCTGGTCGGTATCGGTGACCGGGATCAACCGCACATGCGCGACATAGTTGAGCAGCGGCACCGGCGTATCGAGCAGGCAGTAGCTGAAGGTCATGTCGGCATCGGACAGCGCCAGCAGTTGCTCGCGCAGTTCCGAACCGTCGGCGAGATGAAAGCGCCTGACGCAGCCGACGCGATCGACCGGCTGTCCGCGCTCGATCAGGCTGTCGGCCACCGCCGGATGCCAGCGGTCATGGCCGTTGAAATCGCGAAGCACGTCCCAGACCGCCTCGACCGGCGCCTCCATGACGGTGCTCTTGACGATCCTGACCATCGTCACCGCCCGGAAAAATAGCGCTTCAAGGCATCGAATCCGCCCTGGAATACGTTGGTGCCGATGCTGCCGACGAGATCTTCGGCCATTTCCGGCTCGCAGTCGAAATCCGCCGTCCATTCCGCAAATGTCCGGTCGCCGTCGGTGATCGGCGTCAGTCGCATGGTCGCGAGATAGTTGGTCAACGGCATCGGACTTTCGAGGATCGCATAGGTGAAGAACAGGTCGTAATCGGACAGGCCCAGCAGCTTCTCGCGGATGCGGTCGCCGTTCTGTAGGTGGAAATCCCTGACGCAGCCAATCCTGTCGGACGGCTCGCCGTTTTCGATGCGGCTGTCACGAATGCGCGGATGCCACTTGGGCATGCCGTTGAAGTCGCGCACCCGCTCCCAGACCTTGGTGGCCGGGGCATCGATTACGCTGGAAATGAACACACGCGCCATATTCGCCTACCTCACTTCTTGCCTTCGGGCGTCGCAGGCCCGGAAGGTGTTGGCCCGGCAGGCTTTGCGCCATTGCCCTTGCCGCCGGCATCCTTGCCGATGCGCTGCAGGTCCGATGCCTCGCGGATCAGCCCACCCATCTTGGCGAGGCTGCCGCCTTCGATGCCGATATCGGCAAGCAGGTTGTCGATCAGCGGTGCCTGCACGCGGTAGCGGAGCGCCGATTCGATCACCTCGTCGGTCGGATTGCGCATGCCGCCGTCGCCGCTCATAGTGCCCATGCCGCCGAGCTGCATGATGCGGATGTCGTTGATCTTCTCCAGCGGCTTGACGGAGGCCGCGACAATGCCCTCGACATGTTCGAGCAGCTTGCGGCGGAACAGCGAGTAGCGCGCCTCGTCGGTCAGCACGTTCTCGGCCTCGTTGAGCAGCTTCTGCGCTTCGGCCTCGACCGCGCGGCGCACCTTCTCGGCCTGCGCGGCGATGGTCTTTTCCTGGGCATTCTTCTCGGCCATGACGATATCGACGCTGCGGCGGCGCTTGGCCTCCTCGGTTTCGCGCGTCGTCCGCACCTGCTCCTCGGCTTCCACGGCCTTGGCGCGAGCGATATCGGCACCGGCGCGGGCCGCCGATTCCTCCAGCGACTTCTTGTAGAGCACGATGGCCTTGTCCATCAGCGCATTCTCGACCTCGCGCTCGCGCTCGACCTCCAGCTTGCGGCGGTCGCGCTCCTGGGTGATCCGCGCCTCGTCCAATCCACGCTCGGAGGAAATCCGGGCGCGCTCGACCTCCTCACGCGACGCGATCTCGGCCTCACGCAGAGTCTGGATACGGGCGATTTCCAGCTGTTCGATAGCCCGGCGGCGTTCGAGCTGTACCGTTTCGACAGCCTTTTCACGGGCGATTTCCGCCGTCTCTATATCAAGCTTGGCCGAAATCTCCGCCTGCCGGACTCGGGCGTCGGCCTCGGCACGCTCGGCCTTGCGCGGCGCGAGCTCGATCACCCGCGCCTCGTCGGCCTCTTCGATCTGCCGCTTTCGGGAGATGTCGCTGACCTCGCGCTCGCGGGCCGATGCGATCCGGTCCATTTCCAGCGCCAGCTCGGTGGCGATACGTTCGCGCTCGATCGTCTCGCGCCGCTTGATATCGGCCTCCTCGATCGTCCGGTCGCGCTCGATCTGGCGGCCGCGGGTGTCCTGATCGGCGGTGATCCTGCCGGCGTCCAGCCGCGCCTGCTGTTCGATGCGGGCTGTCTCGACCGCCTCGGTGGCAAGGATTTCGGCGCTGCTGACGGCCTGTGTCCGCTGGATTTCGCGCTGGCGCACATCCTGCTCGGAAGCGATCCGATCACCGGCGATCTTGTTTTCCTGCGCGATACGGGCGACCTGGGTTGCCTGCGCGGCGGCGATTTCCGCTTCCTCGATCGTCCGCTGGCTGAGGATTTCCTGCGATTTGTTTTCCTGATCCTTGCGGATGCGGGCCTCGGCGATCGTCCGCTCCTGTTCGATGCGGGCGTGCTCGGTGGATTCGCGCGCGGCGATCTCCGCCTGCTGAATGGACCGCGTCCGCTCGATTTCGCGCGCCTGCGTCTCTCCCTCATTGGCGATCCGGGCCTCGTTGACCATGCGCTCCTGCATGCTCCTGGCCTTTTCGATTTCCTCGCGCAGGCCGATCTCGGCGGTCTCGACGCTGCGCTGGCGCTCGATCTCGCGCTGGCGGATCTCGCGCTCGGCGGCGATGCGGGCCTCGGCGATCGATTGCTCGTTGGCGATGCGGCTTTTCTCGATGGTTTCGCGCGCCGAAATCTGGGCGTTCTCGGCCTCGGTGTCGCGCTCGGCCCGTTCGCGGGTCAACTGCGCGCGCTGGGCGGCGCGGCGGAATTCGACATCGCGTTCCTGCTCAAGGCGGGCTTCCTCGCTGGCCCGCTCGATTTCCAAAGTCTGCTTCTCGGCCTCCAGATTGCGCGAGCGGATCTGGATCATCGCGTCCTGCTCGATATCGTTCCTGAGCTTGCGGCGGGTCTCGATCACCTGGATCAGCGAGGTCAGACCTTCGGCGTCGAAGCGGTTCGACGGGTTGAAATATTGCAGCTCGGTCTGGTCGATATCCTTGATGGCGACGGATTCGAGTTCGAGCCCGTTCTTGGAAAGCCCCTCCTGCGCCAGCGAATGCACCCGGGCCACATAGTCGGCGCGCTTCTCATGGATTTCGTCCATCGGCATTTCGGCGGCAACAGCGCGCAGCGCGGATTCGAACTTGCCGGACAGCAGCGCATGCAGATTACCGGCCTCGAGCGTCCGGCGGCCAAGGGTGGAGGCGGCAATCGACACCGCCTCGCGCGTCGGCCTGACGCGGACATAGAACTCCGCCTCGACATCGACGCGCAGCCGGTCCTTGGTGATCAGCGCATTGTCGCGGCTGCGGGCGATTTCGAGCGGCAGTGTGTTCATATTGACCGGCGTGATGTCGTGGACGATCGGCCAGACAAAGGCGCCGCCGTCGATCACCACCTTCTCGCCAAGAAAACCGGTTCTGACAAAGGCGATTTCCTTGGTCGAGCGGCGATAGAGCCAGTTCATCACCACATAGATGATGGCGATGACGATAACCGCCAGTATCAGCCACAATATGAGCTGGCCAATCATTTGCCCAGTCATGGTCTACCTCCCCTGATGCGCTCTCCGTCTGTACGGACGAACGTCAAACGTCTCGAAATTTTTAGGAATGTCTGGAATTTCACTCTCATGACCGTCTCACCTTGGGCGGCCGCTGCCGCCCGCCGCCGGTCAGCATGCCGAAGGCACGGACGATCTCGTCGGAAAATGCTGGGTCGTTGATGTGTTGTGACAGGCGGATGACCTGCCGGTTGGCGGTCGGCCGCACCGTTTCCTCGATGGCCCGGAACAGCGCCACGTCGGCCATCTTGTCGTGGAAGGGCTGGCCAGGTCTGTCGAGCGCCGAGACGCCGCCCTCGGGAAGGAAGAACCGCACCGGCCCATCCATCTCGTTGAGCTTCGCGCCGATCCAGCGGCCGATTTCGGTGTTTTCCGCCGGCGTCGTCCGCATCAGCGTGATCTGCGGATTGTGGTGGTAGAACAGCCGGTTGCGGTATCTGTCCGGCACCGTATCCGGCGCTGCGAAATTGACCATGTCGAGCGCGCCGACCGAGCCGATAAAGGGGATGCGCTTGCGGATCACCGCGCCGAACCGGTCCGCTGTGGCAGGGAAAATCCCGCCGGCGATCATGTCGGCGATTTCGGTCGTGGTGATATCGATCACAGCCGGGATCCGGCCGCCGTCGACCAGGTTTTCCATCGACTGGCCGCCAATGCCGGTGGCGTGGAACACCAGGCAATCGTATTCGTCCTTCAGCTGCGCCGTGATCTGCTGGATGCAGGGCGTGGTGACGCCGAACATGGTCAGCCCGACAGCAGGTTTTTCCTCGACCATGGACGTCTGTCTTGCCTGCTGCTGGCGCGCCTTGACCATGCCGGCCAGCGCCTGCGCGCCATTGGCGAGGATCGAACGGGTGATCGAGTTCAGCCCCTCGATGTCGGCGACCGAATGCAGCATCATGATGTCGGAAGCGCCGACATAGCGCCGCACATCGCTGGAGGCGATGGTCGAAATCATCACCTTGGGAACGCCGACGGCCAGCGAGCGCATGGCCGGCGTCACCATCGCAGTACCGCCGGAGCCTGCGGCGCTGATGATGCCTGCCACTTCGCCACGGCTTTTTATCCAGCGCTCGAAGGCAATCGTCATGCCCTCGACCGATTGTCCGCGATCATTGCTGAACACGCCGCTCGCGCCGCGCGGATGGAACGCCGCGATCTGATGGGCCGGAATATCGGCACCCGAATGCTTGCCCGAGGTCGAGAGATCGGCGAGCCGAACGGCGACCCCCTCGGCCATCAGCAGATCGCGGATGAAGCGCAGTTCCTCGCCCTTGGTATCGAGCGTACCGGCCACCAGCACGATCGGCTCACCACCGGGTGACAGAGGTCGAAGCTCGGTGTGATCGACCCCCGAGCGTGTTGCGGCGCTCGACTGGATACGGGCCGATTGCTCCAGTATCCGCACCGGCACCGGCTTTGACCACCGCGTCGGCGTCGTTGGATTGGAGAGATAGATCTTCGTGAGAGTGGCCGCCATTGACGGCAGATCGACCGAAGCCGTTTCCGCCATCTCCTTCGCAGCCGCATCCTCGCCGTGCCGCCCAACCCCAAGCAGACGCTGCTGCAATTCACGGTCGCCGGCCAGCTGTCCCGCATCGGTGATACGATTGATGCGGCCGTTGACCATGATCGCCACCTTGTCGGCGACCCTGGTGGCGACGCCGATATTCTGCTCGATCACCAGCACATCGACATCGCCCTCCTCGCCGAGTTTCACAAGCATCTCGGCAACCTGGGAAACGATCACCGGCGCCAGACCCTCGGTCGGCTCGTCCATCACCAGCAGGCGCGGATTGAGCAGCAGCGCGCGCGAAATCGCCAGCATCTGCTGCTCGCCGCCGGAAAGCTGGCCGCCGCCATTGTTCTTGCGCTCGCCGAGCCGTGGGAATGTCGAATAGATGCGGTCGATCGACCAGGGACCCTTGTTGCCGGCCGAAAGCCTGAGATGTTCGTCCACCGTCAGCGACCGCCACAGCCGCCTTCCCTGCGGCACATAGCCGATGCCGAGCCGGGCAACATCGGCGGGAGCCAGCCCGCGCAATTCCTGCCCGGCAAAGCGGATCGAGCCACTCGATGATGGCACCAGACCCATGATCGATTTGCAGAGCGTCGTCTTGCCCATGCCGTTGCGGCCGACCACCGAGAGCACGCCATGCGGCAGCGTCAGGTCCACACCCTGCAACGCATGCGAGGCGCCATAATAAACATTCAGCCCCTTGATCTCCAGCACGGGCGCGGTGGACGAACGCTCAGCCATGGCCAAGCCCTCCGCCGAGATAGAGTTCCTGCACGTCCGGATCGCTTTCGATTTCCGATGGCAGGCCTTCCTTGAAGATCCGGCCATTGTGCATCATCGTCACGCTTTCGGAGACCCGCAGCGCCACATCCATGTCATGCTCGATGATGATATAGCCGATATGTCCCGGCAGGCTGGTGAGGATCTCGACCAACTCGCTCCGCTCGGTCGGCGACAGGCCGGCGGCGGGCTCATCGAACAGCACGAAACGCGGGGCGCCGGCCAGCGCCAGCGCGATTTCCAGCTGCCGCTGCTGGCCGTAGGAGAGCTCGGCAACCTTGGTATCACGGACATCGAACAGGTGCACGGCCTGCGCCAGTTGCTCGGAGGATTGCACCAGCGCATCGTTGCGGCGTGGGCGGATCATCGAGAAGCGGCCGCGCGACACGCCCGCGCAGGCGAGATAGATATTGTCGATGACGCTGAGCCCCGCAAACAGCAGCGAGATCTGATAGGTGCGGCGCAGACCCCGGCGAATGCGTTCATAGGCGGGGAACGTGCTGACATCCTCGCCGAACAGCCGGATGGTGCCCGAGGTCGGCAGGAAATCGCCGGTGATGCAGTTGAACAGCGTCGTCTTGCCGGCGCCGTTGGAACCGAGCACGGCACGACGTTCGCCGGGCATGACCGTCAGCGACACGTCGCTGAGTGCCGCCAGCGCACCGAACATGCGGGTGACGCCGCGCAGCTCCAGCGCGTTCGCCGTGCCGGCGGCCGACAACCGCTGCGCAATGCTGGCTCTCTCGGCAACGGCTGCCATCAGAGCCTGCCTCCCCGTTCGCCGGTCAGTGACGATGAATTGCGGAACCAGTCGCGGACCCTCGGCCAGAGCCCGAGAATGCCGTCTGGCGACCAGAAGACGATGGCCAGGAACACCAGCCCGACCAGCAGGTTGAACCGCTCCCCGGGAATGCCGACCGACACCAGGATGTCGAGAGCGAAGGTCCGCATGACCACGAAGATCAGCGCGCCGATGAATGGCCCGATCGGGTGGCGGATACCGCCGATCACGGCGATCACCAATATATCGATTGCCGGACCCACGGCGACCGAACCGGGCGAAACCTGGGCATTCAGCCAGACAAGCAGGATGCCGGCGACAGCCGCGATAAAGCTTGCCAGGGCGTAAGCGGCGATCCGGTGGGCCGTGACATTGTAGCCGAGCGCCGCCATCCGGCGCGGATTGTCCCGCACGCCCTGCAGCGCTAGCCCGAACGGCGTGCGGGCGATATAGACCACCAGGAAATAGGCGATCACCGCGAAAAACAGCGTCATATAGTAGAGCGGAATGGGCTTGCGCCAATCGACCCCGAACAGTTCCGGCGGCAGGACCTGGTTGAAGCCGTTGAAGCCGTTGAAGATGCCGTAGTTCTGGCGGGCAAAGTAGAAGAAGGCGGTGGCGATCGCCAGTGTGATCATGATCGTGTAGATGCCTTCGGTTCGAACCGCGAGCGCGCCGATCAGCGTGCCGTAGAGCACGGCGATCAGGATCGCCACCGGTACGACCAGCCACCATGGCCAGCCGAGGCTGATCTGGATGACGCCGCTGGTGCCGAACACCGCCACCATATAGGCCGACATGCCGGCGACCGACATCTGCGCCAGGCTGACCATGCCGCCATAGCCGCCGAGGAACATCAGGCTGAGCCCGATCATGCCGAGGATGAACGCCCAGCCGAAGATCTGGAACAGCACGAAGCCGCTGGCGACCACCGGCATCAGCAACAGGATGAAGCCCAGCACCCAATAGACCCAGGGAATATTGGCCGGGCCGGTCAGCACCGACGGACGATGCGGCCGGCCGCTGGCATCGGCGCGGCTGATGAACTGATCGATCGCCGCCATCAGCGGGTTCTCCCGAGCAGGCCCTGAGGCTTGAAGGCCAGAACCACGACCATGATCAGGAAGGTCAGGACCACCGCATAGGTCGGGAAATAGACCGAGCCGAACTGCTCCGCCAGCCCGATGATCAGCGCGCCCAAGGCGGCACCCGGGATCGAGCCCATGCCGCCGACGATCACCACCACCAGCGACGCCAGCAGAAAGCGGATATCCTCGCCCGGCGCGATCGACTGGAACGTGCCGCCGACGACACCGCCGACGCCCGCAAGACCGGCGCCAAAGGCGAAGACCAGAACGAAAACCCGCTGGATGCGCACGCCGGTGGCCGACAGCATGTCGCGGTCATCGACGCCGGCGCGGATCAGCATGCCGATCCTGGTGCGATTGAGCGCCCACCACATCGCCACGCCGATGACGATCGCGCCGCAGAGGATCACCAGCCGCACGATCGGGTAGCTCATATAGACCGGTTCGCCGCTCGATTTCACCGCTGTCACCAGCGGCAGTTTCATCGGCCCGTTCAGCCATTCCGGCGCCAGTATCTGATAGAAATTACCGCCCCAGATCCACAGCATGATATCGGCGAGCACGATGGAAATGCCGATCGTCACCAGCGTCTGCCGCAGGTCCTGGCCTTCCATACGGCGGAAGACCACCAGTTGCAGCAGAATGCCGAGCACGCCGACCACGAGGAAAGCGGCGGCGAAGCTCAGTATCCACCAGCCGGTGAGTGTAGCCACCTCGTAGCCGATATAGCCGCCGAACATGTAGAGCGAGCCATGGGCGAGATTGACGTTCTTCATCAGCCCGAAGATCAGGGTGAAGCCGCTGGCGACGAGGAAATAGAGGGCGCCCAGCGTGATGCCGTTGAAGAAGGCGCTCAGGAACACTTTCTTCTTGCCCATGACGCTTTCCAGCCCCGGCGGCCAGGCGGCGAAGATCGCCCAGACAAACACCGCGACGACCACGAAGATGATCAGTGACCTCAGGGGATGGCGCTGCATCAGTCCGTTCACGGGCGCCCTCGTTCGATGAGCAATGGCGAAAATATCAGCAACATGGTCAGATGGTGATCGAAGGCCAAGGCGCATCCTCCCAGTGCATGTTGAACCTAGGAGGGAGATTAAAACCGTGTGCGGAAATTCGCGTACCTCTCAGTCTGATACTATCCCGTTTCATCGGCTAAAAGCGTATCGGACGGACGACTGCGCTCAGTTCACCACCGACGCGACACGCCTGTAGTCCGTCGGCGGTATGCCGACATTGGATGTGAAGAAGCGGGTAAAGCTGGCCTGCGAGGCAAACCCGAGATCGAGCCCGATCGAGGTCACGGCATTGTGGGTCTTGGTCAGCATGTCGATGGCGTTTTCCATTCTCAGCGTGTTGAGATAGACATTCGGGGTTATTCCCGCATGCTCGCGGAACAGCTTGTAGAAATGCGGCCGCGACAGGCCGGAATCCCGCGCGATCGTATCGAGCGCGATCTCGTCGCCGATCCGCTCGTTCATCAGCTTGATCGAGTTGCGGACCCGATAGTCGCGGACACCGGTCCATTGCGGCGCCGGCGGTGGCGGAGCGGGCTCGCATTCCAGTGGTGATGCGTCCGGCTGCCATTGCCACGTCTGGTCATAGCATTCGCGGGTCAGTTCATAGAGATAGCCATCGAACAGGTCGGACTGCTCGTTGTCCAGCAGCAGGGTGGAAACGAGCTGCACGAGCCTGTGGATCTGCGGCGTCACCGCCACCCGGTCGCGGCCGAAGCGCAGGGCGTTCTGGGCATTGCGGCCCACCTGCAGAAACCAGATCGGCTTGATGTAAAGCACTAGGAAAAGGGTCCCGTCGCTCATGTCGCCAGGCACGAAATTGTGCGGCTGCCAGGGATTGACCGTGCCTGCGGTCCCGGCATCGATGCGACAGGTGACGCCGGACGCGGTGACATGCGACGGCGTTCCCTGCACGAAAAAGGTGAGATGTCCTTCGCGATGCGCGTGCGTCGCCATCGGGCGATTGATGGAATACAATGCCACGCGCCCGAATGGCCCATGATAGACGGCCAAGGCTGTACTCATGGACTCCTCCCGTTGTCCTCGCGCCGCCCGAGTCTCCTCCCTCGTCCGCGCGTTCTCCAAGTTGCCATTTAGCTACCGGGCCGGCAGTCATTTCAAGATGGAATATGCAGAAAATAATACTCTCGGATATGGAAACACCGTATCCGAGAGTATTGCAGCGCCCCAGAAGGTTGTTTCTCACGCAATACAGCAATGTTCAGTCAATTTCAGAGCGCGGCAAGCATGAGCGCCCGATAATCCTCCGCCGTCGCCCGGCGGGGATTGGTGCTGTTGGTATGGTCTCGTTCGGCCAGCGGCGCGGCCCATTCGACATCCGACTTTTCGAGTTTCATCTCGCCCAGCGTTGTCGGCAGGCCGATCCGCTCCGACAATCGCGAGAGGCTGTCGCCAAGCTCGATCCCGTCCGGCAGCTTCATGGCATGGCGAAGGGCGGCATAGCGGTGCGAAACCGCCGGCGCGTTGAATGCCAGCACATGCGGCAGCAGCACGGCGTTCAGCACACCATGATGCAGCCGCTTTTCCCACAGGCCGCCAAGCGCGTGGCTCATGGCATGCACGCCGCCGAGCCCCTTCTGGAACGACAGCGCGCCGTTCATCGCCGCCGCCATCATTTCACGGCGGGCGGCAAGATCGGCGCCATTGTCCACCGCACGCTCGATATTGGCAAAGCCGCGCGTCAGGCCATCAATGGCAATGCCGTCGGCCGGAGGATTATAGGCCGTGGCGATGTAAGTCTCGATACAATGGGTGATTGCGTCCATCCCGGTTCCCGCTGTCAAGACCGGCGGAAGGGTCAATGTCAGCGTCGGGTCGCATATCGCCACTCTGGGGACCAGGAACGGGCTCAATATGCCGAGCTTCCGCCCATCGTCGAAGACGATGATCGTGCTGCGGCTGACTTCCGAACCCGTCCCGGCTGTGGTGGGAATGGCGATGACAGGCGGCAGGGTATTGCGGATCCGCGCCATGCCGCCTTCGACCGCTGTGTAAGAGGATAGCGGACCCTCATGCGACACCACGATCGCGATCGCCTTGGCAAGATCGATGGACGACCCGCCGCCGAAGCCGATCAGGCAATCGCAGCCATGTCCGTTGTAGATCTCCGCCGTTTCAAGGCAGGCCCGTTCGGTCGGGTTGGCTGGCGTGTCGGAGAAAATCACCGGATCGAGCCGCCTGTCGAGCGCATCGACCAGCCGGTCGAGCAGGCCGGCGGCCGCGACACCGGCGTCGGTGACGATCATCGGCCTGGAGATTCCGAGCGCAAACGTCTCCGCCAGCAGCGCTTCTTCCAGAACGTTATCGGCGAAATGCACTTTGTTCAGGTAGTTGATCAGCGACATGACGGAACCGGGCCTTCGTTGCACAGACAGTCGTCACACGGGATGAGCCGGGCAAATGCGCCCGGCTCCACGCGATGCTGAAGATCAATATTGCGTTTTGCAGACCGGCGTGTCTCTGGACGGCAGGCCGAGCGCCTTGAAGGATTCGGCACTGAGACCCAGCGTCTGGTTCACATCCGGAACCTTCATGACCAGCTTGTTGATGAGGTTGCCGTCCGGGCCTTCGGCCACTTCATTGATGAAGTTCGTGCCGATCGCCTGACGGTTGTCGTCAAGCTTGATGTGGCCGTTCGGCGCATTGAGCTGCATGTTACGCAGCGCTTCGCGGAAGGCCTTCTGGTCGCCGGCGATGTCGCCCTTGACTTCCTGCAGCGCCTTCAGCGTTGCCATGGTCGAGTTGTAATAGCCGGTCGCAAACAGCGACGGCGACGGGAAGCGCTTGTCGGCCGGGAACGCATCCTGATAGGATTTCACGAACTTGGTCCAGGCCGCATCCGTGTCGTTGTCGGATTGCGGGCCGCCCGACGGCGTGCCGATCAGCGCCTTCTTGGCGTCGCCCTTGGCGTTCAGCACCGTGCCGTCGACCATGATCGTGCCGCCGATCAGATGCGCGTCGCCACCCGCCTGCTGATACTGGTTGAGGAAGTTGACGGCGTCACCGCCGCCGAGACCGACATAGATGGCATCGACATCGTCAGGCAGAGCCGCGATGATCGAGGAGAAATCCTTGGTGCCGAGCGGCACCCACTGGCGCTCGGTGATCTCGCCGCCCGCCTGGCAGAAGCCGAGCGCGAAACCGAGGAAGTTGGTGTAGCCGAACGAATAATCCTCGGCGACGGAGGCCACCTTCTTCCAGCCCTTCTGCTCGAACACATACTTGCCGAGACCGGCGCCCCATTGCGCGCCATCCATGTTGTAGCGGAAGAAGTTCGCTGACGGATCGACCATCGTGGCTTCCTGAGCGCCGGAAAGACCGTTGATGATGGTGACATTCGGGTTCTGCTTGGCGAAATCGCGCAGCGCGATGCCTTCGGAACCTGAAAGCGGACCGACGATCACGGTGACGCCATCCTGCTCGACCAGCTTGCGGGCGGCGCGGACCGCGCTTTCCGGCGTCGTATCGGTGGAGGCGACGATCGTCTTGACCGTCTTGCCGTCGATTTCCGGGATTTCCTTGACGGCGATCTCGACGCCGCGCATCGAATCCTCGCCCAGAACGGTATAGGTGCCCTCGAGCGTGACAAGCACCCCGATCTTCAGGTCCTCGGCGAATGCGGCACTCGTGGACAGGGCGACCATGGCCACCGTCGTCATCAACCACTTCTTCATTTCCCACTCCTCCCATAGTTCGCCCTCTTCCCTGGCGAACTTTCTGATAGCGGTGAGAGAGTATGAAGTTGCCGGGAAAAGCTGATTTCCCGCAGTTCATTGCTATATCTTTCAGTCTGTTTTTCCGTTGGCGATGGCCCTCCGCATTGTCTCGCGCCGCCTGCCAAGATGATCCGCCGATGGGACGGAGACGACAATTGCCGGACTTTGCACGTCAAAAGTGCGATTTCGTTAAAAACTGAAGAATGACCGCAATCGATCCTGCACCTTCATGCGTTACGGTCCGAGCCAAATCGATCACCGGACCAGCGCAATGACCCAGATCATGAGTGTATCCGCTGCCACGGCGGCCTATGCGACAGAACCGCTGAAGGCGAGCGCACGGGTGAGCGGCACGGCGCAAACTGCGGACACCACGCATGTCCAGATCCTGGAAGCCCGGCAAACGGATAATCTGCGCCATGCACAGAGGATGACCATTGTCGGACCACCGGCCTTGGCACTGTTCTTCCTGACCGCAGGCGAGCGCGGTCCGCTGCTTCAACAGGCAACAATCCAGGAAGCCGAAGATGCCTATTTCTCCGGTCGCGACGAGGAGGCGGAAGAGAAAGCGACACGGGACGCCGACGATGAGCACACACCAGGGCAATCGTCAGACGATACCGACGACGAGGAATTCCACGAAGAGCAGGCCGCGTATATTGCCCTGCCAGCCCCCGAAAGCCTTTCCTGAGGCGACAATGAGCACTCCGGCCTGACGCCCCGCAAGCCGGAGAAACTGTCAGACATCACTCACATCTTGTGCCCCATGCCGGGCTTCATGTCCTTGACGGGCATATCGATCTCGACTTTGCCCGCCTTCTCGAACGTCAGCGTCGCTCGCACCGTCTCGCCTGCCTTGAACGGCTTGGCGACACCCATGATCATCATATGCAGTGCGCCGGGCTTCATCTCGACGGTCTGGCCGGCAGCAATTGGAATGCCGTCGGCGAGCCTTCGCATGGTCATGATGTCGTTGTTCATCGCCATTTCATGCAGTTCGACACGTTCGGCACCCGCCGCAACCGTCACCGACACAAGCCTGTCATCCTGCTTGCCGTTGTTGACGACCGTGACGAATCCGCCGCCGACCGGCTGGCCCGGCGTCATCGCCTTGATCGCCGCGGACGTGATCTGCAGGTCCCCGACTGTCACCGGCATGAACATGCCCGCCATGTCGTCATGATGGCCGTGCTCGTCCGCCGCCGTCAGCGTCACGACCGGCGCCGGGTTCTTGAGATCGTGATGGCTCTGGCCTTGCTTGGCGATCTGGTCCCAGACGGCCTTGCCATCCGTGCCGCAGATCTGCGTGGTGACGAAGGGCACCGCCGTGCCGGCGGCGATATCGGCGAATTTCCCCGAAATCGTGAAGGTGTCGTAATATTCGTCCGGCAGGTTGCCGTTCTTCCAGCGGATTTCCAGCGGACCTTCCGCGACCGGCTTGCCATGGTTGTCGTAGGTCTTCTGGTATTTGCCCTTGATGATCTCGATCTCCCAGCCCGGCTTGGGCATGGGCTGGGCGGCGATGAACCCCTCGGGCAGCTTGATCTGGACTTCCGTCGTCGCCTTGCCGTCGCAGCCATGCGGCACCTGCAGCACGGCGAGGTAATAGCTGTCGGCGGGTGCTTCCGGCGTCACCAGCGTTGCGTGCGCGAAGGCTGCAGCAGGCAGGGCGGAGAGGATGAGGGATGTGAAAATTTTGGACTTGAACATGGTGATGCTTTCTGAACGCACGGGATCTCGGTCCGGTGCTGGCCTTGCCGCATGCCGCGGCGAATGATCGTGGAGAATGGATCAGGCGTTCAGTGGAGGACCGCGGCTCTGGCCGTGATGCGAGAGGATACGCTTGGAATTGCCGACTACCGCCGAAAGGATGGGCTCCGAAGACATCGACCGCAGAGGCAACGCCATGGCGATGTCGAGCGGCGTGAACAGATGTCCGGCCGACAGGACGCAGGTATTGCAGTGATTGCTGTCACCCTGTGGCGCGCCATGCTCTTGGCTGGGAAGGCACATCGAGGCAAAAGTGCCGTCCGGCAGCCGGTATTGGGCGCTGTAGGGATCGGTATCGTGCCCGGCCATGGCATGGCTGGTGAAACCGAGCATGAACAGAGCGAGCGCGCAAAACAAGCGCATCGCGATCGCCTTCCTGGCCCATGTCCGCATCGTCAGATTCCCCGAATTCGATGCATGCATAATCAATTCTCGCGACCATGCCTAGTCGCCTTTGCGCGAATGCGTTCTGCCATTCGTCGCAGCCTGCAAAAGCCGAGCGACGGAAATTGTACCGATCGCGTCATTTCCCCCTTGCCAGCCACCGGCGCGGGCCGCTATCAAAGACGCACCTGTTGGGAGAATCTGCGCAGACGCAGTGCCGAAGGAGCAACCGCCCCGGAAACTCTCAGGCCAAAGGACCAGCAGGCGAATACGGACTCTGGAGAACGATGCCGGTCACACAGGACCGGGCATCTGCCGAAGGGATAACAATCTCAGGCAAAGGGACAGAGGGGGCTTGAGCATGCGGGCGTGCCATCGCGCACCCGTTCTTGAGCTGATGCCGAGGCATCGAACCCGGGAGACCGTTCGTGAATGATACGCCGCTCTTGAAAACACCCCTTCATGGCCTGCATCTGTCGCTCGGCGCCCGCATGGTACCGTTCGCCGGCTACGACATGCCGGTTCAATATCCCGCCGGCGTGCTGAAAGAGCATCTGGCGACCCGCACGACCTGCGGACTGTTCGATGTTTCGCATATGGGCCAGGTGCTGATCCGCCCGAAATCAGGCCGACTTGAAGACGCCGCCCTGGCGCTCGAACGGCTGATCCCGGTCGATATCGTCGGGTTGAAGCCCGGCCGCCAGCGCTACGGCTTCTTCACCAACGACGCGGGCGGAATCCTCGACGACCTGATGGTCTCCAATCGTGGCGATCATTTCTACATGGTCGTCAATGCCTCCTGCAAAGCGGCCGATTTCAAGCATATGGCCGAGCATCTCTCCGATGCCTGCACATTCGAGATCATGGAAAACCGGGCGCTGATCGCCATACAGGGCCCGCATGCCGAACATGTGCTGGCGGAATTCTGTCCGGAAGTCACCAGCATGAAATTCATGGATGTAGTAGGCGAAGAGCTGCGTGATGCCTTCTTCATCATTTCCCGCTCGGGCTATTCCTGCGAGGACGGCTTCGAGATCTCCATTCACGCCGACAAGGCGGAATTCACCGTCCACCGCTTGCTC
>JAQGJP010000037.1 GCA_028290545.1 Rhizobium sp. | reverse complement strand
GCTTCGACACCGGCCTCGTAAGCCGTGATGAGTGCATCAAAGTCGTCGCGAAAAAGGATCATAGAAATCGCCTTCGTGATAGCAGGTGATATTTTAGCCATTGTTGCCCCTCCCAAATTAAAAGTTGACTCACCGGCCATATCAACGCCCGCGAGATTTGCCATTCAAGACGCAAACGGTCACGGCAACGGGCCGAGATGTCGGCCGGTCATGTTGCGTTTCATGTCGCGTGGATCAGCCGAGCACAGTTGGAAACTGGAGCAGATCCAGAAGATCACGTTGGATTTTGATCCAGCCGTGCTTGCCGGAGGCGCTGGCGTGCGGCGGCTACGCGGCTCCCCCCGGAAATAAACGCCTCGCGCTCACGCTCCAGTCGCTCATAGATCGGCCAGCAAGGTTCGGCCTCCGGAACGTGCTCGATGATATCGAGCAGCTTTTCCATGGCGGCCTCGATCCGCTCCAGGGTGATGGCCGGGGTTTTCAAAACATTGGCTCCTGTCGCCGAGATCCCTGACCAAGGTGAGTGGCTGGTGAGTTAAAAGTGGGCTTCAATCCGAACTGCCTGATTTTTCTCATGTTAACGATGTCAATGGCTGCCTTCTTTCGGCAGGTCGGCGGGCGCCAGATTGACGGTGACTTTCTTCGGCGGCAGCGCCAGCCCGGAGGCATGCAGCGCTGCCTGCACCCGTTCGCGGCTTTCGGCGACCGCCTTGTCCGGAAGTCCGACGATCTGCATGCCGATCTTGCCGGGCGCCACCATGACCTGCACATCGACGGGCAGGCCGTCTATCCCCTGGAATGCAACCGTACTGACCCGTGCCACCATGCTCCACACCCCCCATGCAGGCCGCGTATCAGGATGGTAACACATCTCTCTGGCGGCTATGGATTGCAATTAAGCACGGAATATGGAATGAAACAAGAACAATAACTGAACAAAATTCAATGAACGGCTGCAATCAGGTTGTGTTCAGTTGCATCAGGTAGAACAGACTAAGGCAATCGCCCACACTTCAGGGATGCAGGGTCAGCTGCGCTTTTTCTCGACGGCGTCCCAGAACAGCGAGGCGATGTCCGCGCCGCCGAATTTGGCCACTTCGCGAATGCCGGTCGGCGAGGTCACGTTGATCTCTGTCATGTAATCGCCGATCACGTCGATGCCGACGAGGATGAAGCCGCGTTCGCGAAGCGCGGGGCCGATGCGGCGGCAGATCTCGCGTTCGCGTTCGGTGAGTTCGGTATGTTCGGGCCGTCCGCCGGCATGCATGTTGGAGCGGGCGTCGTGCTCGGCCGGAACGCGATTGATCGCGCCTGCCGGTTCGCCGTCGATCAGGATGATGCGCTTGTCGCCCTTGCGGACATCCGGCAGATATTGCTGGGCGATGAACGGTTCGCGGAACATCTGGCCGAACATTTCCAGCAGCGATGAGAAATTGCGATCGTCGCGCGACGAGTGGAAGACGCCGGCGCCGCCATTGCCGTAAAGCGGCTTGAGGATAATGTCGCCCATCTCGGCGCGGAATTTGGCAATCTCGCCTGCATCGCGGGTGATCAGCGTCTTCGGCATCAGATCGGCAAACTCGGTGACGAAGATCTTCTCCGGCGAATTGCGCACCCAGGCCGGATCGTTGACCACCAATGTTTTCGGATGGATGCGTTCGAGCAGATGTGTCGAGGTGATGTAGCCCATGTCGAAGGGAGGATCCTGGCGGAGCAGCACGACATCCATGGTCGACAGGTCTATGCGTTCGGCGGGGCCGAGATCGAAATGGTCACCCTTGACGTCGCGCAGCACCATCGGCTCGACAGTGGTGTAGATCTTGCCATCCAGCATGCTCAGCCGGTCCGGCGTGTAATGGAACAGCGTATAGCCGCGCTTCTGCGCTTCGAGGCTCATCGCAAAGGTCGAATCGCCGGTAATGTTGATGGACTTCACATGGTCCATCTGCACGGCGATATTGGTGATCTTTGCCATTGGTTTATGCTCCGGTCCCGGGATCAAGTTGGCATCATGTAGGACGGCACAAGCGCTCTGGCAAGCCCGGCAAACTCACGCAAATCCGTCGATGCGGCAGGTGATGTAATCGTGGTCGGAAAGCGGCCTGCCGGACCGGTCAAGAGAGGACGTGATCGAGGAATGACCGATTGTGAGGCCACGCGCAAGAAACCAGTCGAGTTTCATGGCCCGCTCCGGCCAGCGGGTAATCAGGCTCGGGCGGGTGGTCATCTGGTCGATCGCGCCGCCGTGCCTGATGAAGCCTCGCGCGGCGCTCAGCGCGAACAGGCCTTCGGCTTCGAAATCGCCGCCCGCGTGGTTGCCGGTGTTGAGGTCGCCACCGATCAGGATGGGCAGGCGAGGGAAGGCAGTCTCGACGCGGTCGATCAGTTCCTTCATCTGCCGTTCGCGATAGGCGGCCGTGGTGGCGCTTTCGAGGTGCACGGAAACCGCAACGTACGGCCCGGCCTCGGTCTCGATCACGCCGCCGATGGCGCAGCGCTCGCCGATGCGTGGCTGGTCGGCATCATTGCGCCAGAGCCGCTCCCCCAAAGCCGGATCATGAAGGCGTCGCGGATCGGCACCGATGACATCAGTCCGTTGCCGTGAAAACCCTTCTCATTGAAGGTATCGACGCAGAAATCGCGCTCGGTCGCGGATCCCAGGCCCATCTCGAGGAACTCGACGCCATAGGCATAGGTCATGCCGAAAATGTCGGCCAAGTCGGCGGTGGTGTGGCGCTGGGCGGTGCGGGCCATGCCGTTGTCCATTTCCGAGAGCAGCACCACGGCAGGCTCGCTTCCGGCGAGATGTGCGACGCTTTCCTCGACGAAAAGGCAGCGCTCCAGGTTCCAGGCCGAAACACTGAACGGAAAGGCGAGTGGCAAGGAACGCGAAGGCATGCCGCCGACCTCCACGGTGTTCATGCTGCCGAGCCGGTTCATGATCGCATCATGCGCCTCGATCGTCTTCTTTCCACCGGTGAAGCCGGCGCGTTGATCGAGCGACGGCACGTCGAGCACGGAAACAACGGCTGTCATCATCACGATTGCACCATCGAGGTTGCCGGCTGCGCGGACGCGTTGCCGAGAATGCGCTTGCCGTTGTCAGCAGAAAAATAGTGGAACTGGTGGGGTTTGATCGTCACGCCCATCTCATCGGCGTAAGGCTGGGCGGAGCTGGTGGCGACCGTTACCGGCTGGCTGTCGATCGTGCCATGCAACAGTCGCTGGGCGCCCAGTTCCTCGACATAATCGAGATGGAACAGGATTTTGCCCCCGGTTTCAAGCGACACGATGGCGTCTTCGGCACGGAAGCCGAGGGTCACTGTCGGGTCTTTCGGGGCGTCCGCGCCAACATGGATTTCCTGGGCGCCAATCCGGAGGTTGCCATCCGAACTCCGGGCATTGACGAGGTTCATGGCCGGCGAGCCGATGAAGCTGGCGACAAAGGTTGACGCCGGCTTGTGATAGACCTCCAGCGGGCTGCCGATCTGTTCGATCTCGCCCTTGTTCAGCACCACAAGCCGGTCGGCCAGCGTCATGGCTTCCAGTTGATCGTGGGTGACGTAGACCGAGGTCGTGCCGAGCCGCTTCTGCAGCCGCTTGATCTCGCCGCGCATCGATACGCGAAGTTTCGCGTCGAGATTGGAGAGCGGTTCATCGAACAGGAAGGCGGCCGGCTGGCGGACGATCGCCCGGCCCATGGCGACGCGCTGCCGCTGGCCGCCGGACAGCGCCCGCGGCTTGCGGTCGAGAAAGGACTCGATCTCCAGCATTTTCGCCGCTTCCCGCACGCGGGCATCGATCTCGGATTTCGGCGTCTTGCGGTTTTTGAGGCCATAGGCAAGGTTGTCGTAGACGCTCATATGCGGATAGAGCGCATAGTTTTGAAACACCATGGCGATGTCGCGATCGGCCGGATCGACCTTGTTGACCACACGGCCGCCGATGCGCACCTCGCCGCCGGTGATCTCCTCCAGCCCCGCGATCATCCTGAGCAGCGTGGACTTGCCGCAACCCGATGGCCCGACCAGCACGATGAACTCGCCATCAGCAATGTCGATGGAGATGGAATGAACGGCCGTCATGCCGCCGGCATAGGTCTTGGAAACTTTGTCGATTTCGATCTTCGCCATCACGGGCCTCTTTTTCTTTTACTTGTCGCTCTCGGTCAGGCCCTTGATGAACCAGCGCTGGAAGACGACGACGAGCAGGACGGGCGGCAGCATTGCCAGAACCGCGATTGCGAAAGCCTCGTTGTAATCGGGAATCTGTGCGCCCACCCAGACGATCAGGATCTGCTTGATGCCGCGCACCAGCGTGTAGAAGCTTTCGTCATTGGTCATCAGCATCGGCCAGAGATACTGGTTCCAGCCATAGACGAACATGATGATGAACATTGCCGACATCATCGTCTTCGAGAGCGGCACGAGGATATCGATGAAGAATTTGAACGGCCCGGCGCCATCAATGCGAGCGGCTTCCAACAGTTCGTCCGGCACGGACTTGAAGAATTGCCTGAAGAAGAACGTGCCGGTGGCAGATGCCAGGAGAGGCACGATCAACCCGGTATAAGTGTTAATCAGGTGCAGTTGGTGCATCACCTCGTAGGATGGCAGGATGCGCACCTCAAGCGGCAGCAGCAATGTCGTGAAGATAATCCAGAAGAAAATCGTCGCGAAACGGAAGCGGAAATAGACGAGCGCGTAAGCCGCGAGCATAGAGAGCACGATCTTGCCGACCGCAAAGCCCGTGCCGAGGATCATCGAATTCATCATCATCCGGAGACCCGTCACCTTGCCGGTAAAGCCGCCTTCATGTGTCAGCACCTTGCTATAGGTCTCGGTGAAATGACTGCCGATTGTCAGAGTGAGACCGCTGCGATGGATCTCGGTCGCGTCATGGGTAGAGGTGGTAAACGCGACCACCACCGGCGCCACCATGATGAAGGCGCCGATCAACAGGATCAGATGGTCGAAAAAGCCGGTGCGGTGCATGATGTCGGCCCTGTCAATTGTAGTGGACGCGCCGCTCGATGAAGCGGAACTGGAAAATGGTGAGCACGAGCACGACGATCATCAGGATCACCGACTGGGCCGATGAGCCGCCAAGGTCATTGCCACGAAAACCGTCCATGTAAACCTTGTAGACCAGCGTGATCGGGTTGTTGGCGGCCTTGTCCTTGACCATCACGTCGATGACGCCGAACGTATCGAACAGCGAATAGGTGAAGTTGATGATCAGCAGGAAGAAGCCGGTCGGCATCAGCAGCGGTCCTGTTACCGTCCAGAACCGCCGGAGACCCGAGCGGCAATCGATGGCTGCGGCTTCGCGTACCGAAACCGGAATGCCCTGCAGGCCCGACAGGAAGAAGATGAAATTATAGGGGATTTGTTTCCACACGGAAATGAACACCATGGCGAAGGCGGTGTCGAAATAATCGAGCCCGACCTTCATATTCCAGCCGAACAGGGCCGCGAAGCGGACGAAGGGGCCGATATGCTGGTCGAAGAACATCATGCCGATCAGTCCGGCCACGGGCGGGGCGATCGCATAGACGGAGATCAGGATCGTCTTGTAGGCGGCGTTACCCCTTATCACAGCGTCAGCCTTGACGGCGAGCAACAGGCCGAGCGCCAGCGAAAAGAATGTCACGAGCACGGTGAAGACGGCGGTGAATTTTGCGATGCCGAGATATTCCGGCGACTTCAGCGTGTCAGTGTAATTGGCGAAGCCAACGAAGGTCGAACCGAAGCCGAACGGGTCTTCGAGATAGAAGGACGACTGGATCGCCTGAACGGATGGCCAGTAGAAGAATATGAAAATCACCGCCATTTGCGGTGCGATGAAAAGATAGGGCAGATATTTGGAATCGAACTGGACGCGCTTCATGGTGCAGGGCCTTTTTGGCTGAGCCCAGGCGTTGCCGCGAGCTCGGAAGACTCCATCCCCCTTGCGGGGAGAGTTGGGGAGGCTTTCTTGAGAAAGAACCCCTCCCCGGACCTTCGGTCCGACCCTCCCCACAAGGGGAAGGGTTGACCCCTATCAGCCGGACGTCTTGGCGAAGCGGGCGAGAAGCTCGTCGCCTTCCTTCTTGATGGTCGCGAGACCATCCTTCACGGAAACTTCGTTGGCGAAGATGCGGTTGTATTCGCGTTCCATGACTTCGCGGATCTGCGGATAGAAGCCGAGGCGATAGCCCTTCGACCATTCGCCGCCCGGCAGCGAAAGCTGCTCGTTGCCAACGGCGGCAACCGGCTTCTGCTTGTAATAGCCCTGCGACTTTGCCAGTTCATAGGCCGCCGTGGTGATCGCCACATAGCCGGTGGACTCGTGGTAGAAAACCTGGATTTCCGGCGAGGTCAGGAACTGGAAGAAGTCGGCAACGCACTTGTTTTCAGCATCTGACTTGCCGGACATGGCAAACAGTGCTGCGCCACCGATAAAGGTGTTGGTGCCTGCACCCTTGATCGAATTCCAATAAGGCAGGAAGGTTGCCGAGAAGGGCATTGTCGCGGTCTTCTGCAGGCCGCCGAAGGAACCGGAAGAACCGACCCAGAGGGCAGCTTTGTTTTCTTCGAAAACCTTCTGGTTGTCGGACCAGCCGGCGCCGTAATAGCCGAAATAGCCTTCGTCGGCCCAGGACTTCAGCTTGGTGAACATCATTTCGAGATTCGGGTCGGTAACGTTCAGGGTCGTGCCGGCGGTCGAATCATAACCGTTGTTGTTGGTAGCGAACTGGATGTTGTTGCGCGAGAAGAAATTCTCGGTGAATTCCCAGGTCAGCTGCGACTGGACGAGCGGAATGAAGCCGGCGGCTTTGAGCTTCGGAGCGGCGGCTTCGAATTCTTCCCAGGTCTTCGGGGCTTCGACGCCGGCCTTCTTCAGCGCTTCGTCATTGATGTACATGATCGGCGCCGAGGAGTTGAACGGCATGCCGACGAACTTGCCGCTGGCATCGGCATAGAAATAGCGGATGCCGGGGATGAAGGCCTCACGGTCGAATTTGTAGCCGGCGTTGTTGATCAGGTCTTCAGCCGGGATGACCGCGCCCTTGGCGTTGATGATGGTAGCGGCACCGGCATCGAATACCTGCAGGATGTTCGGCTGTTCGCCGGAGCGGAAAGCGGCGATGCCGGCCGCGAGCACTTCTTCATATGTGCCCTTGCTGACCGGGGTCAGGTTGCATGATGTCTGCGAC
The DNA here is from genome assembly GCA_028290545.1 of Rhizobium sp. Classification (GTDB taxonomy): domain Bacteria; phylum Pseudomonadota; class Alphaproteobacteria; order Rhizobiales; family Rhizobiaceae; genus Rhizobium_E. Next base: position 24,996 of record JAQGJP010000037.1, on the reverse strand, counting down.
GCGTTGAATTTCTTGACGACTTCGTTGATAACGTCGCCGTTCTTGCCGCTCATGCCATGCCACCAGGTAATATCGGTGGCTGCGAGCGATGTGGTTGCGGAAAACACGAGGGCCAGCGCGGCCAACGACAGTTTTTTGAACATGGTAATTCCTCTCCACCAATCATTGGTTTCGAGGCTTCAACTAGTCATAGACCGTGACGGCGACATTACAGATTGATGTCAGGTTTTTGACAAGGCCGTCAGAAAGCATCCATGAAATGCTGCGGCCGGCGCCATGGGCTGACGGCGATGATGTCGTAGCGGAAGGACAGCGTGGCTGCGTCCTCCTGTCGGGCGATCCAGGCAAGGCTGGCATTGCGGATGCGCCGCTGGGTCGAGGGATCGACGGCGAAGATGGCGTCGCCGGTGATTTTCCGCGCCTTGACCTCGACAAAGGCGATGAGTTCACCTTTGCGCGCGATGATATCGATTTCGCCGGATTTGGTGCGGAACCGCATGGCGCTGATCCTGTAGCCCTTCATAAGCAGATAGAATGCGGCATAATATTCCGAGACATGGCCTCGAATGAAGGCTTTACGGCGGTCTTGACGGATCCGTGTCGCCATAGCCCTATACCTTAAGGTCGAGAAGCCGCTGATAGAGATCCTTGCGCGCAAGGCCTGTCTGGCGCGCGGCCTCCGTGGCGGCTTTTGCAGTCGGCATCCGGGCGACCAGTGCCTTGAGGATATCGTCCAGCACCTCGCCGGCCGGAGCCTCCTTTGCCTCCGGGGGTGCGACCGCGACGACGATCTCGCCTTTGACGTTGGAATTGGCTTCGTAATGGACGGCGAGCTCGGAAAGCGTGCCGCGCCGGAACTCCTCGAAAGTCTTGGTCAATTCGCGGCAGACGGAGGCCTGGCGGTTCGGCCCCAGCATGTCGGCGGCGTCTTTCAGGCTGGCCGGCAGCCGGTGCGGCGATTCGAAATAAAGCAGCGTTCCGGGAATGGCGGAGAGCTCCGCCAGCCGGTCGCGGCGGGCCTTTTCCTTCTGCGGCAGGAAGCCGGCGAAGAAGAAAGCCTCATTCGGCAGGCCTGCGGCCGACAATGCGGTGATGACCGAGGAAGCGCCGGGGATGGGAACGACCCTCAAGCCTGCCTCGAGCGCCTGCCGCACCAGCCGATAGCCGGGATCGGAGACCAGCGGCGTGCCGGCATCGGAGACCAGCGCCACGGATTTGCCGCCGCCGACGGCCGCGATCAGCTTCGGGCCGGCGTGATCGGCATTATACTCATGATAGGCGTAGGGGCGCTTGCCGATGCCGTAGCGATCGAGCAGCACTCGGGTAACCCGCGTGTCCTCCGCCGCGACGATATCGGCGCCGGCGAGCGTTTCGAGCGCCCTGAGCGTGATGTCGCCGAGATTGCCGATCGGCGTTGCCACCAGATAGAGCGCCGGCTCCAGCGGCCGTGCCGGTATGTCCAGCGTCCGGATACGGAAGCTGCCGGCCTGCGATGCCTCTGGAAGTTCGTCGTCGGTCAAGAGATGCTCCGGGTCAATGTGTAACGCGCCTTTATGGTCGGGCATGGGGATATCTGCAAGACCTGCTTTGTTAAGATGAAAATCGCTTGCCATGTTCAGGTTTTTTCTGCCATTTTGCCGGTCCCTACGGGGGGCGGATTTTCCGGCATCAGGCCGGCACGAACAAAAAAACGGTAGAGATCATGCGTATCACACTCGAGCGTTCCAATCTTCTGAAGTCCTTGGGCCATGTCCACCGCGTCGTGGAGCGCCGGAACACGATTCCGATCCTCTCCAACGTCCTGTTGCGGGCCGAAGGCGCCAGCCTGATGATGAAGGCAACCGATCTCGATCTCGAAATCACCGAAGCGGCACCCGCCATGACCGAGCAGCCGGGCGCCACCACCGTGCCGGCCCACCTTCTCTATGAAATCGTCCGAAAACTGTCCGACGGTTCGGAAGTGGCACTGTCCACCAATCCCGAAGGCACGACGATGAGCGTCACTTCGGGCCGCTCGAAATTCTCGCTGCAATGCCTGCCGGAAGCCGATTTCCCCGATCTGACCGCCGGCACTTTCAGCCACTCGTTCAAGATCAAGGCCGCCGATCTCAAGATGCTGATCGAGCGCACCCAGTTTGCGATCTCGACCGAGGAAACCCGCTATTATCTCAACGGCATATTCCTGCACACGGTCGAGGCCGACGGCGCGCTGAAGCTTCGCGCCGTCGCCACCGACGGCCATCGCCTCGCCCGCGCCGAGATTGAGGCGCCGTCGGGCTCGGAAGGCATGCCGGGCATTATCATTCCGCGCAAGACGGTCGGCGAAATCCAGAAACTGGTCGACAATCCGGATCAGGAAATCCGTTTCGAGGTGTCGGACGCCAAGATCCGACTGTCCTTCGGCGAGATCGTGCTGACCTCGAAACTGATCGACGGCACGTTCCCGGACTATCAGCGCGTCATTCCATCCGGCAACGACAAGGAAATGCGGGTCGATTGCAGCACGTTTGCCAGTGCCGTCGATCGCGTCTCGACGATTTCCTCCGAGCGCGGCCGCGCGGTGAAGATCGCTCTGTCCGATGGCCAGATGACGTTGACCGTCAACAACCCGGATTCCGGCAGCGCGACGGAAGAGCTTGCCGTGTCCTTCGAGGGCGATCCGCTCGAAATCGGCTTCAATGCCCGCTACCTGCTCGATATCACGGGACAACTCACCGGCGACGATGCGGTGTTCAAGCTTGCCGACGCCGGTTCTCCGACGATTATCCTGGATTCCTCCAGCGCCGATGCGCTCTATGTGCTGATGCCGATGCGCGTCTAGATTGATTTTCGTTTGGGGTCGCTTATGCGACCGACCTCGTTCTTTTCGGATATGCGGAGGCTCACTCATTCAAGAAATTAATTATCTGTATAGAAGCGTGTCTTGCTTTTACCTCTTTTGATCGTCTCTATGATGTCAACGACAGGAATAGGGACAACGCGCCATGCGCCATATCAAGAGCCGGCTTGCCGGCAAATTCGATGATGAGATTCGCTTCATCAAGGGCATGATTTCCCAGCCGAAAACGGTTGGTGCAATCATGCCGACGTCTACCCGGATGGCCAACAGGATGGCGAGTATCATCGATACCGGCTCCGGCCTGCCGGTCCTGGAGCTTGGACCCGGCACCGGCGTGATCACCAAGGCGATCCTGGCACGCGGCGTGACGCCGGAAAATCTTGTGTCGATCGAATATTCGACCTCGTTCGTGCAGCATCTGCGTGGAAAATATCCGGGCGTCAATTTTATCAATGGCAACGCCTTCGATCTCAAGGAATCGCTAAAGGACTTCCAGGATCAGAAATTCGATTGCGTGATCTCGGGCATCCCGCTGCTGAATTTCCCGATGCACCAGCGCGTGAGCCTGATTGAAAATCTGCTGGATCTGATGCCGGCAGGTCGACCCATCGTGCAGTTCTCCTATAGCCCCATGTCGCCGGTGATCGCCCGGCCGGATATCTACAAGATCGAGCATTTCGATTTCATCGTCCGCAATATCCCGCCCGCCCAGATCTGGCATTACAAGAAGGTGCACGGCTGAACCGTGTTCGGGCTCTACATCACCCACCCGCAGATCGTCATCGATGCCGCTGTTCCGGTGCCCCGATGGCATTTGTCGGAGAAAGGGCGCGAGCGCGCGGTCATGGCCGCCGGATTGGAATGGGCAGGGCTGCTGGGGCGCATTATTTCGAGTGATGAAACCAAGGCGATCGAGACCGCGAACATTCTCGGCTCGCCGCATGGCATCGTCCCCGAGATCATCGAGGATATGGGTGAGAACGATCGCTCTGCCACCGGTTTTCTGGTGCCGGACGAATTCGAGAAGGCGGCAGACTGGTTCTTTGCGCATCCGGGTGAGAGCTTCCACGGATGGGAGAGGGCGCTCGACGCCCAGGCGCGCATCGTCACCGCAGTCGAAACCGTGCTGGCCGACCACGATCGCCGCCTGCCGGTCGCTTTCGTCGGCCATGGCGGCGTCGGTACGCTGCTGAAATGCCATCTGGCCCGCAGACCGATTGCGCGTGATGCGGACCAGCCGGCCGGCGGCGGCAATCTCTACGTTTTCCGGCTGTCGGACCGTATGCTGCTTTCAGACTGGGTGCCGATGGAAGACTGGACCGGACCGGGCTAGGCTTTGAACGGATATCATTTGTGAAACGGCGGACGATTTAGAAGTGACTCGTCTTCCTTTGATCTTGCAGGCCGGTCGCGTGCATGCGACTGGTCAGGCAATTGGGAACAAGCGAAGGAACACCGGAATGGCAGCAAGGGACAGGCTGATCGTCGGGCTCGATGTGCCGAATGTTTCGGAAGCCGCCGACATCGTCAAGAAGCTCGGTTCCTCGGTGTCCCATTACAAGATCGGCTATCAGCTCGTCTTCGCGGGCGGGCTTGAATTCGCCCGCGAGCTTGCCCGCGACGGCAAGAAGATCTTTCTCGACATGAAACTGCTCGATATCGACAACACGGTGGCCAGCGCGGTCGAGAACATCGCCAAGATGGGCATGACCATGCTGACCCTGCATGCCTATCCCAAGGCGATGAAGGCGGCGGTGGAAGCCGCGCGCGGCTCCGGCCTCTGCCTGCTGGGCGTCACGGTCCTGACGTCGATGGACGAACAGGACCTGATCGAGGCGGGCTATGAGTACGATCCTCATACGCTGGTCCTGCGCCGTGCCGAGCAGGCGCGGCGGGCCGGCATGGGCGGCATCGTCTGTTCGGCGGAAGAGGCGGCGGCGGTGCGCAGGATCGTCGGTCCGGATCTCGCGGTCGTGACACCGGGCATTCGCCCGGCCGGCGCTGAAAAAGGCGACCAGAAGCGGGTCATGACGCCGGCGGATGCCATCCGTGCCGGGGCCAGCCATCTGGTCGTCGCGCGCCCGATCGTCAAGGCGCTGGAGCCGTTGGAAGCTGTACGCGCTATCCTTGCAGAAATCGATTCGGTAGACTAGATCTTGGTCATCTGCAGAATTCAGCATGCAGATTTCCGGCGGAGAAAAACTATGGCCAAGGGATACTGGATTGCACGGGTCGATGTGCGCGACACGGAGCGCTACAAGGATTACGTGGCGGCCGCCAAGCCCGCGTTCGAGAAATATGGCGCGAACTTCCTGGCGCGGGGCGGTGACTATCATCGCCTCGAAGGACAGGTGCGGGCGCGTAACGTGGTGATCGAGTTTCCCTCGCTGCAGGCGGCCTATGATTGCTACCATTCGCCAGAATACCAGATCGCCGCCGCCATCCGCCAACAGGTCGCCGATGCCGAAATGGTGGTCGTCGAAGGCATATAATCCCTTCACCTGCGCCGGAGTTTGGGCTAAGGAACGAGACGAGCCTAGCCCTTCAGGAGACGAACATGACGCTGTCCAATATTCCGAAACTTGTTACCGTGTTCGGCGGGTCAGGTTTTCTGGGGCGTCACATCGTCCGCAGTCTTGCCAGACGCGGATATCGCATCCGCGTCGCCGTCCGCCGTCCCGATCTTGCCTTCCATCTCCAGCCGCTCGGCAATGTCGGCCAGATTTCTTTCGTACAGGCCAACCTGCGCTATCGTGCATCGGTCGATGCAGCCGTCAAGGGCTCGGATTATGTGATCAACTGTGTCGGCCTGCTGTTCGAGACCGGCCGCAACACATTCGATGCCGTGCAGGATTTTGGCGCTCGAGCCATCGCCGAAGCCGCTCGTGCCCAAGGCGCTGGCCTGACGCACATTTCCGCAATCGGCGCCAATGTCGATTCGCCGTCGGCCTATGGCCGCAGCAAGGGCCGGGCTGAGCATTTGGTGCTCGCCACCGTTCCTGGCGCGGTGATCCTCCGCCCGTCGATCATCTTCGGGCCGGAAGACACATTCTATAACAAGTTCGCGGAAATGGCCCGCACCGCGCCATTCCTGCCGCTCGTCGGTGGTGGCAATACCCGCTTTCAGCCGGTTTTCGTCGATGATGTGGCAGAAGCCGTGGCCCGGTCCGTGGAAGGCAAGCTCGAAGGCGGCAGGGTGTACGAACTCGGTGGCCCCGAGGCGAAGGACTTCAAGGATATTTTCGACGAGATCCTGACCATCACCCATCGCGAAAAGCGCCTGCTGTCGCTGCCGTTCTGGGTGGCGTCGATGATCGGTACGATCACTTCACTGATCCCGTTCGTCAAGCCGATGATAACGGCGGATCAGGTGATGCTGCTGAAGTCCGATAATATCGTCTCAGCCGCTGCGGTTTCCGAAGGCCGCACGTTGCAGGGCATCGGCATCGAGCCGACATCCACGGCGGCGATCCTGCCGAGCTATCTGGTGCGGTATCGTCCGGAAGGCCAGTTCAGCCAGTCAGGCTCTGCCGCGTAAGCTCGAATGCTCGACTTCGGCGATCATCTCTCGCGACATCCCTCCACGAGTCAGCCCGAGGATGACTCGTGGATAGTGAGAACCGGCGAACCCGAAACCATACCCCTCCAGACTGTCCATTTTTCAGCCACTGCCTGTGAAGTTGCACAAAAGCCGCACAAATTCATTATAGCTCATTAACCAGCCGTTCAGGGAAAATGTCTTATTGATAATGGGCGTTCGACTGAATAGAACCCGGCCAACATCCCGGTTTGATAATCTGATTTGAAGAACGCTCGGGGCAAACTATCCAAACTGCTAGGGGATTTCCATGGGCAAATCGATCGCATTGTTTTTTGCGTCTGCGGCGCTTGTCATTCTTGCCGGTTCGTTCATCGCGCCGCGCACCGTCGCTGCCGATAAATCCAAGTGCTCTCCGGCCTATGGCGTCGATCCCTGCACAATTACGGCGACCATTCCTGCCCGCAACTGAGCGGACGCGCTTATTTCCGATGGTGAATACGGGCCGCTTTTGCGGCCCATTGTATTTCATCCGCTTTTCAGAAGCTTCAGCCGCACCAGGCTTTCCGCCGCTGCAACGATCGCCTCCTCGTTGGAACGAGGCGCCCAGCCCAACATGTGCCTCGCCTTTTCGCTTGTGCCGTTGCGGATGATTCCAAGCTGCGGCACAGCGGCGCGGGCGGCCGGGTTGAACAGGCCGAACAGGCGCACGATCCAGTCGGGAAACTGCCGGCGCGGCACCCTGGCGGCGGACGCACCCATGCGTTCTCGCAGGAGCTTTGCGACATCGAGAATCGACATGCATTTGCCGGCGACCGCGAGAAAGCGTTCGCCCTTCGCCGCCGGATGGGTCATGGCGCGGATATGAAGATCGGCGACATCGCGGACGTCGACCACGCCGAAATGGATGCGCGGTGCGCCGGGCATCGCACCATTCATCATCATCCTGATCAGGGCCACCGATGTCGATATGTCCGGTCCGAGCACCGGGCCGAAAATTCCGACGGGATTGATGACGGTGAGTTCGAGCCCCCCGCCTTCGCGAGCGATGAAATCCCAGGCGGCACGCTCGGCGAGCGTCTTGGATTTCATATAGGGTTGGGCGTCAGGGGCATCGACGTTGGTCCAGTTCGCTTCGGTGAACACGCCGTCCTGTGGTTTCTGGCCGTAGCTGACGGCGGCGAAGGACGAGGTCAGGACGACGCGCTTGACACCGGCGTCGCGCGCCGCCCTCAGCACGCGCAGAGCGCCCTCTCGGGCGGGCCGGATCAGTTCGTTCTCGTCCCTGGGCACGCTTGCGGGAAAGGGCGAGGCGACATGCAGGACATAGTCGCAGCCGGCAACGGCCTCTGCCCATCCGGCGTCCCGTTGGAGATTGGCGGCAAAAAAAGCCAGGCGATCGCCAGGCTCCGTACCGCCCTCCCTGAGCATGGCGAGCACGTCGCTCTGCCGCTTCAGGCTGCGCACTGTCGCGCGAACCTGATGCCCCTTCTGCAGAAGTTGCAGGATGCAATGGCTGCCGACGAAGCCCGATCCGCCGGTCACGAGAACTGTACTCATCTTTTCATTCCCAGTCCCGAAATACCAATCCACCCCAAATAAAGGGTGAACTGGCTATAGCCAAGGGGAGGCGGTAGCGTCGATACTCAACCGTAGGCATACAACCCGGCAAGCCCGGCGACACCGATCATGATCCGCCACCAGGCGAACGGCGCATAGCCGCGCCGCGACACGAAGGCGAGCAGCGAGCGGACGACGATCAGACCGGATACGAAGGCGGCGACGAAACCGACGCCGATCAGGGCGGCGTCGTCCATGCTCAACTCATTGCGGTATTTATACAGATCGAGTGCGAAGGCACCGACCATGGTCGGCATGGCCAGGAAGAAGGAGAATTCCGCAGCGGAACGCTTGTCCGTGCCCATCAGCAGCGCGCCGACGATTGTCGCGCCAGAGCGGGAAGTGCCGGGAATCATGGCGACGCATTGGCAAAGGCCGATCTTGAGGGCCAGCGGCAGCGGGTAGGCCATCGCGTCGAAATAGCGCGGCTTGAGCTTCAGCCGGTCCACGGCCAGCAGGATGATGCCGCCGCCGATCAGCACGTAGCAGATCAGCACGGGCGATTCGAACAGCACCGCCTTGATGAAGTCATGGGCGATTGCGCCGATGACCGCCGCCGGCAGGAAACCGATAAGGATCGACAGGACGAACCAGCGCGACCGCTCGCTTGAGGGCAGGGTAAGCGCGATGTCGAGCAGCCTGCGGAAATAGACCAGCAGAATGGCGAGGATCGCGCCCAGCTGGATCAGCACCGGGAATGTGTTGCCGGTGGTCCTGAATCCCAGGAAATGACTGGCAAGCAGCAGATGCGCGGTCGACGAAACGGGGATGAACTCGGTCAATCCTTCGAGAAGGCCGAGAATGAGGGCGCTGAAAAAGTCCATGGATGCCTCTGGATGTCACTTTGGCGATGGGAGGATGCGGAGATAAGCGAGAATTCGTTAACATTGCTGGTAAAGAGCGCAAGCCGTTGTCGTTTCATTTACCGGAACCGGGTGCCGGATCGGTACAATTCCTCGAATCGCTTGTGCCCGCCTTGCCAAGTTTCTATACCGTCCTGACAATCTATACCAAGGATCGCCGATACTGATTCTGGTGTTCAGTGGCTGTATATTGGCGCATGTTGCCCGAATCCTCTTGTCTCGGTAGATCAGATGCCCGTTCTTTATCACCATCCGATGTCAACTGCGTCACGCTTCGTGCGCCTGATCTTTTCGGAATATGGCGTGCCATCGGAAATGATCGAGGAGCAGATCTGGGAGAAGCGCAAGGATTTCATGGCTCTCAATCCGGCGGGCACACTGCCGGTCTATGTCGATGACAACATGCGGGCGCTGTGCGGCGCAACCATCATCTCCGAATTTCTCGATGAAACCAGTGGCGTACTCAAGCGTGACCGCCGCCTGCTGGCCGAAGATCCGTTCCAGCGGGGGGAGATCCGCCGCCTGACCGAATGGTTCCTGTTCAAGATGGAGCAGGATGTGACGCGGCCGCTGGTGCGGGAGCGCGTCTACAAGCTCCACATGACGCCGGAACAGGGCGGCGGTGCACCTGACTCAAAGGTGTTGCGCACCTCCCGCGGCAACATCAAGCAGCATCTCCGCTATCTCTCCTGGCTGGCCGGCTCGCGAACCTGGCTGGCGGGCGAACGACTGACCTATGCCGATCTGGCAGCCGCGGCCGCGATCTCCGTTCTCGACTATCTCGGCGAGATAGAGTGGAGCGACGTGCCGCAGGTCAAGGAATGGTATCAGCGGATCAAGTCGCGCCCCGGCTTCCGCCCGCTCCTCAACGATCGCGTCCGGTCCGTGACGCCGGTTTCGCATTACGCTGACCTGGATTTCTAGGGCCACGGCAGTGGGTGCGCTATCGGACACAAACAGGCAAAAACAGGTGCTGACGGATTATGTGAAATCCCTGGCCTATGAGGCCGGTTTCGACATTTGCCGGATCGCCACGCCGGACCGGATCGCGGAAGCCGGCGTCAATCTCAACGCCTTCATCGATAGCGGCTACCACGGCACCATGGACTGGTTGCCGGATACGAGAGAGCGTCGCGGCAATCCGTCTGTCCTGTGGCCGGGCGTGCGCTCGATCGTCATGCTCGGCATGAACTACGGACCGGAGGGTGACCCCCGCGAGAACCTTGACCGGAAAAGTATCGGCAATATTTCCGTCTATGCCCGCAATCGCGATTATCATGACGTCATTAAAGGCAAGCTGAAGGAGATCGGCACGCGTTTTGCCGCCCGTGCCAAAGCTGAGATTAAGGTGTTCGTCGATACCGCCCCGGTGATGGAAAAGCCGCTCGCGGCTTCAGCGGGACTGGGATGGCAGGGTAAGCACACCAATCTCGTCAGCCGAGAATTCGGCTCCTGGCTGTTTCTCGGCAGTATCTTTGTCGGCATCGATCTCGTGCCAGATGAGCCCGAGGCCGATCACTGCGGCTCCTGCCGTGCCTGCCTCGACGCCTGCCCGACCGATGCCTTCCCCGCGCCCTACCGCATCGATGCGCGGCGCTGCATCTCCTATCTGACCATTGAGCACAAGGGGTCGATCGCGGCCGAGCTCAGGCCGCTGATCGGCAACCGCATCTATGGCTGCGACGATTGTCTTGCCGCCTGTCCATGGAACAAGTTCGCCGAGACCGGGCGCGAGATGAAGCTGGCCGCCCGCCCCGATCTGGTGGCGCCGCCGCTTGCCGAACTGCTGCAGCTTGACGATGTCGCCTTCAGGGCGCTGTTCTCGGGTTCGCCGGTCAAGCGTATCGGCCGCAACAGGTTTATTCGCAATTGCCTGATTGCCGCCGGCAATTCCGGCGATCCCGGCCTGGCTGCGCAGTGTCGGGCGCTCTTGACCGATACTGCGCCGGAGGTGCGGGCCATGGCAGTCTGGGCGCTTGGCCGGCTGGGAAAATTGATGGATAGTGACGATGTCGATGCCATGGGCGGGCGCGAACGCGATCCGGATGTGTTGATGGAATGGAAACGGGCAGGATTTTAAGATGAAGATGATGATCCTCGGTGCCGGTTTTTCCGGTAAGGCAATTGCGCGGACCTGTGCACCGGACTTCCAGACGATTTACGGAACCACGCGCAGCGAAGCAAAATTTGCCGCCCTGGAGACTGGCGGCATCATCCCGCTTGCATTCGACGGCTCCGGGATCTCTCCCGAACTGAAAGCCGCGCTCGCCAGCGTGACGCATCTCGTCCAGTCGATCTCGCCGGAAGCCAATGGCGATGTGTTCCTCAAGCTCGTGCCGCGCTTGAAGGATCTGATGCCGGTTCTCGGATGGATCGGCTATCTTTCGACGATCGGCGTCTATGGCGACCGGAAGGGCGCATGGATTGACGAAGATTCCCCCCCTGCGCCGCTCTCCAATCGTTCCCGGGAGCGGGTGCTTGCCGAAAACCAGTGGCTGGAAACAGGCGCGCGGGAAAATATCCCGGTCGCGGTCCTCAGGCTGGCGGGCATCTACGGTCCTGGCCGCAATCCGTTTCTCAATCTGGCGAACGGCACTGCACGGAGGATCGTCAAGAAGGACCAGGTCTTCAACCGTATCCGTGTCGAGGATATCGGCCGTGCCACCGCCTTCCTAATCGACCGCAACATAGGTGGGATATACAATGTCACCGATCACAGCCCGTCACCGACCCAGGACACGGTGGAATATGCCGCCAGGCTGATGGGTGTCTCGGTGCCGCCGGATATCCTGTTCGAAACTGCGGAACTGAGTCCGATGCAGCGTTCCTTCTACGGCGAGAACAAACGTGTTTCGAATGCCCGTTTGCGTGGACTTGGTTTCGAATTCCTTTACCCCGAATACCGAAATTCGTTCGATGAGATGTGGGCCAAAGGCATCTGGAAAGGGTGAAATGTGGCATTTTTCGCCACAGTCCCGCCACAATGGAGCCCGCTGACTGGCGAAATCGGAATTGATATCCGGTCAGATCTGGAAAAATGCGTGAAAGCTGTGAGCCCGACTCGAATAAATTGCACTGGATCGCCGTTTCCGCTTAATGCCTGATTCAGCAAATAAATAATTTCTAGTTGTATTAGTAATGCCTTTATGTTCTTTTAGGTCGATTGATTAATATTTCATTTTTAATATTCCGTGATGGAACAAAGCACGTTTCTGCCATTTTTTACCATGAAAAACTAATTCCTAGAAATAAACGTTCTAGGAAGCCCATATGTTCGAAAAAAAGTACCGCGTTGTGTTTGTGGCTGTGTCAGCGATCCTTGCCTCAAGTTTTGTTTCCGGGGCCGCTATGGCCGAAAATGGTTGTGGAGGTGCTTCGTGGTATGCGCTTCATTCCAAGACCGCATCCGGCGAACGGATGAATCCCGCCAGGCTGACAGCCGCACACCGGTCACTCAGATTCGGCACAAAGTTGCGCGTTACCAATAATCGCAATGGCCGTGCGGTCATCGTCCGCATCAATGATCGCGGACCGTTCATCCGCGGTCGCGTCCTCGATCTCTCCCGTGCCGCCGCCAACAGCATCGGCATGGTCAAGTCCGGCACCGCCAAGGTCTGCTACGAGATCATCGGCTGATTATACTTCCTTCAACCCGTCCAAGTGCTTGCTCTTCACGCCAACAGCGGCTACCACGCGGCTTGCAGCAATGGAGAACTGTGAATGCGGTTGGGCGGGCGACTATCCGGGGCGATTGAAGTCCTCAATGATATCGAGACCCGTCGTCGCCCTGTCGCCGATGCGCTGAAGGACTGGGGCCTCTCGCGGCGGTTTGCCGGATCGGGTGATCGGGCCGCAGTCGGCAATATCGTCTATGACGCATTGAGAATGAAGCTGTCGCATGCCTGGCTGATGGATAGCGCCAGCCCGGCGGCTCTCGCCCATGCGGTGATGTTCCGTCAATGGGGCTTCACACCGGAAGCCCTGACTGCGGAGTTCGAGGGCGACAAGTTCGCGCCGGAAGCGCTGGACGCGGTGTCGGTCAGCGCATTCCAGTCGAGAAAGCTTGAAGACGCAGAAGCCTATATCCAGGGGGATATTCCCGAATGGGTCGTTCCGCTGTTTGAAGAGAATTTCGGCGCTGGATGGCTGAAGGAGGCTCAGGCGCTTGCCGCCCGTCCTTCCCTCGATCTTCGCGCCAATACGCTGCGTGCCGATCGCGACAAGGTCGTCCGCTCGCTTGAGGAGGCGCATGCGCGCGCGACGGTTATTGCCCGCAATGGTGTTCGCATCCCTTCCGGTGAAGGCCCGTCACGACTGCCCAACGTCACGGCCGAGCTTTCCTTTGCCAAGGGCTGGTTCGAGGTGCAGGACGAGGGCTCGCAGATCGTCGCCGATCTGGTGATGGCGCAGGAGGGCGAGCAGATCCTCGACTATTGCGCCGGCGGCGGCGGCAAGACATTGGCACTTGCGGCGACCATGCATAACAAGGGCCAGGTCCACGCCTACGATTCCGACCGCAAGCGGCTGGCGCCGATCATCGAACGATTGCGGCGCGCCGGCACCCGAAATGTCCAGGTTCAGGAACACGAGAAATCGCTGATTCCGCTCAAGGGCAAATTCGACCGGGTTCTGGTCGATGCGCCCTGCACCGGCACCGGCACGTGGCGGAGGCGTCCCGATACAAAATGGCGGCTGACGCAGAAGAACCTTGATGAACGGATTGGCCAGCAGCGCGAGGCGCTGGAGAAGGCCGCCGCCTATGTCCGCCCGGGTGGCTACCTTTGTTATGTCACCTGTTCGGTCCTGCCTGAGGAGAATCAGGGGCAGATCGCCGCCTTTCTCCAGTCCGGCCACGGCTTCGAGGCGGTTTCCGCGCTCGAGAACTGGAATACGTTGTTCGGCCACCTGCCGGTCAAGCCGCATACGAGCGACGGTCAGACACTGACGCTATCGCCGGCTGCCACCGATACCGACGGCTTCTATTTCGCGATGCTGCGAAGGCAATAGCCGGGGCCTGTCCTGGCTCTAACTTCTTGCAATCGTTCTAAACTGGATTATTTGACACTAGTTTAATTCTGGTTCATGACACCCTCAGCCACCAACATTCACTGGGGAGTGATCATGATCAGCAAACCTCTTGCCCGGCTCGCGCTTGTTGTCGCGTCTGCCACGTTTATCCTGCCATCCGCAATCGCGCTCGCGGCCACCGATCCGGCGGCTGTGGTCAGGAATTACGTCAATATCGCGCATGCGAAATATGACGATGCGCTGATCACCGCCAAGGCGCTGGACAAGGCGATCGACCTCCTGATCGCCAACCCGTCCGAAGACACGCTGAAAGCCGCCAGGGATACCTGGATCAAGGCCCGCGTTCCCTACCAGCAGACCGAAGCCTATCGCTTCGGCAATCCGATCGTCGATGACTGGGAAGGCAAGGTCAATGCCTGGCCCCTCGATGAAGGACTGATCGACTATGTCGACAAGGCCTATGGCACCGAAAGCGATGAGAACGAGCAATATACGCTGAACGTTATCGCCAATCCGAAGTTCACGATCGGCAGCAAGGAAATCGATGCCACCAGGATCACGCCGGAACTGCTTTCGGGCACGCTGCAGGAAGCAGGCGAAACCGAATCCAACGTCGCCACCGGTTACCACGCCATCGAATTCCTGCTCTGGGGGCAGGATCTCAACGGCACCGGCCCGGGCGCAGGCACACGTCCTGCCACAGACTACGACACGAAGAACTGCACCCACGGCAATTGCGATCGCCGGGCCCAATATCTGAAGGCCGCATCGACGCTGCTCGTCAGCGATCTCGACTATATGGCCAAGCAGTGGGCACCGGACGGCGAAGCCGCCAAGGCCGTGCTTGCCGACCCGAAAAAAGGTATCTCCACCATGCTGACCGGCATGGGCTCGCTCTCCTATGGCGAACTTGCCGGCGAGCGCATGAAGCTCGGCCTGCTGCTGCACGATCCGGAAGAGGAACATGACTGCTTTTCCGACAATACCTATAATTCGCATCTGAACGACGCGATCGGCATCGATGAGGTCTATACCGGCAGGTACACCCGTCTTGACGGCACCAAGATCGAAGGCGCATCGCTTTCGGCGCTGGTTGCCGAAAAGGATGCGGCGATCGACAAGGAATTGACGGGCAAGCTAGACAAGACGCTCGATGCGATGCATGCGATGGCCAAGCGCGGCGAAACGGTCGAGAAGTACGACCAGATGATCGGCGACGGCAACAAGGAAGGCAATGCTGTCGTCCAGGCCGCGATCGATGGTCTCGTCGATCAGACCAAATCTATCCAGCGTGCCGTTTCCGCGCTCGACCTGGGCGAGATTGAACTTGAAGGTTCCGACAGTCTCGATAAACCTGACACGGTGTTCAAATAAGCGGGGCGCAGGGGCGCGGGCATGGGTTCGCGCCTCTCGGAATGACCATGAAACGCATCTTCGCGGTCTCATTATCCGTGCTGGCACTCGCGCTGGCAGGGCAGGCCGTGCCCGGCGACATGTCGGTAAAAGTTCGACGCGACCTGACGGATGCCGATCGCGTCCGCGTCGAGAGCGTGACACGCCCCACCGCCGATTTCACCCGGACCGAGCAATTTGAAGCGATGCAGGCCGGTGCCGCGACCTCGATCGAGGATCCCGATCGCCGGGCGTTCTCGCACGTCTCTTTTAATCTCCGCCCCGAAGATGAAATGCGCTTCCGTCTCGGCAATTCGCTGTTCCGCAAGCTCTGGGTCGCGGCCCCGTCCTCGACGCAGGCGTCAGACGGGCTGGGGCCGTTCTACAATGCGCGATCCTGCGAGGACTGCCACAAGGATGATGGTCGCGGCCATCCGCCCGAGGGCGCGGCTGACGCGACATCGATGTTCCTGCGGCTGGCACGCGGACCGAACTCCGCCGCCGAGAAACAGGCGCTTCAGGAGCATCTGGTGGTGAATTTCCCCGACCCCGTCTATGGCAGGCAATTGCAGGATAAAGCCGTGCCGGGCCTTGCCGCCGAAGGGCAGATGACGATCCGCTACGAGACCGTGCCATTCATTTTTCCGGATGGCTCAAAAGTCGATCTGCGCAAACCGACATATTCGGCTACCGATCTCAGATATGGCCTGCTGGGCATGGATACGACCGTTTCCGCCCGCGTCACGCCGGCGATGATCGGTCTTGGTCTGGTCGAGGCGATCGCCGATGACGATCTCAAGGCCAATGCCGACCCCGATGATCGCGATCATGATGGCATCTCCGGCAGGCTCCAGATGGTCACCGACAGCAAGGGCAGGCTCAGGATCGGCCGTTTCGGCTGGAAGGCCGAGAATGCTGCGATACGCGACCAAACGGCGCATGCCTTCTCCGGCGACATCGGTATCTCGACGCCGGACATGCCCGATCCGAATGGAGATTGCACCTTGGCCGAGACCGATTGCCTTGCCCGGCCGAACGGTGAACAGAAGCGGCTCGGCAAGGGCGAGGCGCCCGAGACGGTCGTCTCGCTGGTCACCTTCTACGCGCAGCATCTGGCCCCTCCCGCCCGCCGGCAGTCGGGTTTCCCCGATATATTGGAGGGAAAGAAGCTCTTCTATCAATCCGGTTGCGTGGCCTGCCACCGCCCCAAATATGTGACGTCGCGGGAGTGGCCTGAACCATCGCTGCGTTTTCAGCTGATCTGGCCCTATTCGGATTTCCTGCTGCATGACATGGGTGATGGGTTGGCAGATAGTCAGTCGGTCGGCGAGGCCAGCGGAAAGGAGTGGCGAACGCCGCCGCTCTGGGGTATTGGCCTGACGAAAATCGTCAGCCGGCTTGAATTCTTCCTGCATGATGGCCGCGCCCGGACGCTGGAAGAAGCCATTCTCTGGCATGGCGGCGAGGCGACCAGGGCGCGGGCCAATTACGCAGATCTCACGGGCGACGACCGCCAAAAACTGATCGCCTTTCTGGAGTCGCTCTGATGCAAAAACTGGCCTGGCTACTCACGCCGCTACTGATGATGGCGAGTGCGGCACCGACGCTGGCGCTCGACGAGGCCGCCGCCAGGGCGGTGATCGCAAAGGCGGTCGATCTCTACATTCGCCCCGCCTATGTGGATTTCCATGTGAAGGCTGCAGCCCTTTCGGCCGAGACCGGCAAGCTTTGCGCCGCTCCGTCCGACGATCAGCTCAAAACCGTCAGTGCGCGCTTTGCCGATACGATCGAGGCCTGGGGCAAGGTCGAGATCATCCGCGAAGGGCCGGTATTGGAGCAGAACCGCTTCGAGCGCGTGCTCTTCTATCCGGATCGCAAATCGACGGGTCTGAAGCAGGTCCAGGCGCTGATCGCCGACCCTGATGAAAGTGTCACGAATCCCGATTCGCTGAGGGACCGTAGCGTGGCCATGCAGGGGCTCGGTGCTTTTGAATATGTGTTCTTCGGCTCCTATCCGGAAGGCGTGATCTCCGGCAAGGACAGTTTCCGCTGCCGGTACGGGCTGGCAATTGCCAGAAATATCGAGACTATCGGCGGCGAGTTGGACGCCGCCTGGGGCGCCCCCGATGGAATTGCCGATGCCTGGAAAAACCCGTCTGCCGACAATCCCGTCTATCGCAACGGCGCCGAGGCGATGCAGGCGCTGATCGGGCTGCATGTGCATGGCATCGAAATGGTCCGCGACCAGCGCTTCAAGGCGTTCTACAAGGGCCGTGACCAAAGGATGTTGCCGAATGCGGCGGTCTTCCGGCGCTCTGGCAACACGATCCGTGCGATCACGGCCAATGTCGAAGGGCTCGCGAAACTCTGGCAGGTCTCCGATATGAACGCGCTCCTGCCCGCTGACAAACGCTCATCCGCATCCTCGGTTCTGTTCGATTACAAGGCCGCAACGGCTGCGATCCGCAAACTGCAGGCACCCACGGCCGACATGCTGAAGGACGACAAATATCTGGCCAAGCTTGATTTCATCGAATTCACGCTCAAGGACGCAATGACGCGGATCGATACGGATATCGGCGCAGCCGTTGGTCTGTCGGCCGGCTTTTCCTTCGCGGACGGGGATTGAGATGTTCACCGACCTGATCAGCAAACGTGCATTTCTGAAGGCGGCGGGCGCAAGCTTTGCGGCGAGCCTCCTTCCCGGACAGTCCGAAGCGTTGGAGCGGGCGGATGCTGTGTTTGCGAGCGCCTTCATGGCCAAAGACAAAAGCTATGGCGTGGCACTGCTGACCGAGGCCGGAAAGGAGATCACTCGCGTGGCGCTGCCGGATCGCGGCCATGCCGTCTCCTTCGATCCGACGTCGAGCCGTGCTGTGGCCTTTGCCCGCCGGCCGGGAACCTTCGCGCTGGTGTTCGATGCCGTGACAGGGCAGGCGTTGAAGCTGATAGAAGCTGCCGAGGACAGGCATTTCTTCGGCCACGGTGCATTCTCCGCCGGCGGCAAGCTGCTCTATGTCGCCGAGAACGATTTCGACAACTATGCCGGAATGATCGGTGTCTACGATACCCGCTCGGACTATCGGAAGATCGGCGAATTCCCGGCCCACGGCATGGACACGCATGACATCCAGATAATCGAGGGCGGCCGCTATCTGGCGATTGCCAATGGCGGTATCAAGCAGCATCCGGACACTGGTCGCGTCAAGCTCAACATCGACCATATGGAGCCGTCGCTGGCGATCGTCGATCTGAACGACGGCCGGCTGGTGGAGAAGCACGACATGCCGGCCGACATCCGACAGCTTTCGACCCGCCATATGGATACCGACAATCAGGGCCGCATCTGGTTCGGCTGCCAGTTCGAGGGCGCACGCAATCGAAGGCCGCCGCTGCTGGGTCATTTCAAGCGCGGCGAACAGCTGACGTTCATCGATATCCCGGCCGACGTGCTCGATGGATTCGACAACTATATCGGCACGGTCGACGTCAACCAGCAGACCGATCTGGTGGCGATCTCCTCGCCGCAGGGCGGCCAGTGGGCGGCCTTCGAGACCAGGACCGGCAAGCTCGCCTATCAGGAAAAGATCGCAGGTGTCTGCGGCCTCTCGCCCGCCCGCAAGGTCTTCGCCCGCTCGACGGAGGAGGGCTGGTTCGATCGGGAAAAGTCGGACGTCGCCTGGGACAACCATATCACGCGGTTGGGGTGAATCAGAAGCCTTTGATCAGGCGGCGCTGCCGATTCGCCTGACCTGATCCAGCAGTGCCTGCGCATGCGTGAGCGCCGTGCCGGTGGCGTTCAGCATTTGCGGCAGGATCAGCCATTCGAGCGTCCAGGCAGCGCCCGAGCGCTCCTGCTCATGCACCAGCGCCTGATGCAGGCCCGACACTTGCACGGCATTGAAGCGCGCTAGCGACACCAGCACTTCGGCGCGCACCGGGTTCTGCTTGTGAGCCATGGCCGACGACCCGCCGCCGCCTTCGAGTGCGATCTCGGCAATTTCGTTCTGTGCCATCAGCGCGATGTCCTGGCCGATCTTGCCGAGCGCACCGGTGACAAGTGAAAGCCAGTTGCCGAGCGTTGCGATCCGGTCGCGCGCAGCATGCGGCACATAGTCGGGCACGGAGAGGCCCAGTAAGCCGGCTAAGGAATTCCTGACGGCATCGATTTTGTTGCCGAATTTCTCCGATGTGCCTGCGGGCCCGGCAAGACTGAGGATGAGGTTTTTCTCCCGAACGGACGCAAGGTCGTCACCGGCGCGGCTGACCAGACCGCGCCAGACATCGAGCCGGTCGGCAACCGTGATCGGAATCGCCGCCTGCATGCGCGTCCGGCCCATCAGTTGATTCTGCCCATGAACGTTGACCAGTCCATCAAGCGTCTCAAGCAGCACCTGCAAGCGGCTCTCGAACAGGATAAACACCCGCTTCAGCTTCAACGCCAGCACCGTATCGATGACGTCCTGGCTGGTGGCGCCGAAATGCAGATACTGGCTCGCATCCCCGCCGACATAGTCCCTCAACTCGCGGACGAATTCCGGAACGACGACGCCATCCTTCAGGGTCGCATGCTGCAGCGTGACGATGCCGGGGGCGAATGTGGCGCCCATCTCGACGATGGTCAGGGCGGCGTCTTCCGAGATCAGGCCGTTGGCGGCCTCCGCTTCCGCAAGCGCCATCTCGAATTTCAACATGGCGGCGCAATCCGCATCCGTGCCAACAAGATGCGACAGTTCGGGATCGAACAGCAGATCGTTGAGGAAGGATGGAAAGAATTCAGTCATGCGGTCCACCCGGTTCGGTTTCCGCTTCGGAGCGGAAGCCCTGGATCATACGCGCTCCAAAGCGATGGCGATACCCTGGCCGACGCCGATGCACATTGTCGCCACCCCGTAACGGCCACCGGTCTCGGCAAGCTCCAGCGCCGCCGTGCCGGCAATACGGGCGCCGGACATGCCGAGCGGATGGCCGAGCGCGATCGCACCGCCGTTCCTGTTGACGCGCGCATCGTCGTCGGCAATGCCGAGATCGCGCAATGTCGCGAGACCCTGGCTTGCAAAGGCTTCGTTGAGTTCGAATACATCGAGCTGTTCAACCGTGAGGCCAAGGCGCGCCAGAAGTTTCTTGGTGGCCGGAGCCGGGCCGATTCCCATGATGCGCGGCAGCACGCCGGCCGTCGCACCTCCCAGGATCCGGGCGATCGGTGTCAGGCCATGTTTTTTCGCCGCCGCTTCCGAGGCGATGATCAGCGCCGCAGCCCCGTCATTGACACCAGAGGCATTGCCGGCGGTGACCGTGCCATCGGCGCGGACGATCGGCTTCAGTTTGCCAAGCGCGTCCATGTTGGTGGCGCGCGGATGCTCGTCGCGGTCGACCACGATCGGGTCGCCCTTGCGCTGCGGAATGGTTACCGGAGTGATTTCCCTGGCCAAGCGGCCATTGGCCTGCGCGGCTGCCGCCTTGGCCTGCGAGCGGACGGCAAAGGCGTCCTGATCCGCGCGGCTGATGTTGAAATCATCAGCGACATTCTCGCCGGTTTCCGGCATGGAATCGACGCCATACTGTTTCTTCATCAGCGGATTGATGAAGCGCCAACCGATCGTGGTGTCATAGATTTCGGCATTGCGCGAAAAGGCGCTGTCGGCCTTGGGCAGCACGAAGGGTGCGCGGCTCATGCTTTCGACGCCGCCGGCGATGATCAGCTCGGCCTCGCCGGCCTTGATGGCGCGGGCGGCGGTGATGACGGCATCCATGCCCGAGCCGCACAGCCTGTTCATCGTCGTACCCGGCACGGAAACCGGAAGGCCGGCCAGCAGCGAGGACATGCGCGCGACATTGCGGTTGTCTTCGCCCGCCTGATTGGCGCAGCCGAAAATCACTTCCTCCACCGCTTCGAAATCCACCGATGTATGCGCCGCCATCAGCGCTTTCAGCGGAATGGCGCCGAGATCGTCGGTGCGTATGGAGGAAAGCGCGCCGCCGAAACGCCCGATCGGTGTGCGGATATAGGCGCAGATATAGGCTTCGGTCATGATACTAATCCTTACAATTCAGGCACGACGAGATCGGCGACAGGTCCATCGACATGCAAAGGCGCGCCGGTCATCGCCTGCAGTTCGTCCATCGTCATGGCGGCAAGCTTTTCCCGGACCACGAAGCGTCTGTCAACGATATCGATGACGGCATGGCTGGTATAGATACGCGTGATGCAGCCAACGCCGGTCAGCGGGAAGGTGCAGGCGTCCACCAGCTTCGGCTTGCCGTCCTTGGTGACGTGTTCGGTGATCACGAACACCTGCTTGGCGCCGTGCACGAGGTCCATCGCACCGCCGACCGCCGGCACACCCTTGGAGCCGACCCGCCAGTTGGCGAGGTCGCCGTTCTGCGCCACCTGGTAGGCGCCCAGAATGGCGACATCCAGATGGCCGCCGCGCACCATGGCGAAACTGTCGGCGTGGTGGAAGAACGCCGCGCCGGGCTTGAGGGTCACGGCCTTCTTGCCGGCATTGATCAGGTCCCAGTCTTCCTTGCCCGGCGCCGGCGGCTCGCCGAAATTCAGGATGCCGTTTTCGGTATGGAAGATCGCCTGCCGGCCCTCCGGCTGATAGCGCGCCACCATTTCCGGGAAGCCGATGCCGAGATTGACATAGGCGCCATCGGCGATGTCCTGGGCGGCGCGCCAGGCGATCTGGGCGTTGGAAAGCTTGATGTCTTCGCGCGTATCGATACTCATATGTAGGCCACTCCGGCTTTGATCAGCTCTTCTTCCTGCTGGGGATCGGCGATTTCCACGACGGAATTCACGAAGATGCCGGGCGTGATCACCTGTTCGGGATCGATCTCGCCTGGTGTCACGATCCTGCTGACCTGGGCGATCGTCCTTGCCGCCGCCATGCACATCAGCGGATTGAAGTTGCGGCCGGCCTTGTTGTAGGTGAGGTTGCCCTGGGTGTCGCCGATCTTCGCCTTGACGACGGCGAAATCCGCTTTCAGCCAGCGCTCCTGCACATAGTGGCGGCCATCGAACTCCTCGATCGGCTTGCCTCTAGCGAGTTCGGTACCATAGGCGGTCGGGGTGTAGAAGGCGGGAATGCCCGCACCGCCGGCCCGGATACGTTCGGCTAGCGTTCCCTGCGGCACGAGTTCGAGCTCGATCTCGCCGGCCAGGTACTTGTCGGTGAATGCGCGCGGGTCGGATGAGCGCGGGAACGAGCAGATCATCTTCCGGACCATGCCCGCGTCGATCATCGCCGCGATGCCGATGCGGCCGTTGCCGGCATTGTTGTTGATCACTGTCAGGCCCTTCGGACGCTTGTCGATCAGCGCATGAATGAGCTCGATCGGCGCGCCGGAGCCACCGAAGCCGCCGATCATCACCGTCGCGCCGTCGCCGATCTCGACTACGGCCTCGGCAGCGCTTGCAATTGTCTTGTCCATTCGAAACCTCAAAACTGGATATAGGGCTTTTCCGGATGCGCCCGCTGGCGCGGCGGAATATTGCGCGCCCGGAGACGCGCCGGTGTGGTCACATATCGAAAAAAATGGTCTCGTTCTCGCCCTGCAGACGAATGTCGAAGGTGACGATATTGCTTTCGCGCCTGCCGACCAGGGTTGGAATGCGGACGCGGTGCTCGATGCGGCTGAGGATCGGATCCTCGGCATTGGCTGCCTCCTCGTCGGAGAAGTACATTCGCGTCTGCAGGCCGATATTGATGCCGCGCGCCACGATCCAGAACAGGATATGCGGCGCCATCAGCCGCGGATCGTTCTCGCGGAACGGCGCCCGGCCCGGCTTGATGGTCTCGAAGGCGAATTCGCCGGTCTGCATGTCGCCCGGCTGGCGGCCCCATCCGGTGAAGTTCGGATCGGCCTTGCCGCGGGTTTCGGACGGGCTGTTGTAGAAGCCGTCGGCATCGGCCTGCCAGATTTCGACCATGGCATCGCGCAGTGGCGTGCCCGTGCCGTCATAGACGAAGCCGCGCACCGTGATCCGTTCGCCCTTGGTCTTGTCGTTGACCAGCGGGCCTGAACCCAGGTCGGTCGCGAATATGCCGTTGATGCCTGCGAAATTGGGCGTGCAGCCGATATGCACATAGGGCCCGGCGGTCTGCGATGCGCTTTCCCGGAGGTAACCAAGCGATTGCACCATGATCAGTTGCCCTCCTTGCGGTTCTCGAACAGGGTCGAGCGACGGCCGCGCAGCACGATATCGAATTTGTAGGCGCGCATATCCATCGGCACCGTCGCATTCCAGTCGAGCGGTGCGATCAGCTGTTCGATCGCCTGTTGATCCGGAATGGTTTTGACGATCGGACATTTCCAGATCATCGGATCGCCCTCGAAATACATCTGCGTGATCAACCGCTGGGCAAAGCCATGTCCGAACACCGAGAAATGGATATGCGCCGGCCGCCAGTCATTGACGCCGTTTGGCCAGGGATAGGCGCCGGGCTTGACGGTCTTGAACCAGTAACAGCCATCCTCGTCGGTGATCGTCCGGCCGACGCCACCGAAATTCGGATCGATCGCCGCAAGATAGGTTTCCTTCTTGTGACGATAGCGGCCGCCGGCATTGGCCTGCCAGAACTCCACCAGTGTGCCGCCAACGCCACGGCCGCGCTCGTCGAGGATCCTGCCATGCACAAGGATGCGCTGGCCGATCGCCATTTCACCGGGCCTGGCATAATTGAGGATCAGGTCGTTATCGAGCGGACCCAGAATACTGTGCCCGAAGGCGGGTCCGGTGATCTCGGTCTTGGTGCTGTCGAAGGACAACAGCGCCCGCTGCGGCGAGCGCGCCACCGACGTCTTGTAGCCCGGCGTCAGCGCCGCCGGGTGCAGGGTGCGGTCGCACGCGAAAAATGCACCGGTTTCAGGCGGGGTGTTTTTCATTCGCTATCCTTCCGGCTCGCATCGTCCATTTTGGCAAGTGTGTTCTTGATGATCCTGATTGCCGTGTTGGCGGCCGGAACCCCGGCATAGACTGCCACATGCAGCATCGCTTCGCGCAGGTCCTCCGGCGTCGCACCGGTATTGGCCGTCGCCCGCACATGCATGGCGACTTCCTCGTGATGGCCGAGGGCGGCAAGCAGCGCGATCGTGACGATCGAGCGCTCGCGCTTGGTCCAGTCCGGCCGGGACCAGACATGGCCCCAGGCGGCTTCGGTGATCAGCGTCTGGAAAGGTTCGTCGAACGCCGTCTTGTTGGCCTCTGCCCTGTCGACATGTGCGTCGCCGAGCACGGCACGGCGTGTCGCCATGCCCTGGTCGAAACGTTCGGGTGGAGCCTTGTCGGACATTTCGCTCTCAATCCTCATTTATGAAGTCGGCTAACAATTCCGCCAGCGCTTCGGGTTGTTCGACGCAAGTGATATGGGCGGCGTTCTCGATGATCTCGAACTGTGCGCCGGGAATGAGATCCGCGGTCGATTTGACGAGAGCCGGCGGCGTCGAGCCGTCCTGGTCGCCGACGATACACAGAACCGGCACCTTGATCTTCGGCGCATCGGCGGTGTAGTCGGCCTCGCAGATAGCCGCGCAGAGGCTTGTATAACCGTCGACCGATTGCCGGGTCATCATGGTGCGATAGCCGCTGAGGTCCGTCGCCCGATTTGCATGAAAATCCGGAGTGAACCACATCTTGAGCGCCGTGTCGGCGATCGCTCCAATGCCTTTTTCCTGCACGGTCGCGATGCGGGTGTTCCAGCTGTCGTTCG
>JAQGJP010000096.1 GCA_028290545.1 Rhizobium sp. | reverse complement strand
AGGTCAAGGAAATGCAGGCCAAGATGGAGCAGGTGCAGGGCGAGATCGCTGCCATGTCCATCGAAGGCAAGGCCGGTGGCGGCCTGGTGACCGTGGTGCTCGATGGCAAGGGCCAGTTGAAGTCGTTGAAGATCGATCCGTCTTTGTTCAAGGAAGACGATGTCGAGATCCTCGAGGACCTGATCGTCGCCGCCCACAAGGACGCCAAGGACAAGGGCGAAGCACAGGCTCAGGAAAAAATGGCGTCGTTGACCGCCGGACTGCCACTGCCCCCGGGCATGAAATTTCCTTTCTGAACAAGCCTATTCGAACCGTCTGAAAGGCCAGGGATTGATCCCGTCCCGCAGCCAAAGCAGGGTGTCGAGCCAGAAACCGGAAGCGTGGCGCGCGTGAAAGAGGTCGAAATGGCCGACCTTGTCGAAGCCGAGATCGCTTGGTTGCAGCATAATTTTTATTGCCTCGGCGCCGGTAAAATAATCCAGCGACCGGCTCATGGCTGGCCTGGTTGCGAATTCATCATCTGATACACCGACCGCGAGTATGGGCGCCCTGACAGCAGCGAAGAGCGCCAGGACTTTCTCGCGGTCCGATCGCGGCAGCCGCCCTTCGATGCGTTTTCCGCCGAAGCCCCAGCTATAAGCGACACCAGCCGGCAGATCCTCCAGCCAACCCAGCCGCCTGCCCGGAAAATAACCCCAAAGAGCGGTGATGCCGGGCATGGCGATATGCCATTTCAGCACCAGACCGAGCCTACGCGCCGCCTGATAATCACGCCAGTATGCATATTGGGCACCCACGGTCAGCATCCGGTGGATCTTCGTGCCGCTTTCCGCATAGCCAGGCAGGAAGCCACCGATGCTGTGACCGACGACACTAACCGGCGTGGCGGGATTTCTGTCCATCGCATGTCGCATCGCAGCCTCGAAATCAAGCTCACCCCATTGGCGCCAGCCCTGACTGCATCCTGAAAGTCTGGCGGGCCGTGAAAGGCCGATACCGCGATAGTCATAGGTCAGGACGTCGAAGCCGTGCGTCATCAGAAATGCCGCGTAACGGTGATAATAGCGGGCGCGCACGCCCGTGGCCGGATTAATCACCACCGTTCCCCATCTCGCCCCCGACGTCCACCAGTGTCCTTGCAACATGACCCCGTCGGCACAAACGATATCCGTCTCGATCGGCTCCATTGTCTATCCCTTTATGCTTCCGACACGCAGGATGATCGACTTGCGGCCTTGTGTATACTCACTGGTCAGTATACATTATGCCGATGGAACCGATCTCCACCCGCGAGCGGATTGTCGCCGCAGCCAATCGCCTGTTCTACCGCGAGGGGATCGGCCGTGTCAGCGTCGATGCGGTTGCCGAAGAGGCCGGCCTGACCAAGCGCACGCTCTATTATCACTTCAGGAGCAAGGACGATCTGATCGCCGCCTATCTCGATTATCGCGATCTGCCGAATTTGCGGGCTTTCCAGCGCTGGTTCGATGAGGCCGATGGCAATATTGCCGACAGGATCGCCGGGATATTCAGCAATCTCGCGGCCGCCGCCGCACATCCGAAATGGAAGGGCTGCGGCTTCCTTCGGACCTCCGCCGAGCTTGCCAACCTGCCTGGCCATCCCGCTATCAGGACTGGCGCCGCCCACAAGAAGAAAGTCGAAAGCTGGCTTGCCTCAACCCTCGCTGCGGAAGGGATCGTGAACGCGGAGGCCCTTGCGAGGCAGATCAGGCTGCTGCTCGACGGCTGCTTTGCCGTGGTCATGCTCCACCGCGATCCAAGCTATTTTGCAACCGCAGGGCTCGCCGCGCATGCGCTGGTCAGCGTCGCCGGTCGGAAATCGTCAGGCTGACATCCGGGCAACTTGCTCTCGACCATTCTTTCCAGCTAATGTACGGCATTGACGGGAGGAAACATATGACAGTGGCATCCTTGGCTATTTTCGCCGGCGCCTTGCTGATTGCGGCGGGTTCCCCCGGTCCGAGCATCGCCGCGCTGATTGCCCGCGTGTTGACCCGTGGTACGCGGGACGTGCTGCCTTTCCTGGCGGCCATGTGGTTCGGCGAGATGGTCTGGCTGTCGCTCGCCGTGCTTGGGCTGGCCGCGATCGCAGAAACCTTCCACTACGTTTTCGTGGCGATCAAATGGATCGGCGTCGCCTATCTTCTCTACCTCGCCTGTAAAATGTGGACGGCTGCATCCGATACATCCGGGTCAGCACTCCCGGAAACAGGCTCGCCGAGGAAACTGTTCCTCGCCGGGCTGACGGTGACGCTCGGCAATCCAAAGATCATGATGTTCTATGTCGCGCTGCTACCTACGATCATCGATATCAATGCGGTGACGCTCTCCGGCTGGGCCGAACTGGTGATCGTGATGTTCGCGGTCCTGGTGGTCGTCGATCTCGCATGGGTGATGTTCGCGTCCAAGGCACGGCGATTGCTCAGGAGCAGCCGTGCGGTCAGGATTGCCAACCGCACCAGCGCCGGCCTGATGGCCGGTGCGGCGGCAGCCATCGCCGTAAAGTGAAATGCGAGCCACAAAGTAAGATATACACGCATAATACAAGCCACCGGCAAGTCTGTTCAGATATTAGCGTCGCTATAGCGGTCGGGGCACAGCCACGATTCCATTTCCGGAGGGCACCATGGCGACGACCATCAGCAAGTTCAATCTGTTCGCGACATTCGAAGTCAACGCCTCCGCGACACGCTGGATCCTGCCGGCAAGCGTGATGATCTACCCGGAATCCGGCGCTGCCATCAATGAAGACGGCACCCATGCCGACAATCAGATCCAGATCAACGGCAGGGCGATTTCTTCCGATACCTATGGCGTGGACAGCGGCGGCGCGAGCACAGATATCTTCATCGGCGCGCAGGGTGCGGTCGTCGGCAATCAGGCGGGCATCATAACGTCTGGCGCAAACGAATCGATTACCAATGCCGGCACGATCGACGGCAGGCAAATCGGTATCCGCAGTGAAGGAGAGAGCGTGCTGATCGATAATAGCGGCTCGATCGGCGGCATCGAAGGCGTATCCCTCGGCAGTTTCGGCGGGGACCTGATCAATCGCGAGACCGGCATCATATCGGGTGAAAACGCGATCACCACGGACACCAGTGGCGGACAAACGGTCAAGACCGTGAATGACGGGCTGCTGACCGGCTTCTACGCCTATATGGGTAATGGACTGGGTAGCGATGACATTATCAATCACGGCACCATCACCGGCAACGTCTTCCTCGGCAATGGCGACGACGTATTCAAGAATATCGACGGCAGGTTCAAAGACGCGGTGATTGGCGGTTCAGGCAGCGATACGTATTTTGTCTCCAGCCGGTTGATCCAGATCACCGAGACGTGGGATGATTTCGGGATCGATACAGTCCAATCGACAGTTTCCAACACTTTGGGCAAAGGGCTCGAAAATCTCGTGCTGTTGAAGAAGGGCGAGTTCGACGGCACCGGCAATGGGCTTGCAAATGTCCTGACCGGCAGCACCGGCAAAAACACCCTGGATGGCAAAAGCGGCACCGACACGCTCGATGGCGGCAAAGAAAGCGACATTCTGACAGGTGGCAACGATGCGGACGTGTTTGTATTCCGGACCGGCGACGGCCGCGATACAATCACCGATTTCGATGGCCTGGCGGATCATATCGATCTCAGCGGCATGAACGGCATCGAAGATTTCAACGATCTCAAGCTCAATCATATCGTGATTGGCGAAGATCAAATCACCATCGTCAATGGTACCGACGAGATCGTGCTGCAGGGTGTGACGAAGTCAGAACTCACGCGCGAGCACGTCGACTTCTGACATGCGTCCAGTTCAGGCGTCACCTTCCAGGAAATTTCTCAGTTTGCAATGGATGGGCGCGGCGAGATAGCGCGCCCGCTCCTCGCCTTCGAGCTTGTGCCCATAGGTCCGCATCAACTCCGGCATGGTAACGCGTTCGCCGGCATAAGGCAAAAGACGCACCTCATCGCCGGATCGGAGCGTCCCCTCGCGAAGCACCCGCGCATAGGCCCCGGGTCGGCCAGCCTTCGTGTAACGCTTGACAAATTTGGGATCGTCCATGCGCAAGGCGAATGTCGAACAGGGGATGCGCGCCGAGGTGATTTCCAGCAGTATATCGCCGATCTCGAAACGGTCGCCGACCGCAACCTGACGATTATCCAATCCTTCGATCACCAGGTTTTCACCGAATGTGCCTGGCGCAACCGGCATGCCGAGATCTTCGGTCCACCAGTCCAGATCGATCGATCCCTCGATATAGACTGCCTGATCGGGCCCGCCGTGATGCTTGCGGTTGACGATCCGGTCGCCCGCAAGCCCTTCCCTGCCGATCATCACCGGATGATCGACGGGTAATTTGAAAATGCCGGTTTTCGACGAGACCCTGCCGGGTGTCGGCCGGGCGCTGCCGATGCAGACGGCCAGAAGTTTCATGGGTGTTCTCTCTCCGGATCATTCACAATTGCCACAGATATGGGATAGAAGCGCTGCATGGCAAAGCGAGTCACCGGCCCCGAAATCGAAAAACTCATCCAGCTGCTGGCAAAAGTGCCGGGTTTGGGGCCGCGTTCGGCGCGCCGCGCCGCCCTGCATCTCGTCAAGAAGAAGGACCAGCTGCTCGGACCGCTCGCCGGAGCCATGGCCGAGGCGCACCAGAAAGTGCGCATCTGCTCCTGCTGCGGTAATGTCGATACGATTGATCCCTGCACTGTCTGCACCGACGAGCGGCGCGATCACTCCGTCATTATCGTCGTCGAGGACGTCGCCGATCTCTGGGCGCTCGAACGTGCAGGCGCAATGAACGCCGCCTACCATGTTCTCGGCGGCACGCTCTCTCCGCTCGACGGCATCGGCCCGGATGATCTCAACATCAAGGGCCTGATCGAGCGGACCATGGATGGCCACGTCAAGGAAATCATCATCGCAGTCAACGCCACCGTCGAAGGGCAGACGACAGCGCATTACATTACCAGCCAGCTGGCCGGGCTGGAGGTCAGGATTACGCGACTGGCGCATGGCGTTCCGGTCGGCGGAGAACTGGATTATCTCGATGAAGGGACGCTGACGGCGGCGCTGCGGTCGAGAACGGTGATTTGACGATGACGGGGAGGGCTTCAATGGCATTTTGTGTGAAGCGTATATTTGCGGCGCTGCTGGTACTCCTTGTAACGATTGGAATCGCCCACGCCGCCTCGCAGGCCGTGGTCGAAAAGCAGTTTCATGCCTGGATCGAGAGCGACATCTGGCCGGCGGCGCAATCCCAGGGCATTTCGAGGAAAGCGTTCGACCGGGCGTTTTCCGGCGTAAGGATCAACTGGAAACTCCCCGATCTGGTACCGCCAGGCGAAAAGCCGAAGAAAAGAAAGAAACAAAGCCAGGCGGAGTTTTCCACGCCCGGCCCCTATTTCGATGAGGGCCGCCTCTCGAAGCTCGCATTGACCGGCAGGGCCTATGCCTCCGAACATACAAGCCTGCTCAAGAAGATCGAGCGCAAATATGGCGTGCCCGGCGAGATCGTGCTCGCCATCTGGGGCCGGGAGACCGGCTATGGCAAGGCCAGGATCACCTCTTCCGAGATGGATGTGCTCGCCACCATGGCCTTCATGGGCGACCGCAAGGAACTCTTCACGAAGGAACTGATGGCGGCATTGCAGATGGTCGAGCAGGGTATCGATCCTGCCATTATGAAAGGCTCCTGGGCCGGCGCCATGGGCCAACCACAGTTCATGCCCTCGAGTTATCTGAAATATGCCGTGGATTTCGACGGCGACGGCGACAAGGACATCTGGAATTCGGTGCCGGATGCTCTGGGCTCGATCGCCAGTTATCTCGTGGCAAAAGGCTGGCAGGGTCATCGCAGCTGGGGCTATGAAGTGGCGATTCCGGAAAAAGTCTCCTGCGCGCAGGAAGGCCCCGATCTCGCCCAGCCCCTGAAGAACTGGGCCTCGCTGGGCATAGAGCGCATTTCCGGCAAGTCTTTTCCATCGGCCGAACTGAAAGCCGACAGCATGATGCTGGTGCCCGCCGGTCGCCACGGTCCGGAATTCGTCGTCACGCCGAATTTCTACGTGATCAAGGAATACAACAATTCCGACCTCTACGCGCTGTTCATCGGCAACCTCGCCGACCGAATCGCTTCGAATTCAGGAGCCTTCAAGGGCAGATGGGGCAAGGTCGGCCATATGCTTCGTTCGGATGTGCTGTCGATGCAGAAGAGGCTCGCGAAGCTCGGCAACGATGTCGGAAAGGTCGACGGTCTGCCCGGCTTCAAGACCCGCCGCTCGATCGGCCGCTGGCAGGAAAAGAACGGCATGAAGCCGACCTGCTATCCGGATGAGGCGCTGCTCGGCAAGATATGACGGCCGGGCGGCAGTCCGCCCAGCCTCCCCAAAACCGTCAGGCTAACGCCTTGGATAATTGATCGAAGATCCTTGTCCAGCCGGCCTCGTGGCCGTTCCGGGCGCCCTCATTCGCAAACTTGACCTGCCTCAGCGTGAGTTGCGTGGTGCGGCTGTCGATTTCGGTGAGGTCAATCGTCACGATGCTGTCATCCAGCGAAAAGGGCGACTCCCAGGTGAATGCGAGGCGTGAATAGGGATCGACTTCGAGATAGGTTCCGGCATGGGGAATTTCCCGGTCCTCCAGCTTCATGACGATCGAAAAGCGGCCACCCTTGACCGGGTTGTTTTCAACCCTCGCGTCCATGCCCTCGCCATCACACGGACGCATGAATTTTGCAAGCAGTTCCGGTGCGAGCCAGGCATTGAAGACCTTTTCCCGTGAGGCGGCGAACGTGCGGCTTACGGTCAGTTCAAGTTCATTCATGGTAGCGAGTTCACTCATCGTCGTGTTCCTTTGTAATGAGCAGTTGATCGAGCGCCGACAGGCGTAGTTCCCATACCGACTTCAGTTGCCCGAACCATTTTTCCGTATGCTTCAGCGGTTCGAGCTCGGCCGCGATGAAATGCTCACGGCCCAAAGTCCGGCGGGTGACCAGTCCCGCCTCCTCCAAAACCTTGATGTGCTTGGAGACGGAATTCAGGGACATGTCAAAATGGGCGCCGAGCGCGGTCACTCTCAACGCCCCTTCCTGAACAAGCAGCGTCAAGATATGACGCCGGGTTGTATCGCCAGCGGCTTTCAGAATTCGTGACAGAGCATCATCGTCCATTTATTCACCCTTACGGTTGAATATTGCTTTCCATCTCAATAGTCAACCATATGGGTGAATATTTTTGCAGGCAGGGGAATCTTCGTCCACCGAAACTTTTTCGAGCAGACGGCGGAAAGCTTGCTATTTGCGCTAGGCCGGCGTATATAGCCGGTGAAATTCTTGATCTTTAGATGAAGGGTGGGGCCGCAAGGACCCGCTCTTTTTTGTTAGCTCCGGCACGGCCGGACGAAACGAGAGCTGATGAACGAAACGGTTATCGAACCGAGACTGATCACCGAAACAGGCATCGATGCCCGCGTTGCGGCCATTATCGAGCCTGTTATCATGGGCCTTGGCTACCAGCTGGTGCGCGTCAAGCTTTCAGGCCAGAACGGCCTGACATTGCAGATCATGGCCGAGCACCCCGATGGCACGATGACGGTCAACGATTGCGAAATTCTGTCGACGGCGATCTCGCCGGTACTCGACGTTGAAGATCCGATCGACAAAATGTACCATCTGGAAATGTCGTCGCCCGGCATCGACCGGCCGATGGTGCGTAAGGCAGACTTCCGCAGATGGGCTGGCCACCTGCTGAAATGCGAGACTTCGGTCATCGTGGAAGGCCGCAAGCGGTTTCGGGGTACGATCCTCGAGGTTACCGACGATGGCTTCATGCTTGATCGCGACCAGCCTGCCGATGGCGAGAATGCGCAGGTCATGATCCCGTTTTCGGCGCTTGCCGAAGCCCGGTTGATCCTGACCGACGAGCTGATCCGCGTTGCGCTGAAGGCCGACAAGGACGCGCGTAACGCCGCAAACCAGAACAATGAGGACGAGGAAGAAGCCTGATAGCCGTGTGGCATTGGTTCTTTCTCAATGACTTGACCATCAGAATGGAGACTTAAGACGATGGTAGTGAGTGCTAACAGGCTGGAACTGCTCCAGATCGCCGACGCGGTTGCCCGCGAAAAGTCGATCGACCGCGAGATCGTTCTCGCCGCGATGGCCGACGCGATCCAGAAGGCCGCACGCTCGCGCTACGGCACCGAGTCAAACATCAAGGCCGACATCAATCCCAAGACGGGCGAGATGAAGCTGCAGCGCCTTCTCGAAGTGGTCGATCATGCGGAAGATTATTCCCGCGAGATCCCGCTTCTCCTGGCACGCGACCGCAATCCGGATGCGCAGATCGGCGATTTCATTGCCGATCCGCTGCCGCCAATGGATTTCGGCCGCATTGCCGCCCAATCTGCCAAGCAGGTCATCGTTCAGAAAGTGCGCGAAGCCGAGCGTGACCGCCAGTTCGACGAATACAAGGACCGCATCGGCGAGATCATCAACGGCACGGTCAAGCGCGTCGAATATGGCAATGTGATCGTTGATCTCGGGCGTGGCGAAGGCATCATCCGCCGCGACGAAATGATTCCGCGTGAAGCCATGCGCCCCGGCGACCGCGTCCGCGCCTTCGTCTACGATGTCCGCCGCGAACAGCGCGGTCCGCAGATCTTCCTGTCGCGCACGCATCCGCAGTTCATGGTCAAGCTCTTCACCATGGAAGTGCCGGAAATCTACGACGGCATCATCGAAATCCGCTCGGTCGCCCGCGATCCGGGTTCACGCGCCAAGATCGCCGTGATCTCCAACGATTCGTCAATCGATCCGGTTGGCGCCTGCGTCGGTATGCGCGGTTCGCGCGTCCAGGCCGTGGTGGCGGAACTCCAGGGCGAGAAGATCGACATCATTCCGTGGTCGAACGATCCGGCGAACTTCATCGTCAATGCGCTGCAGCCGGCGGAGGTCGCCAAGGTGGTGCTGGACGAGGATGCCGAACGCATCGAGGTCGTCGTGCCGGATGAGCAGCTGTCGCTGGCCATCGGCCGCCGTGGCCAGAACGTCCGCCTCGCCTCGCAGCTGACCGGCTGGGATATCGACATCCTGACCGAAGCCGAGGAATCCGGCCGCCGCCAGAAGGAATTCAACGAACGCACCGCACTCTTCATGGAAGCGCTCGACGTCGACGAAATGGTCGGTCAGGTACTCGCCTCCGAAGGCTTCGCACAGGTTGAGGAACTCGCCTTTGTCGATCCGAGCGAAATTTCCTCGATCGATGGTTTCGACGACGAGACCGCCGAAGAACTGCAGAACCGTGCCAAAGAATATCTCGAAAAGCTGGAAGCCGAACTGGATGCCAAGCGTAAAGCCATGGGCGTCGAGGACGAGCTTTACCAGATCGAGGGCATGACCGCGAAAATGCTGGTCGCACTCGGCCAGGACGGCATCAAGACGATCGAGGATTTCGCCGGTTGCGCGGCGGACGATCTGGTCGGCTGGACGGAAAAGAAGAACGGCGAAACCAAGCGTTTCGAAGGCCTTTTCCAGAAGCTCGACGTATCGCGAACCGATGCCGAAGGTATGATCCTGCAAGCACGCCTGTCGGCGGGCTGGATCACGGAAGACGATCTGGCCAAGGAAGCCGAAGCTCTGGCTGCCGCCAGCAGCGACGAGCCGGAAGCTGAAGAAGTCGAGACAGAAGCATAGGATCGGCAATCATTCATGCAGCCCGACAATGACGACCAGGACGAGCTGATGAATGAACGCATGTGCATCGTGACACGCGAGAGCCTGCCTGCGGAAGCGATGATCCGCTTCGTGGCAGGGCCGGACGGGTCGGTGGTGCCGGATCTGAAACG
The DNA here is from genome assembly GCA_028290545.1 of Rhizobium sp. Lineage (GTDB taxonomy): Bacteria > Pseudomonadota > Alphaproteobacteria > Rhizobiales > Rhizobiaceae > Rhizobium_E. The sequence goes on along the minus strand of JAQGJP010000096.1, from coordinate 59,165 downwards.
CGCGCTGCCGGGGCGCGGCTGTTCGGTGAAAGCCGAGCGCGCCCTGGTGGAGAAGGCCGTGCAGAAGAATATTTTTGCGCGCGCGTTGAAGAAAGACATAAAGCCGGCCGCCGATCTTGCCCAGCAGGTCGATCGGTTGCTGGTAATGCAGATGACCGGAATGATGAACATGGCGCGCAAGGCGAGCCAGTTTCTTTCCGGGACGATGAAGGTGGACAATGCGGTGCGCTCGGGCGCGGCACTCGCGGTGTTCCACGCAAACGATGCTGCCGCCGATGGCGTCAGGAAGATTGCCTCGGCGCGCAAGGCCTGGGCCATGACGATGGATGAGCCGGAAGAAGTCCCTGCATTCCGGCTGATGACATATGAAGAAATGCAGGAACTGATGGGCGATAATGCATTTATCCACGCCGTAGCGCTTGCAGGGCAGGCCGGTGAGGGTGTAGTGAAGCGCGCGAAACTGCTTGAGACCTATCGTGGCGGCAGTTCGGATAAAGCTTCCGACACATGAGTGCCGCGATAATTTTCAGACGAAGGCCGCCTGCCGCCCGGTAGTTTGGCCTGGAAAACACGGGACCGGAATGACGGATAACAACGACGACAAGACACTGCATGTATCAGGCAAGAAGACGCTGACGCTGAAACCGTCGGGCCTTGCACAGGGAACGGTGCGCCAGGATATGGGACGCGGCCGGACGAAAGCTGTTGTCGTGGAGACCCGCAAGCGCCGGCCGACACGGCCCGAAGACGAAAAGCCGATCGTGGCGGTCGCTCCTGTTGTTGTGGCCAAGCCGCAGCCGCAGCAGCCGGTCCAGCCAGCACCGCGTATTCAGCCGGAACAGCACCGCCGGCCCGAGCCGCAGCAGCAGCGCCGGCCTGAGCCGCAGCGCCGGCCCGAAGGCAATCGCCAGAGCAACGTGCTGAGCGATCTCTCCGCTGGTGAGATCGAGGCCCGTCGCAGGGCGTTGGCCGAGGCACAGGTCCGCGATGCCGCTGAAGCCAAGCAGCGTGCCGAGGAAGCCATCCGCCGTGAAAAGGCGATGGTCGAGGAGGCCGCCCGGCGCACCGTCGAAGAGGCAGCACGCAAGGCTGAAGAGGCCGAAACCGGGATCGTTGCCGAAGTTGCAGCCCCCGTCGAGGTGCAGGCCGAGCCTGTCGTCGCCGAAGTTGTGCGGACAGCGCCAACCGCCGAGATCGTTCGCCGTGCGGATGTATCTCCGCAGGCACGTCGCCCCGATGCCCGACCGGCAGCACCCGGCGCCCAGCCTGCCGCCCCCGGCAAGGCAGCTCTTGTTCCCCCAGGTCGTGGCCGCGGTCGCGGCATGGAAGAGGAAGAGACGCGCAGTGCGCCGCGCGGTGGCGCCCCCGTCCGCGGCAAGATCGCTCCACGCGTTGAGGCTCCCAAGCCGACCCGCAAGGTAGAGGACAACAGGCGCGCGCCCGCCAAGGTGATCGTCGGTGGCGAGGACGAGGATAGCAACGGTCGCGGTCGTTCGCTCTCGGCCATGCGTCGCCGGCAGGAGAAATTCCGCCGTTCGCAGATGCAGGAGGTGCGCGAGAAGGTTCTTCGCGAAGTCATTCTCCCCGAAACCATCAGCATTCAGGAACTATCGCAGCGCATGTCCGAACGCTCGGTCGATGTCATCAAGTTCCTGATGAAGGAAGGCCAGATGCTGAAGGCCGGCGACATCATCGATGCCGACTTGGCAGAACTGATCGCCGTCGAATTCGGCCACACGGTCAAGCGCGTTTCCGAATCGGATATCGAACTCGGGATCTTCAACCGTTCGGACGAAGACGAGGAATTGCTGCCGCGTGCTCCTGTGGTCACGATCATGGGCCATGTCGACCACGGCAAGACCTCGCTGCTCGACGCGATCCGCAACACCACTGTGGTCTCGGGCGAAGCCGGTGGCATTACCCAGCATATCGGTGCCTATCAGGTCGAACAGAACGGTCACAAGATCACCTTCATCGATACGCCAGGCCATGCGGCGTTCACCGCCATGCGTGCCCGTGGTGCGCAGGTGACGGATATCGCGATCCTGGTGGTCGCGGCCGACGACAGCGTCATGCCGCAGACGATCGAATCGATCAACCATGCCAAGGCGGCCGGCGTGCCGATCATCGTGGCGATCAACAAGGTCGATAAGCCCTCTGCCGATCCGCAGAAGGTTCGTACCCAGCTGCTGCAGCACGAAGTGTTCGTCGAATCGATGGGTGGCGAAGTGCTGGATGTCGAAGTGTCGGCGAAAACCGGCGCCGGCCTCGAAAAACTGCTGGAAGCGATCAACCTGCAGGCCGAAATTCTCGACCTCAAGGCCAATCCGAACCGGACGGCTGAAGGTTCGGTGGTCGAAGCCAAGCTCGACCGTGGCCGCGGCTCCGTTGCCACCGTCCTCGTTCAGAAAGGCACGTTGCGGCCGGGTCAGATCATCGTCGCCGGCGACCAGTGGGGTCGTGTGCGCGCCCTTGTCAACGATCACGGCGACCATATGAAGGAAGCCGGTCCGGCAACGCCCGTGGAGGTCCTCGGCCTTCAGGGCACGCCGCAAGCAGGCGATCGCTTTGCGGTAGTGGAGAACGAAAGCCGCGCCCGCGAAATCGCCGAGTACCGCCAGCGCCTGACCCGTGAGAAGGCCGTCGCACGCCATGCCGGCCAGCGCGGTTCGCTCGAACAGATGATGACGCAGTTGACCGCTGCCGGCGTCAAGGAATTCCCGCTGGTCATCAAGGGCGACGTTCAGGGTTCGATCGAAGCCATCGCCGGTGCGCTCGAAAAGATTTCCACCGAGGAAGTCCGGGCCCGCATCGTGCATTCTGGGGCCGGCGCGATCACCGAATCGGACATTTCGCTCGCCGAAGCGTCCAGCGCCGCCATCATCGGCTTCAATGTGCGTGCCAACCCGCAGGCGCGGGAAGCCGCCGAACGTGAAGGCATCGAAATCCGTTACTACAACATCATCTATGATCTCGTGGATGATGTTAAGGCAGCCATGTCGGGCCTGCTTCCGCCGGAACGTCGCGAAACCTTCATAGGTTACGCATCGATCCAGGAAGTCTTCAACATCACCAAGGTCGGCAAGGTCGCCGGTTGCCGTGTCACCGAAGGCAAGGTCGAACGTGGTGTCGGCGTCCGCCTGCTGCGCGACAACGTGGTCATCCACGAAGGCAAGCTCAAGACCCTCAAGCGCTTCAAGGACGAAGTGTCCGAAGTGCAGGTCGGCCAGGAATGCGGCATGGCGTTCGAGAACTACGAAGACATCCGCGCAGGCGATGTCATCGAGTGCTTCCGCGTCGAGATGATCACCCGCACGCTGTAACGACCAGGGATAGCTCTTGTGAGTGGCGGCTTCGGCCGCCATTTGCATTTCACGGGGGCCTGTTGCCGCGTGATCACGCTCACCGCGATATGCACAAGTCTCCAACAAGCCTCACATTCTAAACAGTCTGGCAGATCGTCGGCCATCGTTATCGGGATTGCCGATTTCAGGGGTTGGGCAGTGCTTTAGGATTCGGGGTCAGCCATGCGCCAGGATGCGCAGAACCGCATAATGTCTCTGTCGTTCAAGCGGCTGCCGGAAGAGCAAGCCGACGTGCTGCTTGGGGCGGGGCGACGTTTCCTGACAGGGGCCGGCACGAAGCGTGGCAGGAACATCCTTGTCGGCGCCGTCGCCTTCGGCATCATGGTCGGCTTGGGCATGGAGATCTATCGCCGGTTCGTTCTGTCGCCGCTGCTCGGCGTGGACGAGGTGACGCCGCTCAACATCATCATCCTTCAGCTTCTCCCCTTCCTGATATTGCTCGCGGCACTGATCTTCGCCATGTCGCGCCAAGGCAACCGGCGCCAGCGCCAGGCATTGATCGACCGGATCGAACCGGACATCTTCATCGATATCGATATTTTCCGGGATGGCCTGCGGTCGACGGCCGGGGCCCTCACCATGACGATGGACTGGGCGGCGGTCAGAAGTATCGACGTCCGGGCGGACCGGATCGAATTCGAAGGCGAGACGCTCACTGCCTACATCCCGAAGCGCTCATTCGCGGATCGCCAGGCATTCGAGGCCGCAGCCGCCCAACTGAGGACATTGTGGCTGGATGCGGCACACAGGCGAGGACTGGCGCAGGCCGAGCGCGCCGCACCGGAGTCAGGCCGCGAGGTGTCGCCGCCCCGCCATTGAACGGCCGAGCGAGGCATGCAGCCTGCGCTTCAGCGCTTCGAATTCCGGCGAGGCCGGATCGCGATCCCGCTGCAGATCAACCGTGAACTCCTCGAGGATACGCCCCGGCCAGGGCTGCATGACGATGACACGGTCGGCGAAAATCAATGCCTCGTCGATATCATGCGTGACCATCAGCATGGTCGGCCGGCTTTCCTGCCAAAGCGTCAGCAGATGCTGCTGGAGATCGCGGCGCGTGAAGGCATCGAGCGCCGAGAACGGCTCATCGAGCAGGATGACCTTCGGCTCGATCACAAGTGCGCGGGCAATCGCCACCCGCTGCGCCTGCCCGCCGGAGAGTTCTTTCGGCCAGCGCGCGTCAAAGCCTTCGAGCCCGACCTTGGCGAGGACTCGTTCAATTCGCCCGCGCCTGTCCCGGCCTTCCAACCCGAAACCGATGTTATCGGCGACCTTCAGCCACGGGAACAGCCGCGGTTCCTGAAAAATCAGGTTGATGCGTGAACTCGGCCTCGTGACCCGCTCGCCATCGATGAGGATTCCCCCTTGGCTGGCTCGGTCGAGACCACTTGCAAGCCAGAGCAGCGTGCTCTTGCCGCAACCGGAGGCGCCGATGAGAACGACGATCTCGCCGCTGGCGATCTTGAGCATAAAATTGTCGAGCGCCTGCGTGCCATTGGCAAACCACTTGCTGACATGCCTGATGGTCAACATGGCTCAGTTCCCCGGCTGGAAGTTATCCTGCCAGCGCAGGAAAGGCTTGGAGATCGCCATGATCAATGCATCGCTCAGCTTGCCGAGAATGGCGAAAACGAGGATGGCCGCGAGAATCTGGTCCGACTTGCCGAGCTGCTGGCCATCAACCAGCAGATAGCCCAGCCCCTCCGAAGCGCCCATGAATTCGGCGGCGACGACGAACATCCATCCAAGCCCGAGGCCATTCCGGAGCGCCACGACATAGCCGGGAATCATCGACGGCAGCAGGATTCGCCGAACCAGTTGCAGCCCGGACAGATTGAAGATGCGACCGACCTCGACCAGTCTCCGGTCGACGGAGATGATGCCGGCCGAAACGCCGAGATAGACTGGGAAAAACACACCGACGGCGATCAGCGTCACTTTCGAGGCTTCGAAAATGCCAAGCCAGAGAATGAACAGCGGCACCCAGGCAATCGAAGGAATGGAACGCAGTGCCTGGATCGACGGATCGAGCAGGTCACGCAATGGCCGGAAATATCCTGTCGCCGCACCGAACACTGTCCCAGCCATCGCCCCGAACAGGAAGCCGCTGAGTACCCGCAGGCTGGTGGTCCACATATGCGTGAACAATTCGCCGGACTGCGCCAGCAGCCAGAGCGCCTTGAGCACGGCCGATGGCGGCGGCATGAGAGCGCCGCTGGCGAGCCCGACGCGGACGGCCAACTCCCAGAATGCGATCACCATCAAGGGCAGGATGAGCGAGCGCGGCAGCCAGCGCAGCCCGACCGACCCCACCGGCCGGGCGTTCGCCTCGGCAGGAGCGGCGGCTTGGGAGGATGAATCGGTTACGCTGGCGATCGTCATGTCGCGTTCCTTACTGGCCGAGGCCTTGCGTAAAAGACGGGTCGATCAACTGATCGACCGTCGCCTTCACATCGGTTTCAGCCGGGAACACGCCAGCCTTCACCAATGCCAGACCCGCTTCGGTGATCGTCGCCTTCTGTTCGTCGCCGATCCTGGAATAGGAAAGATCCGTGCGTTCAAGCTGCTTGGCGATGACAGGCTCGGGCAGCTTGGCGACTTCTTCCAGCACCGCCTTCAGCGCTGCCGGATCCTTGATCGCATCGGCGCGCGCTTTCTCATAGATGTTGATGACACGGCGGACGATATCGGGATGCGCGGCGGCGAATGTCTCGCTGGTGTTCAACACACCCCAGCTGTTGTTCTCCGGTTTGCGATAAAACAGTTTGGCGCCGCCCTCGACTTCCGCCGAGGCCATGATCGGATCGAGACCGGCCCAGGCATCGACATCGCCACGCAGCAGCGCCAGCTTGCCATCCGCATGCTGCAACAGGACCAGCGTCACGTCCTTCTCGGTCAGGCCGGCATCGGCCAGCGCCCGCACGAGGAAGATATGCGGATCGGTACCGCGCGTGACGGCGATCGTCTTGCCCTTGAGATCGGCGACCTTGGTGATGCCGGTGTCGGCGCGGGTGACGAGTGCCGTCCATTCCGGCCGGGAATAGACATAGACCGATTTGATCGGATTGCCGTTTACGCGGCCGATCAGCGCCGCGGCTCCGGCTGTCGAGCCGAAATCGATCGAGTTGGATTTCAGGAATTCCAGCGCCTTGTTCGAGCCGGCCGACTGCACCCAGCGAATGGAAATGCCGTCCTTCTCAAATTCCTTCTCGAGTAGGCCTTCCTTCTTGAGCAGCAGGCTGACGGGGTTGTAGGTGGCGAAATCGATGCGGATTTCCGAGATGTCGGCGGCCAGTGCCGGGGTGACGCCAAGGCCTATGGCGGCGGCGATGCCAAGAAAGGTGCGGCGGAGAAGGGTCATCGTGCAAAACTCCTGTGAGGGGCGGACCCCGGCTTCAAACAATCGGCATCCTATCAGCGAAATCATCTTCGTAAAACTCTAATGCCATATTTTATACCATTTTTATATATTATATTTCCACGGCAAAATCGCACGTATTGGTTCTATTCCTCGGGATGATTTGTCCTGAAACTGGCTGCGGACTTGACCTTTCGTCGCAACTGGTTCATTTCACCGCGCTTGATTACCGGCCCTTTTGGCCCATTTGGATACATTATGCCGAAACCTACATCTTCCGCACCCTCGCAGCGCATGCTGCGGGTCGCCGAACAAGTCCGTTCCGCGGTCACGCAAGTTCTGCAGCGGCGCGAAATTACCGATCCCGTGATCGATGCGGCCGTTGTCTCGATCTCCGAAGTTCGCATGTCGCCGGACCTGAAGGTCGCGACTGCCTTCGTGACCCCGCTCGGTTCGAAAAATCATGACGAAGTGGTGGCTGCGCTCAACCGCAATGCCAAGTATATTCGCGGCAAGATCGGACCATCGCTCCGCCAGATGAAATTCATGCCGGAAATCCGCTTCAAGGATGACACCAGCTTCGAGAATTTCCGCAAGATCGACGCCCTCCTGAAGTCGCCCGAAGTGCAGCGCGATCTCGGTCGCGAAGACGCAGACGAAGAGCAGGGCTGATCATGTCGAAACCGAGAAAGCCCAAGGGCCGGCCAATTTCCGGCTGGATGATCCTCGACAAGCCGGTGGATTTCGGCTCGACCGAAGCAGTCTCCAAGATCAAGTGGCTGTTCAAGGCGCAGAAGGCCGGCCATGCCGGCACGCTGGATCCGCTGGCATCCGGCATGCTGCCGATCGCGCTCGGCGATGCCACAAAGACCGTGCCTTACGTCATGGACGGCCGCAAGATCTATGAATTCACCGTGAGCTGGGGTGAAGAGCGCTCGACCGACGATCTCGAGGGTGATGTCACCCACAGTTCCGACGAACGTCCCTCCGAGGAAGCAATCCGCGAATTGCTGCCGAACTATACCGGCGTCATCCAACAGATCCCGCCGCAATTTTCGGCGATCAAGATCGCTGGCGAGCGGGCCTATGACATGGCGCGCGCGGGAGAGACGGTCGATATTCCCGCCCGCGAGGTGGAGATCCACCGGTTGACACTGCTCAAGGCCGAGAATGATCACGCCTGTTTCGAGGTCGAATGCGGCAAGGGCACCTATGTCCGATCGCTCGCCCGCGATCTCGGCCGTGACCTCGGCTGTTTCGGGCACATTTCAGAACTGCGCCGCTCCTATGTCGCACCGTTTGGCGAAGACACGATGGTGCCGCTCGCCGATCTCGTGGCACTCGAAAGCATCGAGGATATGGATGAGCGGCTGGCAGCCCTCGATGCCTTCCTGATCGATACCGGCGAGGCGCTGTCCTCGCTGCCGCATCTTGCGATCAGCGACGACCAGGCGCGGCGGCTGCGTTCCGGCAATCCGATCATCCTGCGCGGACGCGATGCGCCGCTCCCCTGCCCGGAAGCCTATGCAACGGTCCAGGGCGAACTGATTGCCATCGGCGCGATCGAAGAGGGCGAATTCCGCCCCAAGCGGGTTTTTGGCTAACGTGGCGTGACGGCAGCCTTCTTCCGGCATTCTCCGACAGGAAGGCTGCAAGACTTGATCGCCTCGAAATCGGGCGCTTGCTTAAATCCGGCCGCCCCTTCCCTTTTATCTCAAATTCGTTTATAGGCCGCGCCAGCATACGATCTTTCGTTGCTTTCACTGGCCAAAGCTGGACGACATCCCGGCTTTGGGCGTCTTCAAATCCGAAATCGAAAGGATTGCCCGATGTCGCTTACCACAGAGCGCAAAGCTGAGCTCATCACCCAATTCGCAACAGTTACAGGCGACACCGGCTCCCCGGAAGTCCAGGTCGCCCTCCTGACCGAGCGTATCAACACTCTGACCGATCATTTCAAGGCCCACAAGAAGGATAATCATTCCCGCCGTGGTCTCTTGAAGATGGTTTCGAGCCGCCGTTCGCTTCTTGATTATCTCAAGAAGAAGGATGAGGCCCGTTACACCAAGCTGATCGGCGCTCTCGGCATTCGCCGCTAAAACATCTCGGCGGAGGGGCCTCGCTTCTCCGCCGCTTTCGAATCCACGGATCATGCGATCCGGACCCCGAAGCGCGGATGGGCCGTTGCCTCGGAGACTACATCCAGCCCATCATGGGGCAGGATTGCGGTGTGTTTCACGGCTTTCTTGGCTGGCGGAACGGAAACATCCCGCTGTCTTGCCCGTGATGTGCACCCCAAATTGAAGCGGCCGGATATCGCCCCACGGGGCGGCCGTTCCGCGCACACAAAGGACAAAACATGTTTGAAACCCACAAGGTCGAAATCGAATGGGCAGGACGCCCGCTCATTCTGGAGACCGGCAAGATCGCCCGCCAGGCTGACGGCGCCGTTCTCGCCACCTATGGCGAGACCGTCGTTCTCGCGACTGTCGTCTCCGCCAAGGAGCCGAAGCCCGGCCAGGATTTCTTCCCGCTGACCGTCAATTACCAGGAAAAGACCTATGCCGCCGGCAAGATCCCGGGCGGCTATTTCAAGCGCGAGGGACGTCCGTCCGAGAAGGAAACACTGGTTTCCCGCCTGATCGACCGCCCGATCCGCCCGCTCTTCCCGAATGGCTATAAGAACGATACGCAGGTCGTCGTCACGGTCATGCAGCACGATCTGGAAAATGATCCGGACGTTCTGTCGATGGTTGCCGCATCTGCTGCGCTTACCCTGTCCGGCGTTCCCTTCATGGGCCCGGTCGGCGGCGCTCGCGTCGGCTATATCAATGGCGAATACATTCTCAACCCGCATCATGACGAGATGGATGAATCGACGCTCGACCTGGTGGTCGCCGGCACGTCCGAAGCCGTTCTGATGGTGGAATCGGAAGCCCAGGAACTCAGCGAAGACGTCTTGCTCGGCGCCGTCATGTTCGGCCATCGCGGCTTCCAGCCGGTTATCGACGCGATCATCAAGCTTGCCGAAGCTGCCGCCAAGGAGCCGCGCGACTTTACCGCACCGGATCATTCCGCGCTCGAAGCCGAAATGCTGACGCTGACGGAAGAAGAACTCCGCGCCGCCTACAAGAACACCGAAAAGGCTGTTCGCTACAGCGCGGTCGATGCCGTCAAGGCCAAGGTCAAGGCACATTTCGTCGATGCGGAAGGCGTGAGCACCTATCCGTCGGACGTCATCGGTTCCGTGTTCAAGGAACTGCAGGCCAAGATCGTTCGCTGGAACATTCTCGACACCAAGAGCCGCATCGATGGCCGCGATCTCGAAACAGTCCGTCCGATCGTCGCCGAAGTCGGCATCCTGCCGCGCACCCATGGTTCGGCGCTGTTCACCCGCGGCGAAACCCAGGCGATCGTGGTTGCCACGCTGGGCACAGGTGAAGACGAGCAGTATGTCGATTCCTTGACAGGCATGTACAAGGAAACCTTCATGCTGCACTACAACTTCCCTCCCTACTCGGTTGGTGAAACCGGCCGCATGGGTTCCCCGGGCCGCCGCGAAATCGGCCATGGCAAGCTCGCATGGCGCGCCGTCCACCCGATGCTGCCGACCGCTGAGGCCTTCCCCTACACGCTGCGCGTCGTCTCCGAGATCACCGAATCCAACGGCTCGTCCTCAATGGCAACTGTCTGCGGCACTTCGCTCGCACTGATGGATGCCGGCGTTCCGCTTGCAAAGCCGGTTGCCGGTATCGCCATGGGCCTGATCAAGGAAGAAGAACGCTTCGCCGTTCTCTCCGACATTCTCGGCGATGAAGATCACCTCGGCGACATGGACTTCAAGGTGGCTGGTACTGAAGCCGGTATCACGTCGCTGCAGATGGACATCAAGATCGAAGGCATCACCGAAGAGATCATGGGCATTGCGCTCAACCAGGCCAAGGGCGGCCGTCTCCACATTCTCGGAGAAATGGCCAAGGCGATTTCCGAAAGCCGTGGCCAGCTCGGCGAATTCGCACCCCGCATCGAAACCATGAGCATTCCGGTCGACAAGATCCGTGAAGTCATCGGTTCCGGCGGCAAGGTCATCCGCGAAATCGTTGAAAAGACCGGCGCCAAGATCAACATCGAAGACGACGGCACCGTCAAGATCGCTTCCGCTTCCGGCAAGGAAATCGAAGCGGCCCGCAAGTGGATCCACTCGATCGTTGCCGAGCCGGAAATCGGCCAGATCTACGAAGGCACCGTGGTCAAGATCGCCGATTTCGGCGCCTTCGTGAACTTCTTCGGTCCCCGCGATGGCCTCGTTCATATCTCGCAGCTCGCTTCCGAACGCGTCGCCAAGACCGGTGACGTCGTCAAGGAAGGCCAGAAGGTCTGGGTCAAGCTGCTCGGCTTCGACGAGCGCGGCAAGGTCCGTCTGTCGATGAAGATCATCGACCAGACGACAGGCAAGGAAATTGCCCCGGAAAAGCGCAAGGAAAGCGAAGACGCCGAATAAGCGATCACCGCCTTCCTATCTTCGGGCGCGGGCCATAATGCCCGCGCCTTTTCATATATATGGAAACATAATGACCCGCGACGCTGCCAAGACCCTGTTTCATCCCTTCGCCACGATGTTGCTGACCCCGCCGGCCAAGGACGAACGTGTGCTGTTTCTCGGCGCGGAAACCGGCTATGAACTGCCCGACGAGTTCGATGGCGCATTCACCGCCGTGCAATCCTTCCGGCCACTCTACAACGGGCTGATGAAACGCGGCATCGAAGCGCAACCCTTCTCCGAGGGCGATGATTACAACATGGCGCTGGTCCTGATGAACAAGCATCGCGGCGCCAACGAGAACTTCCTGGTGGATGCGCTCAAGCGGGTCCGGCCCGGCGGACGCATTGTTGTCGCCGGCTCCAAGGAAGACGGTGTGCAGTCGCTGCGCAAGCGCGTTGCGGCCCTGGAACTCGAAACGGAGCACCTTGCCAAGTATCACGCGCAGGCTTTCTGGTTCGTACGCCCCGACAACGCCGATACGGCGATTGCCGCCCTCGCCCAGCCCGAAGCTTTCGTGCTCGACCGCTTCGTCACCGCGCCCGGCATGTTCTCGCATGGCGAGGCGGACGCGGGGTCCGTGTTCCTGACGCGCTATCTGCCGAAGGGCTTCAAAAAGCTCGCAGCCGATTTCGGCGCCGGTTGGGGATTCCTCACCGCCGAGCTATACAAGGCATCGCCGGAGATCGAAGGCGTCGATCTTTATGAAGCCGACCACGCGGCAATGGAGGCTGCACGGCGCAATCTCAACGTCCTGGCCCCCAAACTCAGCGCCCGCTATTTCTGGCACGACCTGGCACGCGAGGAGGTCAAGAACCGCTACGATCTCATCATCATGAATCCGCCCTTCCATGAGGGGCACGCATCCGAGCCGCAGCTTGGCCAGGCGATCATCAAGACGGCTGCGACCGCGCTGAAAACCGGTGGCGAACTGCTGCTAGTCGCCAATCGCGGCCTCTCCTATGAGCCGACGCTCAAGGAGCTGTTCAAGACCAGCAGCGAAGTGGCGCGAAACGCGCGTTATAAGGTCTTGTCGGGCAAGAAATAGTTGCAATGCTGCAATTTCAATTTTGCATATCGCCGCCGTAAATGAGCGGGGCGGCGCCTCTGTACCAATTCCAGAATTGACAATCATCGAGCCTCCCCATACTCCGGAGCTACTCCTCCTGTCCTAACATACTTGTTTTATTACTTAATCCAGATTCACTCAGTTATGACTTTCTATAGACAGGCATGGGCTGCACATATACATTACCTTTCTGTGCCAATTTCTATACATTCGGTGCCAATGCCCAATCAGCCGGAAACCGAAATCGACAGGTATTCAGCGCCGTCCGGCCTCGCGTCCGCTATCGGCGAAAGTGCTGCCCGCTACGGAATCGACATTCTTCCGATCTGCAAGGCTCTCGATCTCGATCCGTCGACATTTTCAGATCTCACCGGCCGCATCAGCCTTGATCGACTTTGCAGGCTGCTTGAAACTTGCGCGCTGATTGCCAATGACGATACATTCGGGTTGAAAACCATCGAATTCTACAAGCCCGGATCGTCGGGGCCTTACGGCTACGGACTGATGACGGCGCCGACCGCTCTGGATTTCTTCCGCTTCGTTGGCGATCACCAGCACTATGCCTCAGATAAAAGCTATGCGAAATTCAGCGTCGATAGGCAGGGCGCGGAGGTTTCGTTTTCGTATTCTCCGCTGATTGTCAAACGTGATCAATATGTTGACATGGTAGTCGGCCTCATCATGCAGCGCCTGCGCGCGATCCTGGGTGCCGATATCGACGCGATCGAAGTCGGCCTGGAGCGACCCAAACCCCGAAATATTGCGCTCTATCGCGAAAAAATTTCGAGGAAAGTGAGCTTTGGCCGCCGGGTCAACAGTCTGCGCCTGCCGCCGGAACTTTATTTCGTCAATAATCCGCAGGGCGACGACCGACTTTTCCGCCTGATGGACCTGCAATGTCGCAGCCTCAGGTCGGAGCGCACCGATGGAAAGAATTTTTCCGAGGAATTGAAGGAATTCATTCTCACGCGAGTGTCGGAGAGTGCGATCAGCCTTAACGAAGCCGCTGATTACTTTCACGTTTCCGAGCGCACGCTGCAACGCAGGCTGGCTGAAACCGGTACAAGCCTCAATGACTTGCGCGACGCCGTTCGGCGCAGCCTCGCCGAGAAGCTTCTTTCGGAAACCGAATTGAGCGCCGCCGAGATTGCCCTTCGCCTCGGTTACTCGGCGCCAAGTGCATTCACGCGCTCGACGATCCGCTGGTTTGGCAAGACGCCGCGCGACTATCGCAAATCTGCCATCTAGCATTTTCATAGCGTTTTGGTTCTTCTTTTCGCATAAGTTACGGGATCGGACGTTTATTCTGCGAATAATTTTAGCATTTGTTCAAAATTTTGGCGTGCTGTGTGAATGCCTTTGCATATGATTTATCTTAATTCAGCGTCAATCCGAATGAGACTGTTTCACAACGAGCCGTTCCGCAGCGTTATGCGGGGCGCTTTGTATCGTTGCCGAAGCGCTTCAGGTCGGGCGAATGCTGAACGATCCGCCACGGAACAACGCTCGGAGGAGCCGCGCACGGGTATGAACTTGAACGGTACGATGATGAATCAGAGAAGTATGAAACTGAGATCGAACAGTGGTGATTTCGAGCTGACGCAGATGGAAATAGCCTGCCTGAAATTCGCAGCCAATGGTTATCGGCCAAGCGAGATCAGCGGTGCGTTGAAACTGGAAGACACGCAAATAGAACTCACGCTGTCCAGTGCCGAGGAAAAACTCGGAGCGAGAAACAGGCTGCATGCCATCGGCATCGCAGTTTCCCAGGGCTTGATCGGGATTGACGGTAAGTAGGGCCATCCCGGTTGGGTGCTGCGAGTGCCTTCATCGAATGATGCGCGCCCTCCCGGCACGCGTCATTTGAAGGGTTCGAAGGCGGCGGACCACTTGCAGCAAAAAGCCGAGTGCGTCACCGCACTCCATAGCCCGGCCAAAGGGTTTGGCCGGGCTATGTTTATCTTGCTGCCAAGAATTGCTGATCAGTCCTGGTCGGCCCTGCCGAGGGTTTGCAGCGTCGGCATCGAAGTGATGTTGTAGCCGGAATCGACGTAATGGATTTCGCCGGTCACGCCGCGCGACATATCCGAAAGCAGATAAAGCGCTGAGTTTCCCACATCCTCGATCGTCACGGTGCGCCGCATCGGCGAATTCTTCTGCTGCCAGTTGAGCATGGCGCGCGCATCGGAGATCCCGGCGCCCGCCAGGGTCCGGATCGGGCCGGCCGAGATTGCGTTGACACGAATGCCGCGCGGGCCGTAGTCGCCGGCGAGATAGCGCACCGAAGCCTCGAGCGCGGCCTTGGCGACGCCCATGACATTATAGTTCGGCATGACCCGCGTCGAGCCGCCATAGGTAAGGGTCAGCATCGATCCACCCTCCTTCATCAGGCCCGCGGCGCGTTTGGCAATCTCGGTGAAGGAGAAACAGGAGATCACCATGCTGCGGGTGAAGTTTTCCCGCGAGGTGTCGGCATAAAGACCCTTGAGTTCATTCTTGTCGGAAAAGCCGATCGCGTGCACGACGAAATCGAGCCCGCCCCACTTATTTTCGATCGAAGAAAACACCTTATCGACAGACTCAATGCTCTCGACATCGCATTCAAGCAGGAAATCGGAGTTCGCTTCGGCTGCCAGCGGTTTGACGCGCTTGCCGAGCGCTTCCCCCTGGTAGGTGAAGGCCAGTTCGGCACCCTGGGCGGCCAGATTCTTGGCAATGCCCCAGGCAATCGAGTGATTGTTGGCGACGCCCATGATGAGGCCGCGTTTGCCCTGCATGATACCTGTCATATTCCTATCCATTAAACCGTTCGAAGACCAGCGTCGCATTCGTGCCGCCGAAGCCGAATGAATTCGACAGCGCCGTGTCGATCGTGGCGTCATCGATGCGCTTGCGGACGATCGGCACGCCTTCGAATTCCGGATCGATCATTTCGATATGGGCGCTTTCGCCGATGAATCGATTTTCCATCGACAGGATCGAGTAGATTGCCTCCTGCACGCCCGCCGCACCCAGCGAGTGGCCGGTCAGAGACTTGGTCGACTGGATATGCGGCATCTCCGGGCCGAACACTTCGCGAATCGCTCCGATCTCCTTGCTGTCACCAACCGGAGTCGACGTGCCGTGGGTATTGACGTAGTCGACCTTGTTCTTGACGGTGGACAGCGCGAGCTTCATGCAGCGCTTGGCGCCTTCACCCGAGGGAGCGACCATGTCGTAGCCGTCCGAGGTCGCACCATAACCGGTCAGCTCGCAATAGATCTTGGCGCCGCGTGCCCTGGCGTGCTCGAGCTCTTCGAGAATCACCACGCCCGCGCCGCCGGCAATGACGAAACCATCGCGGTTGGCATCATAGGCGCGCGAGGCCACTTCCGGCGTGTCGTTATACTTGGTCGACATCGCGCCCATGGCATCGAAGAGGTTCGACATCGTCCAGTCGAGATCTTCGTGGCCGCCGGCAAACATCACATCCTGCTTGCCCCACTGGATCATTTCCGCAGCATTGCCGATGCAATGCGCCGATGTCGAGCAGGCCGACGAGATCGAATAGTTGACGCCGTGAATCTTGAACCAGGTGGCGAGCGTGGCGGATGCGGTCGAGGACATCGCCTTCGGTACCGCGAACGGGCCGATGCGCTTGGGGCTGGTATTCTGTCTGGTGATATCGGCGGCATCGACGATCGTCCGGGTCGACGGACCGCCGGAACCCATGATGATGCCGGTGCGCTCATTGGAGATGTCACTCTCCTCAAGTCCTGAATCTACGATCGCCTGCAGCATGGATATGTGATTCCACTGGCCGGCCGTCGACAGGAAGCGCGTTGCGCGGCGATCGACCATGCCGGTCACATCCAGCTTCGGCGCACCCCAGACCTGGCACTTGAATCCGTGTTCGGCGAAATCGGGCGAGAAGGAGATGCCGGATTTCGCGTTCCGCAAGGATTCGGTGACCTCGGCGGCATTGTTGCCGATGGATGACACGATCCCAAGACCGGTGACAACGACACGTCTCATGATATCAGACCTTAAAATGGTTAGCGATTTGACCGGAGCGTGAGCCGCTCAGGCCGCCTTTTCCTGGAACAGCCCGACCTTGAGATCGGTCGCCTTGTAGATTACCTCGCCATCGGCCTTCATCCAGCCGTCGGCGATACCGAGCACCAGCCGTCCGCGCATGACGCGCTTGAAATCGATGCCATATTCCACGAGCTTGGTTTCGGGCGTCACCATGCCGGTGAACTTCACTTCGCCGGTGGAGATCGCGCGGCCCTTGCCGAGTTCTCCCAGCCAGCCGAGATAGAATCCCGTGAGCTGCCACATGGCATCGAGGCCCAGGCAGCCGGGCATCACCGGATCGCCTTCGAAATGGCAGGCAAAAAACCAGAGATCGGACGTGATATCAAATTCTGCGCGGATCATACCCTTGTCGTTCGGGCCGCCGGTTTCGGAAATTTCGGTGATGCGGTTGAACATCAGCATCGGCGGCAGTGGCAATTGCGCATTGCCGAGACCGAACATCTGACCATGCGAGCAGGTCAGAATTTCCTCATAGGTATAGCTTGACTTCTGAACAGCCATAAAAGGCAATCCCCCCTCATATCTTATGCATTACAGTCGCACATGACACGCCCGGAACGCGGTCTTGATGCCGCCAATATAGGATGCAAAGACAAAAAGCCAACCCAAATCGCTGTTTTCCAATGCCTCTGAAAGGCGGGATTACGAAAATCTGTTGAAAGACCGATGCCCAGCCTATATATCGTTGACAAAATTACTCCTATTTTAACGGGATCGGAGCTTGGCATTTATGGCCAGTGATCATGCGACAAAAACCGAGGCGAGATTGCGGCAGGCGGGATTGCGCCCGACGCGCCAGCGCATGGCGCTTGCATCCCTGCTCTATGCCAAGGGCGACCGCCACCTGACCGTCGAAGAACTGCATGAAGAAGCGACCGATGCCGGTATCGATGTTTCGCTCGCCACCGTCTACAATACATTGCACCAGTTTACCGAAGCGCGAATGATCCGCGTCCTCGCCGTCGAGGGCAGCCGAACCTATTTCGACACCAATGTTTCGGACCACCACCACTTCTTTGTCGAGGGCCGCAATGAAGTTCTCGACATTCCACTGAGCAATATTACGATCGCCAACCTGCCGGAGCCGCCGGAGGGGATGGAAATCGCCCATGTCGACGTGGTCATACGGCTGCGCGAAAAGGCACGCTGAGGACGATTTTCGTCAACTCCCCCGCTGACCTTATCGTCGCCTGACACCTCGGCGCGGCGTTGGAAAGCCGCCCGGACCATTTGCCAGGGCGGCTCCGTCTGCAGCTATCTCGATTTATTTCGTGTTGAGGAATTCGGCGACGTCGAGGATGACGAACTCGTTGTCATCCGCCTTGCCAAGCGTCCGGCCCGAGGAGAACGGCAGATTGTTGTCGTTGCCGACGATGATATGCGTCGCATCGACGCGATCGACATTCTCGATGGTGACAAACGGCATGTTATAGACGGCATCATGCCCGCCCTGCAGCCGCTTGTGGTCCGGATCGGCAATATTCAGCAGGTCGATATAACCGATCTTGCGGACGGCCTTGCCGACATTGGCATCGCTGAACTCGATCTTGTAGATGCGCTTGAGCTTGGCGGCGACAGCGAAGCAATCCGGCTTCGGATTCTTCGGATCGGCGCAAGCCTTGTCCGGGGTGCCGGCGCCATTGTCGCGTTCGATGACCAGACCGGTGGACGCGTCCAGCATATTGAAATCGCCGATCGATTCGCCGCCGTCCGCGAACGGGTAGAGCCAGTAGCGGCCGGTGAAATCCTTGGAAGCCGTGTCGAATTCGAAGATGCGCAGGGCAGGATGGTTGTCGACCTTTTCAACCGAGCCGTCCTTGAAGAGCGGACCTTCCAGCAGGGCGTAAAGCTTGCTGCCGTCCTTCGACATTGCCAGGCCCTCGTAGCCGCCCGAACGCTTCACATTGAAGGCCGGAAGCTTCTGTGTGGGATCCTTGGGAACGGCCACGGTCGGATTGTCCGGTGACTTGACTTCGAGTTCGCCGACCTTGGTCGGGATGACGTCGGTCAGTTTGCCGTCGCTCGAGAACTTCAGGAGGTAAGGACCGAATTCATCGCCGATCCAGAAGCCGTCAGCAACCGGCTGGACCGATTCGATGTCGAAATCGGCACCCGTCAGATAGCGCTTGGCGGCGCCTTCCATGACGATCGGGAACGGCGCCTTCTTGTCGGGGTCGGACAGGAAGACATTTTCCAGCACGTTGACCTTGCCGCTCTTCCAGTCGAACGACAGGTGATGCAGGAAAAGCATGGCGTCGCTGGAATTCATTTTCGAGCCGAAACCATTGTCCGAAAGCGTCCAGAACGTACCGTCCGCCATGGTCTTGATGCCCGAGAAGCCCTGGATCGCCTGGCCGTTGAAGGGCATGGAAAGACCGGTCGGCAGAACGCCGTCCAGGCCCGGAACGGTGCCGAGACCTTCGGCGCGCTTGCGATCCGGCGTGGTGAATTTCGCCGCCGTCTTCAGGAAATCTGCGGCATCGGTCGGCGCGGCGACGATGGTATTTGCCGGCAGGACGGCATGAGCGGTGAGTTTGGCCGGGAAAACTTTTTCTTCGGCGACGGCGGCTGAAGCCATCAGCACCGCGAGAGAAACTGAAGCAAGAAAGAACTTGGTCATGAAAAATCACCTATGGGCTGGCATTGTTAAGACGCAGAAGCCATAGGCAGGCGATATGACGGTCACTTGAAGCACAGATGAAGCTTTCGTGACCAGCCACAGGCCAGCAGTACAAGACGTTCCTATAGAACAATCCTCACATTACATCATCGGGATGACGTCCGGGCCGGCGCTTATAGACAGGGAACGTCCAGCCGTAGCGTAGCGCACCGCCGCGGATGACGAAGGCCGTCAGCATAGCCAGCCCGAAGCACATGATCTGGCTGAAGCCCAGCGCATCGGCCACCGTGAACACCGCGGCGCCGGCGAGCGCCGCCGACACATAGATTTCCGGGCGGAGCAATACCGACGGTTCGCCGGCGACGATATCGCGCAAAACGCCGCCGAAAGTCGCGGTCAGCATGCCGGTGACGATCGCCACCACGGGTGAGCCAGTTGCCGCCAGCCCCTTTGCCGCACCCAGTGCGGCATAGGCCGAGAGCCCGATCGCATCCAGCCAGAGGAGCATTCGGTAGCGCGATTCCCACAGATGCGCGGTGAAATAGACGACCACCGCCGAGGCAAGGCACACCAGCATGTAATTCGGATTCTTGACCCAGAACACCGGAAGGGCGCCGAGGATCAGATCGCGGAACGTTCCACCGCCGATGCCGGTGATCGCCGCGAGGAATATGAAACCGATCAGATCGAGTTGCTTGCGGCTCGCTGCCAATGCGCCGGTGGCAGCGAACAGCGCAATTGCCAGATAGTCGAGAAATTCCAGAATCGTCATGTCAGCCCTGCCCATATCAATCAAGTTATATGCATTCTATCTTGAGCAAAGCTCACACCACCAGATCCCGTTCGTAGCGACACTGAGATACTCGTCTTGAGTTGTAGTCCCTCCCAGTTCGTGCTAACTTATTCCACATCTTAGGGGGTATAATTGGGGGCACAAATTGAGCGATGATGAAATCCAATTTGAAGTCGATTTTCATGAAGCGTTCAACGACGACCCTCAGGCTGTGCGAGAGGCAATGATCGATGCCGAAGAGACGCTGCCAGAGGTTGTCCGTGGTTCTCAGGTTTCGGCAGCGGCGGCGGAGAACAAAGAAAAACTTGGGCTGGAATGGCTGCCTATACTTCAAGTACTCGTAAGTGCTCCAGCTGTCCTCCTGCTGCTCAGAGAGCTTGGAAAAATCGTAAATGGAAAATTGAACGCGCCCACCAAGATTAAGCTGCGAAGAACTGTCGCCAAAGGCCAGACCGAGGAATTGCAACTGGATACAACAACTCTCACGTCCGAGGACACGAGAGCTTTAGTCGATCGGTTCTTTGGCAAAAGGTGAGCTGATGGCCGATATTGCTTTCCTTTTTGGGGTCAGTACGTTTGCAAAAAACAAGGAAGGAAAGAGTGTTGATTCGATAGATTTTGCGAAAAACAACGTCTCCGAACTGAAACAGCTTCTTTCGGATCGGCATATACTGGGCGCTGAGATAGTTTCTCCGGAAAACCCTTCGACAAACGACATGATCGAATCGCTTACTGAAAGCCGGAATTCAAGAGCGTCTTATGAAAACGCGATACTTTATATCTGCTCACATGGGAAGCCGGTCCAGGGAAAGCTTCATATCTACGGATCCGAGACCAAATTAGGCTTTGAGGACCAGCTTTCCAAGAGTTTCAGGGACCTGCGGGATCTGTTCCTGAAAATCAAAGCTCGAAATTATATCATTGTCCTTGATGCCTGCTACAGCGGTCTTGCACTGACACAAGCACCACATAATTTCCCCCAGATACTCGCGGACGAGACCAGAGACGCAATTTCGACCTCAGCTAAAGCAAGCGAGTTGGACCAATCTCAAAAAATGGGCGGCTTCACAATATGCTCAAGTCCTCCGGGCGATCTATCGGATAAAGTTCTTTTTGAAGGGGAGTATACTGCTTTTAGTGGAGCGCTAATCGAGGCAATTAAGAGAGGCTCATCGGATAAGGAGCTTGAAAAATTATCCTTGAACAAAATTACGGCGGTCGCGACCGATATATTGAGGACACGCCATCCGCTACCCTATCATTCCGACCTAAACGAATTTGGTAAGGTACCATTGATTGGCAATATAAAATTTAAAGCCAGCATTGATCAAAGCTTTATTGTTCTGAAGGAAATCAAGGATTCCACAGATTCCATTTTTAGAATGGTGGAGGAAATAGTAAAAAAACATAATGAACCGGCGAAAAAGGATAAGGCGGACAGATCATTTTTTTCTTCACTCTTTGGCGGCCCCACTGAAAGCCCGCACTCAGATATTAGAAAATTTTTGAAGAGAGTAGAGGGGGGGGGACGCAGTATAATTTCTTTTGGAAGAGGCGGTCGACCTTTTTATTTGGCCCGTGAAACAGAAAGAGCGATTAATGACGATCTGGATGGTCGAATTCTCGCTTTTGGCCTCGTTATTCTTGCGTTATTTTCAAGTATAGTCGAAGGATCATTTAGTTCCTTTAATAGTTCAGTTACAGCATTCTCATCGGACACACCTAGCTTGTGGCGATGGTATGTAATTACAACGAAAGGGTTTCCTGTAACTTGGGGTGTCGTGGCCGTTTTTTTATATCTTCTTGCTTTCGCCTCTCTTTTTTCCCTTCGTAGCAGGTTGGATTTACTGCGCGAATGGCGCACTTTTGGCGATGGAGTTTTTGCTGATCAAATTGACGCGTTGCGGTATGATTCAAGAAAATTCTTGGAGAGAGGTAGGATAACGTTTCGGCAATGGCTTTTTGATTTCAAAAGCCTTTTGTACGCGCTCATTTTTGCGATCGTTGTAAGCTCGGGGATTAGCTCGATTTGGCTCCCGCTACGTCTCAGCTCAGCCAACCTTTATGGTGTCACCTTGAAGATAGTGACCGATCCGGACACGTTAAGCTCTCAAGCAAAGTCGGTAATTGGGGAGCTTGGCCGGTACCGTTGGAGCAATTTTGACGTATCAGCGCCGACAGAGCAGAGCAAACTATTCGTACAAGACAGCCGAATTGTCGTTTCTTATAATCCCAGTAAGTTACAAGACGAGGCGCTTTGGATAGCGACAAAATTACATCCAATGGAAACATCGCGAACACTCGTGGTCCTTTCACCTGTAATCGGGAAGGCAGATCCCTCAACAATCGAGGTAAAAATACCGAGCCAAGTTTTCTAAAGACCGCGGCCTATCCCCGCAAGCTCGTGTAATTCTGCAATCGCAAATCATATCGATCCTGTTTACTTGATTGTTGTTGCAGATGGATGTCGGATGTTGAGATGAAGTGACGACGCTCGGAGCCGAAGCATCCGACAGTCACGGCACCCAACTGCCCGTCTCGCCCTTCAAATAAGCCACAGCGAGCGCCAGCCATTCGCGCGCGGCGGTGGAAGTAAGCTGGCTGTTGAGCGTCGGCTGGGTGAAGTCGAAGCCAAGCGTGACCCTGCCGCTGGCGCGATAGTCGGTCGGCCAGGGCATCGTCGTCACACCCGCCTTGTCGAACAGCGACCTGGCGCGCGGCATGTGGTAGCCCGAGGTAATCAGCAGGCAGTCCTTCAGCCCATTCTTGTCGAGAAGCACCCTGGTCTTCGAAACATTTTCCGCCGTGTTGCGGGATGCCGTCTCGCGGATAAGCCGGGCGGGATCGATGCCCATTGCCGTGAAGAAGTCGCCGGCCAGTTCCCCGTCACCCTTATAATCGCCGGAAAAGGAACCGTCACCGCCGGAGACCATGATCTTCGCTTCCGGAAAGAGCCGCGCCAGACGCGCCGCCTCGATGAAGCGGTCGGCGGACTGGTTCATCTCCACGCCGCCGCGTCCCGCCGTGACCGCAAGATCGAAGACACCGCCGAGCACGATCATGCAGGCCACCTGCTCCGGCAGCGCTGTGCGCGGATAGCGCGCTTCCAGCTTCTGCAGCGCCCAGGCGCCGGTCGATGTGAACAGGGTCACGAACAGAATAATGACGGAGAGGCTCGACAGCAGAAAGGCGAGCTTCCGTCTGTCGATCCACCGGGCCATGCCTGCCAGCACTATCAGGAAAAAGGCCAGCGACAACGGTTGGAGAAACAGCCAGGCGATCTTTCCGAAAAGGAACATTGATGACTCCTAATAAGGAAGAGCCGGCGGGGCGCCGGCTCTTGCCTGGTCAGGCGGCGCGGCCCAGAGGAGGCGCCACGGCCGGTGCCTGCTTGCGCCTGAGATAGGCAAATCCGACCGCAAGGATGGCACCGCCGGCGATGATGCCGAGCGCCAGCAGCGGCCGATAGGCGAACCATCCGATGGCGATGACCACCGGGCCGACAATCAGCGTCAGCACCAGTGCGATGATGCTTGTGCCGCCACCGATCAGCGAACCGATGAACGGGACGATATCGCCGAGCACGCTGAAGATCGACATCACCAGTTTGAAGCCGATGAAAAGGCCAAGCAGGCCGCCGGCACGGATCAGCCAGGTGATCATGGCATTCTCGTCCTGCGCCTGCTGGAACATCGCCGCCGCATCTTTCCTGCCTGCGGCGCTCAGGAGTATCTCCCGGCCATTGGAACTCTTGTAGGGTTCCAGCGTATCGCCCTTCTGCGCACCGACGAAACTGGCTTCCGACAGGTCGACGCGCTCGAAGCGAATTTTCATATCGCCGATCTGCGGTGAGGTTGATGATTGGCCGATATAGAGATCGCCCTGATTCAGTTTGACGGGTTGATTGGTGGCGATCGTGCCCGCGATGCGGCTCGCATCGGCATCGCTCAGCCGTATCTGCGCCTCGTCGCCGAGATAGGCAACGCGGCTGCCCTCCAGCGTGAACGCGCCGACTGTTGCCTTTTCGATGGTCGTCTCGCTGTCGTTGATCGCAAACGGTGGATTGTCATGGCCGGGCTGCTTGAAATCCGAAGAATCGACCGGCCTCGTGCCCCATTCCTTGGCATAGGAATAGGTCGTCGTGGTCGTCTCGCTGCCGCCGAGATTCTTCTCGGTCTTGCTTTCGGACTTCTCCACCCATTGATACATTTCGACATCGCGCTTGATTGCCAGCGCGCCATTGGCCTCGATGCCGAATTGCTGGTCGGCGACTGTGCCCTGGGCTTTCACCGGCCCTTCGATGTGGACCAGCTTGCCGTCATGGGCCGGATCAGCCCTGGCGCTATCGACGGAGACGACCAGGCCCGCGCCCTCGACCAGCGAACGATAGGTCTGGATCGCCCTGCCTTCGTTCCAGAACAGGAAATAGATGGCGGCGATGATCAGCACGATGCCGATCAGGATGCCGACCAGCGCATTCTTGATGCGCGTCAACCAGGATGTCGTGGTGGTTTCAGTGTAACTCATGTCCCTCTCCTACCGATCGCACGGCAAACCCCGATTTGCCGATCGAATATCATGGCGCCCGAAGACGCATTATGAAGACGCAAAGGCTATGCGGCTTATTCGCCCAACAATGCATTAAATTCGGGGGCCAAAGCGTGCGCTTTTCACAAATTTTCTTGCATTATAGGACGATAGATTCAATGAGTCGAAAGATTCGGCGCTTCGGCAACGGATCCAGGGGCGAAACTGCGGGGGCGTTTCGATGAAAGACTTTATTGACCGGGCCGGGCGATTCCTGGCGGCGTGGCATGGACCGATCTATGCCGTCTCAGCCTTCATCATCGGCATATTCGTCGCCTGGCATGTCCTGAGCCTGGCGACACCTCTGTCATCGCCCGAAATCATCCTGCTGATCGTCTGTCTGGCGGGGCTTGCGGCCGGGCTGTGGATTCGCGGCGGCGAAATGCGGCTCGTGAATGCGCTCGCGACCCTTGGCATCTATGCCGGCGGATTCGCGGCTACACTCGCCGTCTGGAACACGATGAGGGGCGAAGGCGAGTCGGTCCCCGAATGGCAGATCTGGCTGATCTTCACGGCAATCTTCCTGCTTCTCTATCGCGGCTTCATCATCTGGTTTGCGCCGGCGCGCCGGCTCGACGGCATGACCGCGGAGGAGCGCGGCGAATATCTCGCCGTTCGCGCCGCCAACGCCCGCCGCAAGGCCGAACTCAGCAGCCTGCCATCGCAGGGCTGGTATCAGATCGCCTCCTTCGTCACCGGGGCGGCGATGGTCGGCTCGTTTGCCACCACCGCCATCGGCTTCCACCACGAAATCGTCGATCCGCTCGATCCGCCGCTCATTCAATATGGTATCCCGATCGGGCTTTCGGCGCTTGCAGCACTGATCATCTGGGCCGGCTGGAATTTCGTTTTCCTGCGCATCCGGCTCGCATCGAACATGATCTCACGACTGTTCGGTTTCATCACCGGCTTGATCGTGCTGGTGCCGCTGACGCTTGCCATCCACACCGTGTTCGGCATCATCGGTGTCGGCGGCACGGAGGGCCTGCGCGCCCATAATCTCTGGTATGCCGATGTGCTCGATGCCTATGAGCGCCGGGTCGACGGCATTCGCGCAATCGAGGCGAACCGGCTTTCGGGCGCGTTGCAATATATGTCGAATCAGTTGAAGGCGGCTGCGCTCAGCGAGGAGACGACAGGCCAGGGCTGCGGTGCGGGCAAGGGCTCGCTCTGGAGATTCTACACCGATTCCGCTTCGCGCACGGCGACAATCCTCGATATCGTCACCACCCGCAAGAACGCCAACCAGGACATCAAATCCGAGATCGAGCAACTTCGCGCCCGCATCCGCAAGCCGGACGGCAAGCTTGAGGACATCCAGCCGGAATTGGCCGCGCAGGCCGACCAGATTCGCAAGAAAATCGTCGAGACGGACAATTCCTCCGCGCTGCCGAGCGTCAAGACTTTCGTCAAGGAAACCGGCGCCACGGTGAATTCCGAAGCCTTCTTTTCCGGCTGGTCGGCATGCACGCTCACCAAGAAGGACGTGATCCTCACCCAGATCAACACGCTGGTCGCGTCTGTCGAGGATGCGGCGGAAAGCGCCGAGACGGATATCGCAGCCCGGAAATCGAGCCCCGAATTCCGCATCCCGGTAGAAAACCGCGTCGAGACGATTCCTTTCATCGACCGCTATTTCCATGGCGAACGCGAGATTCCACCGTTGCAGCAGGCGCAGGCGGTCAATGATGTGCCGGTCTTCGTGCCGCTGCGGCCATTCTGGGCGGTCGTCTCCTATGCCGGCAGCCTGATGGGCTATATCGCGCTGCAATTGGCGCTCGACTTTTCGCCAGCCGTGCTCGGCCTGTTGTTTGCACTGCTGGCTCCATTCCCCAGCCGCCGGACCCGGTTGGGTCGGGCATGGGACGGGTTCTGGGCGCGGCGCTTCGAGAACTGGACGCCGGAGGAAAAAGAGCAGCCCGTCGTCACGCCCGTCTATCGCAATGTGAAGCCCGCCGATGCGGAAAGGCCAGCGGAACCCGCGCGGGCGGCCGACACCGAACCTGCGAGTGTGGTCGAGCCGGAGCCCGTGCGCGAAAATGACATCGAACCTGTCGTCGAACGACCGCTACAGGACGATGCGATTATCGATCCGAAGCCCGCCGAACGCCTGGATCCCAAGTTCGAGGACGACAATCCCGAAGAGGAAGACGCCATCCGCGACGGCAAGCCGGGCGACGTCAGGCCTTACTAGAGCCAGCCGCCGTTGCTTCGCCCCGACGCGTGGATTGCGCCTTGAATACCGCCCTCGCCACAGCGGCGACGAGGGCGGAAACATGATGGCCGCGCCCGGATCAGCCGCAACCGCATACCCGAGCGGAAGGGATCTCTAGGCCAACAATGATCAATGCCCGAAAACAGAAAGGCCCGGTCGGTGACCGGGCCTTCGACATTCCAGAACTTGTGCTGATTACTTCGTCGGCAGCGGCAGTGGCGCGTCGGACTTGGAATTGAGATACGCCATGATGTCGGCGCGCTCGGCATCCTTCTTGTCGCCGGCAAAGCCCATGGCGGTGCCCTTGATGTATTTCTTCGGCGCGGTCAGGAAGTGGTTGAGATGATCCCAGTTCCAGAGTTCCTTGCCACCCTGTGAGAAGTCCTTGATCGCTGCGGAATAGCCGAAATCGGCAAGGTGGGCGATCGGGCGGCCAACGACGCCATAAAGGTTGGGGCCGACCTTGTTGCCACCCCCCTTCTCATTGGTGTGACAGCTCAAGCACTTCTTGAACAGCGTTTCGCCCTTGACCGGATCGGCCTTCGCCATCAGATCGGCGATCGGAACCTCGACCGCGGCAGGGGCGGCGGCAGATGTATCGGTAGCTTCGGCAGCGACAATCTCGAAGCCCGGCTTTTCAGGGTTTTCCGAATGGAACAGACCCTCCGAGGCTATCGACACGGACATCAGCACGAAAACCGTCCCCAGCAGCGCGCCAACACCCATATTTACGTAAGAATTCATATCGCAAAGCTCCCCTTGCCACCGGAATCCCCTCCGGCCCATCTTGAAATCGCGCGGAACCTATGTCTTTTGACCCAAAAGCGCAACCGTGAATCCGCGAACAGCAGTGAGACTAATTGACACTTTTCCGCTGCAATTTGAAGGCCCTCCGATGACAAAACCGAGTTTTGACAACACGATTATCCTGATCCCGGCGCGCATGGCCTCGACCCGGCTGCCCGGCAAGCCGCTGGCCGATATTGCCGGTCTGCCGATGATCGTCCAGGTTGCCATGCGGGCCGCCGAATCCCGCATCGGACGCGTGATGGTAGCGGTCGATCATGTCGATATACTCCAGGCGGTGCGCGCCGCGGGATTTGACGCAGTGATGACCATGGCCAGCCATCGATCGGGCTCGGACCGCATCCATGAAGCGCTCAGCCATGCCGACCCGGATCGCCGGGCGGACTTCATCGTCAATGTCCAGGGCGACCTGCCGACGATCGAGCCCGAGACCATCCGTGCCAGCCTGCGGCCGCTCGACAATGCCGCAACGGATATCGCCACGCTGACGGTCGAGATCACCCACGAGGAGGAAAAGACCAATCCCAACGTCGTGAAGATCGTCGGTTCGCCGATCGCGGAGAATCGCCTGCACGCACTCTATTTCACACGCGCGACCGCGCCTTATGGCAACGGCCCGCTCTATCATCACATCGGCCTCTATGCTTATCGGCGGCGGGCCCTGGAGCGATTTGTCACACTGTCGCCCTCGGTGCTTGAAAAGCGGGAATCATTGGAGCAGTTGAGGGCGATCGAGGCCGGCATGCGGATCGATGCCGAAATCGTTGACTCGGTGCCGCTCGGTGTTGATACTCCGGCCGACCTCGAAAGAGCCCGGGCGATCCTTGCCGGCAAATAGAAAAACAACAGTAGGCGGAAGCATTCCTGATGATTACCAAGACCAACCGCATCGCCTTCCAGGGCGAATATGGCGCCAATTCCGATATGGCCTGCCGCGACCAGTTCCCGCAGCTTTCGCCCCTGCCCTGCCCGACGTTCGAGGATGCATTTACCGCCGTCGACAATGGTGACGCGGATCTGGCGATGATCCCGATCGAAAACACGCTTGCTGGCCGGGTTGCCGATATCCATCGGCTGCTGCCGGAATCGAGGCTGCATGTCATCGGTGAATATTTCATGCCGATCCGCTTCCAGCTGATGGTTCTGCCTGGCGTCAAGCGCGATGAAATCCGCACCGTCCACAGTCATATCCATGCGCTCGGCCAATGCCGCAAGATCGTTCGCCTGAACGGCTGGAAGCCGGTGATCGCCGGCGACACGGCCGGTGCGGCGAAATCGATTGCCGAGGAGAAGGACCGCACGATGGCAGCGCTCGCACCCCGCCTTGCCGCAGATCTCTACGGGCTCGAGATTATCGAGGAGAATGTCGAGGACGCTGAAAACAACGTCACGCGTTTCGTGGTGCTGTCGCGCAAGAGCGAGGTCATCCAGCGGATGGCGCCCGATGAGAAGATCATCACCACCTTCATCTTCAATGTCCGCAATATCGCAGCCTCGCTCTACAAGGCGATGGGGGGCTTTGCCACCAACGGCATCAACATGACCAAACTCGAAAGCTACCAGCTCGGCGGCAAGTTCGTGGCCACCCAGTTCTATGCCGATATCGAAGGCCATCCCGACGATGAAAATGTCCGGCATGCGATGGAGGAGCTGAAGTTCTTCTCGACCGAGGTGCGGGTTCTGGGCACTTACAAGGCCCATCCGATGCGGGATGCTTTCTGATCAGAAGGAACAACGATGCAATGACAACCTGTGTATTCGTCCAGCTGCAATGCCGCCCTGGCACTGCCTATGATGTCGCCGACCGTATCTACGAGCGTGAGATCGCATCGGAAATCTACTCAACCAGCGGTGAATTCGATCTTCTGGTGAAGATCTACGTGCCCGATGGCCAGGACATCGGCCATTTCATCAACAACAATGTGTTGAAGATCGACGGCATTTCCCGGTCGTTGACGACGATGACGTTCAAGGCGTTTTAACAACTTTACCGATCGAAGCCGTCATCGATCCATGGCTTGTAATAGCGCTTCTGCTTTTTCCAGTCGACCTCGTCGGGCTCCTTGGTGGACTCGTATGTAAAGACTTCGGTCTCGCAGCGATAGACGCGATACCCCAGCCCGTTGCGCCAACGGGTCGGGCGCTGTCGCTCTACCGAAGAGGTGCAGGCGGTCCGAGCCTGACTATCGTCCTTTTGCGGCAGTTTCACGCCAGGCAGATCCCTGAACGGCTCTGTCGAAAGCGACTTGCGGATCGTCCGGGCATCGCTCGCGAAGGCCATCTGCGGCGGGGCTGTGAAAACCATCGACAGCAATAATATCAACGACAGAAATACGGCGCGCATCATGGTTCACCCTTGCATGCACAGAAGATAGCGCATCATCGCCAGCGGACAAGATACGGCTATTTTTATTTCGGCTGTAATCGACTATAGGCCAATCAATACATATCGTATTTTATCAACACATATCGCGTTCAGGGATTCGCCTATGACCAGCACCATCCGCCTGCACAAGGGTGATATTTCCGCCGACGCCGCCGCGCGTTATACCGGCGCCATCGCCATCGACACCGAGACGCTTGGCCTGGTCCCGCGCCGCGACCGGCTCTGCGTCGTGCAGCTTTCGCCCGGCGACGGCAGCGCCGACGTCATTCAGATCGCCAAGGGCCAGAAGGAAGCTCCGAACCTCGTGGCAATGATGGCCGATTCGGCCCGCGAGAAGATTTTCCATTTCGGCCGTTTCGATATAGCAGTGCTGTTCCAGGCCTTTGGCGTTACGACGGTCAACGTCTTCTGCACCAAGATCGCCTCGCGCCTGACCCGCACCTATACCGACCGGCACGGGCTCAAGGACAACCTCAAGGAGATGCTCGATATCGACGTCTCCAAGGTACAGCAGCAGTCCGACTGGGCTGCCGAGACGCTGACCCAGGCGCAACTCGAATACGCCGCCTCCGACGTGCTGCATCTGCATGCGCTGCGCGACAAGCTGAATGCGCGGCTGACGCGCGACGACCGCATGGCGCTCGCCAAGGCCTGTTTCGAATTCCTGCCGAGCCGCGCCAAGCTCGACCTGCTCGGCTGGGAGGAGACCGACATCTTCGCCCATAGCTGATGGAAAAGCCCGTTCGTGACTCAGGGCCGATTCACGAAACCGGCCCCTATCTCGAACCGTTGCGCGTGCTTGTCCGCGGCGCACTCGGTTACCTTCCATGGTGGCTTGCCGAATTCATCCTGTTCGGGCTGAAACAGGCCTGGGCCTGCATGTTTGCAGCTATCATGCTGACGCTGCTGATCAGCAGCAAGCTCATCTGGCAAGTCGACTGGCCGCTGCATCGCTACGATTTCCTGTTCGTCGGGGCGCTTGCCATCCAGGCCATCTTTCTGCGCTTCAAGCTGGAAAGCTGGGACGAGGCCAGGGTCATTCTCGTCTATCACATCGTCGGCACGGTCATGGAAATCTTCAAGGTCCACATGGGCTCCTGGAGCTATCCGGAGCCTGCAATCTTCCAGATTGCCGGCGTGCCACTGTTTTCCGGCTTCATGTATGCTTCGATCGGGTCGTTCATGGCCCGAACGATCCGCATCTTCGACATGCGCTTCACACACTATCCGCCAACATGGCAGACGATACCGCTGGCGGTGGCGATCTATGCCAATTTCTACAGCCACCACTACCTGCCGGATATCCGCTATCTGCTGTTTGCCCTGACCGTTGTCATCTTCTGGCGTGTCAGGATCTACTTTACCACCGATCGCACGACGCTGTTCATGCCGCTGACGATAGCGGCCTTTTTCTCGTCAGTCTTTCTCTGGGTCGCCGAGAACATCGGCACAGTCACCGGCACCTGGATCTACCCCAGCCAGAAAGTCTGGCATATCGTGTCTTTCGGCAAACTCGGCTCGTGGTATCTTCTGCTCTATGTCAGCTTCGTGCTGGTGACGCTGGTGCTGAAACCCAAGCCGCCGGAGGACTAATCATGACGGACCAGATCTATATCGGCTTGTTGCGCGGCATCAATGTCGGCGGCAAGGTACTGAAAATGGCCGACCTGAAGCAGACGGTCGCCGATCTCGGCTTCGGGGAGGTGCGGACCTACCTGCAAAGCGGCAATCTGGTGTTCCGCGCCCCGAAAGCCGGCGACGACACGCTGGCTGCGCGGATTTCCAAAGCCATCGAGGACAAAGCCAGGATGGACGTCCATGTGCTGGTCCGCAGCGCCGCAGAATGGGATGATGTGATCGGCAACAATCCGTTCCCCGAGGCGGCTGCTCTTCCCAAGACGCTGCACGCCTTCGCCCTCGACGGGCAACCGGAGAAGGCAAGGGTTGAAGACCTCCAGGCCCGCGATCATGGCAGCGAGGAATGGAAGATCGTCGGTGATGCGCTTTACCTTCATACGCCGGCCGGCTTTGGAAAATCGAGGCTCGGAAATTCCATCGAACGGCTTCTGAAAGTATCGATGACCGGCAGAAACTGGAATACCGTTCTGGCGCTTCGCGAGCTTGCCGCGGCACTGTAGCCGGCTATTCGCCGGCCGTGGCAGATTTGCGACTGACGCCCAGCCTTGCCACCACAGAACCGGGGATGCCATAGCGGGCAATCACGTCACGACCGTTCTTAAGCCCGCATATTTCGCGCTGGATAAACATCGCATAGACTTCGCGGGCAGCGGCGTCCAACAGGTCCTCCTTGTCTTCGGCCTGCGATTCCTTCAGCCTCGCGAGGGCTGCTTCCGCTTTCTGCCCTGCCCGTCCGAGAGCATCGGCACGTTCCGACATCATCTCGTATTCGAGCACATTCAGCGGCGATTTGCCGACGGCGGTATCGAGATAGGACTGCGGCGGTCGAAGGCTCATTCTTCCTCCATCCAGAGTTTATCGCGGTTATACATATGTTAACCATCATCAATTATCCTGAACCTGCAATATAGGCTTTCCGTCGTGCAATGCCAATCGCACCATGCTCTGAGCAGGAAAAGCCAAAGGCCGCATGAGCGACCTCGTGTCCCCTTCATGTTCCTTTGTCTCGCAAGAGAGCTTTGCCATGCTGACACCGGTCACGCCTAATCCCATCGCAGCATCCACCATCAAGAGCCACGGCTCCGAAACCCGCACCGCGCCCGGCCACAATCCCGTCACGGCGCAAAGCCAGCCCCATGTCGTAAGCCATTCGCAAGGCATTGGTCTCGATGCCGGGACGATCCTGGCGAACGTCAATGCCGAGGCCGCGACAGCCGGCAACCGCACCATCCTGCAAACGCTTGCGCTCTCCGTCGCCGCCCAACTGGGCATTGCACGCAGTGATGACGAAACGATGGAGGCGTTCTTTTTCAGGATCGCCGCGGCAATCGACGATCTGTCGCCCGATGAACGGCTCGCCGTGGAGATCCGCTCCGGCCTGAAGGCGCTCAAGGTACAGGTCCAGGCCCTTGCAGCCGCTCTCAGGCAGCCGGAGAGTGCATTGGCGGCGCGACTGGTGGCGACAGCGGAAGCACCTCTCGCCACACCATTGAAAACGGCGGCGGCGGCCGCGACAACGACGTATCTGCAGCAAGGCGGCGGCGTCACGCGTGCCGCCGAAACGCTGGCAATGGGAACACAGGCCCGCACGAATACCGAAGGCAATGGACTGTTTTCATCGGCAGGTGCGATGCCCATGCGGGATCGTCTGCCCGGCGACGCAAGAAGCTTGCAGATCCAGCTCAAGGCACTGTTCGAACCTGGCGTCGCCGAGACCCGCATGGAAATCGCCAGGAAGGCGGAAATGCCGCAAGTCATGCACCAGGGCGCCGCTCAAGGGCAGGAGCCGGAGGCAATTGCGGAGGAACCAGTATCGGCAAGGCAGCCGGACGTCATCGCCAAACAGACGGCCATCGTGCCATCGGCCAAGGGCGAAGCTGCGACAATTTCTCAACCGGCTGACCTCTCCCGACCAGCGCTCCCTGCGCAGTCCGCCCAGCCGGGAACGCCGGCGGGCGAGCAAGCGACCATCCCTGACCGGCTGGTTGCTGCCAAGTCTGAAATTCCGATTCGCAACCCGAACCCGGAGCAGCCGGACATCGACTTTATGGATGCCAAACCGGCCGATGAAATGCATGTGGACCTAAAGTCTATCGAACTGAAGCCTTCGGATACGCGGCATGTCGAAGCAAGACCTGCTGATGTAAAGCCCATGGCTGAACGGCAGGTGGATTCAAAGCAGGCACAAGCGTGGCAAGCGGATGCAGGACATGCCGATGAGAGGCCTATGGCCGAGCGGCAGGTCGATCCTAAACAGGCTCAAGCCCTGCAAGCGGATGCAGGACAAGCCGATGAAAAGCCCATGGCCGAGCGGCAGGTCGATCCTAAACAGGCGGATGCGCGGCGCCTCTACGCGAACCCGGCGGACACAAGGCAGCCGGACGCGAAACCCACAGCATTGACGGCAGCGGGACCGAACTTCGTGACTGAGAGGCGCGAAGCCAGATCGGTCGAGGTCGCCGAGATTGACGTCGGCCCGGCTGAAATCAGCTCAGAACCCCGAACGCAAACCCGGTCGACGCCGCAGAACACCAATACCCCAGGCGTGGCTGTCCAATTTCGCGCGATCGCTCGTGAAATTGTTCAGCAGAAGGTTCAGAACGATCAGCAATCCACAGAGGCAAAGGCCGACTCCAGGGATCAGCGCGTGCAAACCCTGATGACGCTGAAGGGTATTGCCGAGGCGATCACAGGCTTGACCGCAAATGTCGTAGTAGCGTCGATCCTGCCTCAGGCAGTCGCCGAGCCAAGGCATCACAATCCGAACGCGGCAAAGCTGTCAGCAGATGCCGAAACGCCGGCCGCGCAGTCCCTGGATATCGGATCTGAGAGGCCCGCCCAGAAGGATGCCGGGAATGGCCATCATTCCGCACCATCCGCTACCGGCGATGCGGAGGACGCTGATGATCTCCCCGCAAGGGCGGCACAGCGGGATCAGGCAGAATTGAAACCTGCCGCAAGGGCGATCGAGCATGAAACGGCGCTCGCTGTGAAAACCGCTGCCAGCCTTGATCCTGTCCCGTTCGCCTATGCCGCGCTGCAGCCTTCCAAGGAAGAATTCAAGTCCGAAACGGTCGACGAGAATGGCCGCCACGATGACGAAGACGACAATGCCGGCGATGGCGAGCCGGAGGATGAGGATTCCCGCCGCGAACGTCTTGCGCGGAAGGCCACCGACGATCTCTTGCGGGCGGATCCCGAGGACGAGCCGGAACTCAGGATCACGCGCGATTCCTCGCAGGCCGATCGCGCCTACGCGCTCTACCAGCGGATGGGCGGTTTCTGAGCATTGATTTTTTAAGTTGCATGGGTGGTGTAAAGGGGCCATCGCCCGAGCAAAACCCGCCGGCTCGCGCCGGCGGGTTTTTCATTTTCAGTGTCGTACGAAAGGCTTATTCGCCGCCGCGGTTCTTCAGAGCGGCGCCGAGGATGTCGCCGAGCGACGCACCGGAATCGGACGAACCGAACTGCGCGACGGCTTCCTTCTCTTCAGCAATTTCCAGAGCCTTGATCGAAAGCTGAACCTTGCGGTCCTTCTTCGAGAAGTTGGTGACGCGGGCGTCAACAACCTGGCCGACCTGGAAGCGTTCAGGACGCTGCTCATCACGGTCGCGCGAGAGGTCGGCACGACGGATGAAGGAGGTCAGTTCGTCGTGGTTGACGAGCTTGACTTCGATGCCACCATCATTGATGCCGATGACTTCGCACGAGACGACGGCGTTCTTGCGCAGATCGCCGGACGTGGCTGCATCGCCAACCGCATCCTTGCCGAGCTGCTTGATGCCGAGCGAGATGCGTTCCTTTTCGACGTCAACATCGAGAACGACAGCCTTGACGGTATCGCCCTTGTTGAACTCTTCGATCACCTGCTCGCCCGGACGGTTCCAGTCGAGGTCGGAGAGGTGGACCATGCCATCGACATCGCCATCGAGGCCAATGAACAGGCCGAACTCGGTCTTGTTCTTGACTTCGCCTTCAACGACAGTGCCAGCCGGATGGGCATTGGCAAAGCTTTCCCAAGGATTGTCGAGGGTCTGCTTGAGGCCGAGCGAGATGCGGCGCTTGGAGGGATCGACTTCGAGAACGACGACATCGACTTCCTGCGTCGTGGACAGAATCTTGCCCGGATGGACATTCTTCTTGGTCCAGGACATTTCGGAGATGTGGATCAGGCCTTCGATGCCCGGCTCCAGTTCGACGAATGCGCCGTAGTCGGTGATGTTGGTAACCGTGCCGGTGATCTTCTTGCCGGTCGGATACTTCGCACCGATATCGCCCCACGGATCGCTTTCAAGCTGCTTCATGCCGAGCGAGATACGATGGGTTTCTTGGTTGATGCGGATGATCTGAACCTTGACCTGCTGGCCAATGGACAGGATTTCCGACGGATGGTTGACGCGACGCCAAGCCATGTCGGTGACGTGCAGCAGACCATCGATGCCGCCGAGATCGACGAATGCGCCGTAATCGGTGATGTTCTTGACGACACCCTCGACGACCTGGCCTTCTTCGAGATTCTGGACGATTTCCGAACGCTGTTCGGCGCGCGATTCTTCAAGCACGGTGCGGCGCGAAACGACGATGTTGCCGCGGCGCTTGTCCATCTTGAGGATTTCGAACGGCTGCGGAACATGCATCAGCGGGGATACGTCGCGGATCGGACGAATGTCGACCTGGCTGCGCGGCAGGAAGGCGATGGCGCCGTCGAGATCGACGGTGAAACCACCCTTGACCTGGTTGAAGATAACGCCTTCAACGCGTTCGCCGGCGTTGAACTTGACTTCGAGCTTGACCCAGCTCTCTTCGCGGCGAGCCTTTTCGCGCGACAGAACGGCTTCGCCCATCGCATTTTCAATGCGCTCGACATAGACTTCGACTTCATCGCCGACCTTCAGCTGGCCTTCCTTGGCGCGCGCACCGAATTCCTTCAGCGCGATGCGGCCTTCGACCTTGAGGCCGACATCGACGATCGCCATGTCTTTTTCAATGCCGGTGATGATGCCCTTGGTGACATAGCCTTCGGCCAGATCAACCTTGGAAAAGGATTCTTCGAGGAGAGACGCGAAGTCCTCCTTCAGGGAAGTAGCTGCGGACATTAGTTCTCCAAACAGGCGGCAATCACATGCCGCCAAAGCGCCGGGGGTTAGGGTTCAACATAGGCGTTCTGCCATTCCGGCCCTCGTTTCGAGAGCTAATCCGGCGCGCGGAGCGGCAAAACATCCTGTTCGAGCACCGCATCGATTATATCGCGCGCAACGTCGAACGCGGCCTCTATATCCATTTCGGATGTATCAATCAAGTGCGCATCTTCGGCGGGCTTCAATGGGCTATCGGCGCGGCCCATATCGCGCTCGTCGCGCTTGAGAATATCGCCGAGCACGGTGCCGAAATCGGTCTCGCCGCCGGTGGCGATGATCTCCTCATAGCGACGCCCGGCACGGATCGCCGGCGAGGCGGTGATATAGAGCTTCACCTCGGCATCCGGGCAGACGACGGTGCCGATATCGCGGCCGTCCAGCACGGTTCCCGGCTGCCGGCGGGCAAAAACGCGCTGCGCCTCGACCAGCGCCTTGCGCAATTCCGGCATCACGGCAATGCGCGATGCAGCCTCTCCGATCTCGTGGGCCGACAGCACGGCACGGTCGAGGCCGGCAAGCTCGATGGTGCGGGCGATCTCAACGGCCACATCTTCGTCATCGAGAGGCAGGGCGGCATCAAGCAGATATTTGGCGACGGCTCGATATGTCAGCCCGGTGTCGAGATGATGAAATCCATATGCTCCGGCGAGCAGGCGGGAAAGCGTGCCTTTTCCGGCGGCGGCAGGGCCATCTATGGCGATTGTCGTCATCAGTAATCCCGGGACCTTAGAATCAGGGATGGCACTTCTAGGCACATGTAAGTTTTCTTAGGGAAAGGCAGGGGGAATGCCAAGCGATTGTGACGAAATCTTATGGCGGAGAAGAGAAATTGCCGTTGACGCGTGGTGAATGCGCAATAGTCTCAGCCGGCATGAGGGCGCGAAGCGGGCATGGAAGGATCTGGGCAGAGACCTGTCGCGCCGACATCGAGCAGGCTCGGAAAGCGATCAGGCGCAACGAAAGGGCGGGATAATGCGTGCCGCACCGGCAACTCGCGAACCGTCTGATTTCCCGTATTTTCCCATTCCACAAATCATCCAATCACTCTATCTTCACCATTGGCGAAGCAGGCATCGGAGGTTGCAGTGGCGCTGTTGGAAACAGACGAGTCCACTGTCCGCAGGTTGGGCGGCAATGGCGTGATGACCGCACACATCGAGGCGCATGACTGGTCGGCAACACCGCTTGGACCGATCTCCGGATGGCCGACCAGCCTCCGCACTGTCGTCGATCTCATGCTCCGGTCGATACAGCCGGTCTATATCGCCTGGGGCGAGGAACTCATCTCGCTCTATAACGACGGATATGTTCCGATCCTCGGATCCAAGCATCCGGCTTCGCTCGGCCTGCCCTATTCGCGCCTTTTCGAAGAGATCTGGGAGGATTACCAGCCGATAGTCGAGGCGACGATGGCAGGCCAGTCGCAGTATTTCGTCGATGTGCCGGTGGCGCTGACCGGCCGCGACAACCTGCCGGTCAGCTGGTTCACGTTTGCCTGGACGCCGCTCTGCGACGAGGCCGGCGCAATTGCCGGCTTCTATTGCGTGGCGACGGAAACCACGCAGCAGCGCAAGGATTTCGATCAAGCGACGCGGGAGGGAGAGGAACGCTTCCTTTTCCTCGATGCCCTCGGCAAGCAGACGGCACGAAGCCTGGATGCCGACGCCATTCTTGCTGTCACCGCCAGAATGCTCGGCGAACATCTGGGTGTGGCGGTCTGCGCCTACGCGGACATGGATTGCGACGAAGACGGCTTCACCATTCGCGGCGACTGGAGCGCGCCCGGCGCAACCAGCATCGTCGGCCGCTACAGCCTGTCGGCTTTCGGCAAGCTCGCGGTCGAGAACCTGCATGCCGGAAAGCCGCTGGTGCTCAACGACAACAGCACGGAACTCCCGCCGGAAGAGGCCGCGACGTTTCTCAGTATCGGGCTGGCGGCGACGATCTGCATGCCGCTGGTCAAGGACGGCAGACTGACGGCGCTGATGGCGATCCACGACAAGGTGCCGCACAACTGGAGCCGGCAGGAACTGACGCTGCTGAACGAAGTCACGGAGCGTTCCTGGGCACATATCGAACGCGTCCGGGCCGAGGCCGAAGTGCGGACGGGCGAGCGGCGTTTCCGCGAGGAGCTGGAGGCAAAAGTCAAGGCGCGGACGGCAGCCCTCGAACAGAGTGAAAAAAACATTCGCACAATCTTCGAGACCTCGCATCTCTATCAGGGCCTGCTCGGCGTGGATGGTACCGTTCTCTACGCCAACTCCATGGCGCTGTCGGGTATAGAAACTTCGCTTGATGAGGTGATCGGCAAGCCGTTCTGGGAGACGCCCTGGTTCAGCGCTTCGCCTGGCATGCCGGAGACGGTGCGGCAGGCGGTTGCGAGCGCGGCGGCGGGCAATTTCGAGAGCATGCCGATGACGCTCAACCTGCCGGCCGGCATTCGTTCCTTCGATTTTTCCATGCGCCCGGTCAAGAACGAGACAGGCGATGTGATGGCGCTGGTGCCCGAAGCCGTCGATACGACCGCGCGCATCAAGACCGAGCAGGCCCTGCAGCAGGCGCAGAAAATGGAAGCGGTCGGCAATCTTACCGGCGGCGTCGCCCATGATTTCAACAATCTGCTGATGGCCGTGTCCGGAAGCCTCGAACTGCTGCGCAAGAAAATGCCCGGCGACCCCGCGCTGCTGCGCTATATCGATAACGCGCTCGAAGGCGCCAAGCGAGGCACATCGCTCGTGCAACGGATGATGGCATTCGCGCGCCGGCAGGAGCTGAAATCCGAGCGCATCGATCTCCGCCACCTCGTCAGCGGCATGACCGAACTGCTGGAGCGCTCGCTTGGACCGATGGTTGCGATCGAGACAAGTTTTCCGCAGCATCTGCCGGAGGTGGAAACCGACCTCAACCAGCTTGAATCGGCGCTCCTGAACCTCGCCGTCAATGCGCGCGACGCCATGCATGGCGAAGGGCGGATTACCATCCTCGGCCGCGAGGAGCTGGTGATGAGCCGCGATTCGATGCT
The DNA here is from genome assembly GCA_028290545.1 of Rhizobium sp. GTDB lineage: Bacteria > Pseudomonadota > Alphaproteobacteria > Rhizobiales > Rhizobiaceae > Rhizobium_E. The sequence continues at coordinate 19,553 of JAQGJP010000096.1, read as the reverse complement.
GGTACCGGGGCGCTATGTATGCCTGTCGGTGACGGATACCGGCGAAGGAATGGATGAAGCCGTGCTGAAGCGGGCGACCGAGCCGTTCTTCACCACCAAGGACGTCGGCAAGGGCACGGGGCTCGGCCTTTCTATGATACACGGGCTTGCCGAGCAATCGGGCGGCGCGCTGATGCTGAAAAGCAGGCCAGGTGAAGGCACGACGGCGGAGATCTGGCTGCCGGCTTTTGCGACGAGCCAAGCCGAGTATGTGGCGGATGCCTCGACAACGCTTGAACAACAGAGTGATACGCCATGCCGGTTGACGATTCTGGCGGTCGATGACGATGCCCTGGTGCTGATGAACACGGTGGAAATGCTGGAAGATCTCGGGCACAGCGTATCGTTTGCGCATTCTGCCAAGGAGGCGATGGCATTGTTCGAAAAGACCCGATTCGATCTCATCGTCACCGATCATGCGATGCCGCAGATAACCGGAACGCAGCTCGCTGCTGAAATGAGATTGCGGCAGCCGAAGCTTCCGATCATCCTCGCGACCGGTTACGCGGAACTGCCGGCGGGCGTGCAGAGCGACCTGCCCAGGCTATCGAAACCGTTCTCGCAGGCTATGCTGGCGAAGACTGTCCGAACCGTGATGGCGCTGTGATGGAAACGGCAGAAGACAAATACGATCTCGATCGTTTCAAGGCGGCGCAAGCGCCGATCTATGCGCAGGCGCTCGGCGAACTGCAGGCCGGACGCAAACGGTCGCACTGGATGTGGTTCGTCTTCCCGCAGTTGCGCGGGCTCGGGTCGTCGCAAATGGCGATCCGGTATGGAATCGGATCGATCGAGGAGGCGCGCGCCTATCTCGCGGACGATGTCCTCGGCTCCCGTCTCCGGCAGTGCAGCGAGGCAATGCTGTCGCTCGGCCAAACCAATGCGACCCTGGTGCTCGGCTCGCCCGACGATAGGAAGTTCAAATCGTCGATGACGCTGTTCGATGCCATCGAGCCTGGCACGATTTTCGGGCATGCACTCGATCAGTATTTCGGCGGCGGGCGGGATGCCGCGACCTTGCGCCTCCTTGAGAACCCGCCGACCGCTCGGTGACTTGCTCTCGCCGTAACGGTCCGCTAGCTTGCTGATACCCAATCGAGGAGGAAAGAATGGCCAGCAAAGTCTCAACATGCCTGTGGTTCGATGGAACGGGAGAGGAAGCGGCAAAGCTGTACGTGTCGCTGGTTCCCGGCTCGGAAATCGTCGGCATCTTCCGGCCCGGCCCCGAAAGTCCGCCGCTGATCGTCGATTTCACGCTCGGCGGCGTGCCCTATCAGGCACTGAACGGCGGCCCGCAATTCCACCATTCCGAAGCAGCCTCGATCGTCGTGCATACCGATGATCAGGCGGAAACCGACCGGCTCTGGAACACGCTGATCGCGGGCGGGGGTTCGGAAAGCATGTGCGGCTGGTTGCGCGACAGGTTTGGCCTGTCCTGGCAGATCGTGCCGCGGGCATTGCTGAAAGCACTGACAGGCCCGGACAAGGCGGGAGCAGCGCGCGCCATGGACGCGATGATGAAGATGAACAAGATCGACATCGCCGTGATCGAGTCAGCCTACAAAGGCTGAGTTCGGCCAGACGCCATATATTCCTTGATCAGGCCTTCATAGGCATCCATCGCCGGCAGGGCTTCATAGCTATGTTTTGCCGGCGTCGTCGCCCATGGCAGTTTCTCGCTCGTCCAGGTCTCGATGAAGGGCGAAAACCATTCGGGATCGTCCAGCATGGTGGGCCGGACATTGACGAAGAAGTCGATGCCGTCCGGCCGCGTGAACATCCATGTCATGCAGTGGCCGCAGAAATAGTGCTTCGCCGCAGCATGCAGGCCGCCGATCACCGGCTCGCCCTCAACGACCTCGAAACCCTCGGCCGGGATCGCGGCGCTGAGCGAATAGGCGCTGGAACTCATCTTCTGGCAGCCGGTGCAATGGCAGGCCATGGTCAAGAGCGGCGGCTTGCTGATGCGGATCTTGACGCGGCCACAGCGGCAACCGCCCTCCGAAGGCAGGCTCAATTTGCTCATATCGAATCTCCTTGTGTTTCAGGGAAGCCTAGGAGGCACGATGGTCGGTGTCAAAAAGCAAACGATCGGTGCCACCGGGAGCTGGCCCAAACCAGTTAATTCACAGCGTGCCCATGCCGCCGTCGATCTGCAGTTCGGCACCAACCGTGAACGAGGCTTCGTCGGAGGCGAGGAAGACCACGGCTTTGGCGATCTCCGACGGAGTGCCGAAACGCTTGGCCGGAACCTGGGCGAGCACGCCATTGGCCATGGTTTTCGCGCCTTCTTCGGTCAGTCCGAGCTTGCTATAGAGCGGCGTCGAGATTGGCCCTGGGCTGATGGCATTGACGCGGATGCCACGGTCGATCAATTCGCCCGACAGCGTGCGGGCCATCGACAGCAGCGCAGCCTTTGTGGCGGCATAGACGCTGGTCGTCGGCATGCCGATGCTGGCATTCACCGACGTGTTGAGAACGATCGAGGCGGGATTGCCGAGGATCGGCAGCAGCGCCTGCATCAGGAAGAACGGCCCCTTGACATTGACCGCCATCGAGCGATCGAACCCGGCCTCGTCCCAGGCTTCCACCGGACGGAGATCGGCGACGCCGGCATTGACGAACAGGATGTCGAGCTTGCCGAAGGCCTTCTCAATGGTGTCAGCGACAGTCTTCTGCGCGGCACCATCGCTGGCGTCGGCGCGGATGATCAGCACGTCGTCGCCGAGGGCTGCACGGGCGGCCTCTATCGTCTTCGGATTGGTGCCGGTGACGGCGACCCGAGCGCCCTCGGCGATGAATTGGCGGGCGGTCTCAAGTCCGATTCCGCTGGTACCGCCGGTGATCAGAGCAGTTTTGTTTGCGAGGCGCGACATGATGTTAATCCTTCGTTTCAAGAGGTTATTTGACTGGCAATCCCGGTCTGGCGCTTGTTCATTTCGGTCTGGCCGTTTGCTTGAGGCGAATATGGCTTTTTTCCTTTGTTCGGATTAGTCTGCAAATTATGGAACTACTTTCCGGAGTTTCCGAACAATGATGAAGTTTGAGGGCATTGCCGCATTTGTCGCGATCAGTGAATCCGGATCGATCAGCGAGGCCGCACGGCGGCTGCGGCTGTCAAAATCGGTGGTCAGCGAACGACTGGCGGAACTTGAGCGATCGCTCGGTACCAAACTTTTGCACCGCACGACGCGCAGGCTGACCTTGACGGAGGACGGCAGCACTTTTCTCGAACGTGCCGCGCGCATCACCCGCGATGTCGAGACCGCCGCCGCCGATATGGCCGAGCGCCGGGGCGCACTGATCGGGCCGCTGAGGATTTCAGCGCCCGTGACTTTCGGGCGGCTGCATCTCGGTCCGGCGCTCTATCCGTTTCTCGCGCAGCATCCGGAGATCGAGCTGACGCTGGACCTCGACGACCGTCGCGTGGACGCGAGTTCGGGCGGCTTCGACGCCGTCATCCGCAACGGGCCGATCGTCGATTCCCGGCTGATGGCCTGGAAGCTGGCCCCCAGCCGCCGCGTGCTCGTCGCCTCGCCTGCCTATCTCAGCGAGCACGGTTCACCCAAATTGATCGAGGAACTCTCGGGTCACAGGGGGATTTTCTACACCAATCGTGGATCCGCAGACTGGCGGTTCCCGCGTGCGCCCGGCTCGGGGAGCGGCAAGGACGCAATCGTGGTACGCGGCCGGCTTGGGCTGGGGCTTAACAATGGCGACATGATCCGCGATGCGGCCATTGCCGGCCTCGGCATCGCGCTGCTGCCCATGTTCATTGCCGGGCCTGCACTGAAAGCCGGGGAACTGGCCGTGGTGGATATCGGCATGCAGCCGGAGGAGGAATTCATCTTCATCGCCCATCCTGATGGGCGGCATCCGTCAGCCAAGCTCAGGGCCCTGGCCGATCACCTGCGGTCGGCCTTCGGCGCACCGCCCTATTGGGATTATTCGCTGGATCACGAATAGCTGCAGGTCTCGACCAGGTTGTCGTCGGGATCGCGCATATAGGCCGAGCGGATCATCACGCCTCCGCCATGGCGCGCTTGACGCTTTCGCGCATCGCCATGCGGTCGCGATGATCCTTGATGCGGGGAAACTGATCGATATCGACCCCGTCGCCTTTCAGCCAACCGGCCATGGTAAAGAGATAGGGATCGGCAACCGTATAGCTTTCGCCCATCACCCACGGCCCTTCGAGCATGCCATATTCGATCAATTCCATGGCCGCGCCATGGTTTGCGACACCTTGCGCTTCATATCCGCGTGGGAAGACTCGTCGTCGGCCCAGCGGGCGCCGCGACGGCCATGCGCATGGTTCACATGCACAGTAGAACTGAGATAAGAGTTGAAGGCCTGCATCTCGGCAAGCGCGTAGGCATCATCCAGGGGCGCCAGTCCCGCGTCGGGAAAGGACTGGGCGATATAGGTGAGGATCGCCGGTGTCTCCGTCAGAATACCCTTGCCGGTGACCAGCGCCGGTACCCGGCCCTTGGGATTGATCTTGAGATACTCCGGGCTGCGCTGTTCGCCCTTGGCAAAATCGACGCGCACGACTTCATAGTCCGCGCCCGCGTCTTCCAGCGCGATACGGGAGGCGAGCGCGCAGCTGCCGGGCGAATAGAACAGTTTCAGCATGGGAACTCCTTCGGCGGGCAAAGCGATGTCGAGGATTTATAGCAGAAAGATGGAACGTGTCAGCCCGAGTGGGCGGAATCGATTGCAATACGCATGCGCTCCGGCCAAAGTCTCAGGCATTCGTCATGAAGCGCCTCAGCCGCTCGATTCGTGTCTTTGGCATTCATTTGCAGGGATTGCGCAGCGTACTCGCGCTCCAGTTTTTCACGTAGCCGAACGCTGCTCCAGACAAGTTTTCGTTCTATATCATCACCATACGCTTTAGCGACTTTGGTTAAAGCTGCATGTGAAATAAAGCCATACGCCGAAATCAACATGCCTATATCAATGGCGTCACGATAGGCCACGGAACGGTCCATGCATCGATCCGCGTTCGCCAGAAGTTTTTCAGCAAACATATCATCCCGGCTTAAGATCGCTATGGCGAGGTCAGTATCGACGTCGCCGTAACATCAATCCTGGCTTCGCGCACGATCTCGAACTTGATTATCTGTCCCTGAAATTCCAAAGCTGCCCTGCACCGTATTGATCTGTCCGGATTTCGCGCAGCAGGGTTACTGGGCTGTCGAAAAACGCAGCGATGCCGTCTCGCTGCGCCGCCTGCCGTAATTCGCGATAACCATCCTGATCGCTGCAGAGAAAATCGACATCAGCTGATCGGCGATATTCGCCAAGCTTTAAAACGATTGCCGTGCCGCCGCCAAACCAGCAGCGATTCTCAAGTAGAAACGCAGTTCGCATCAACGAGAGTGCTTCAACGATGATCTTATGTTCGGGCCTGATATATGTTTTCATGGCGCCAACAGCACACCTCTGCCGAACCGTTGCTTGAGTCTTTCAATCAACGCAGCTTCACGTTCTGACAGATTGCTTGCATCTACAAATCGCCAGTTACGTTCGTAGATCTGAAAAACCTCATCCGCCGAAATCGGACGCGCGGGATCGCGGTTCCAAACGAGCATACGAAGCTCAGGGAACTCAGCAGGTGTGATCATCTCGTCGGCGGCAATATCCATGAATGGATAATAACCTTAGCAGGCGGCGATATCAAATCAGCTACCGATCTTTGCGCCCAAACCCTTCATCAGATCCATGAATTCCGGAAAGCTGGTGGTAATCATGCGCGCATCGTCGATGGTCACCGGATGTTCGGACGCCAGCCCCATGACCAGGAAACTCATGGCGATGCGATGATCGAGATGGGTCGTGACCGCCGCTCCCTGCGCATTGCCGAGGCCCCTGCCGCCCGGAACGCCGTGGACGACAAGCGAAGTCTCGCCCTCCTCGCATTCGACGCCATTCAGTTCGAGCCCCCTGGCAACGGCGGCGAGACGATCGGATTCCTTGACCCGCAGTTCCTCGAGCCCGGTCATCGTGGTTCTTCCCTCGGCGAACGACGCTGCGACCGACAGGACCGGATATTCATCGATCATCGACGGCGCGCGCTCGGCCGGCACGGAAACACCCTTCAGATCCGAATGCCGGACGCGCAGATCGGCGACATCCTCGCCGCCGGCGCTGCGGGCATTCAGGACCTCGATATTCGCGCCCATTTCCCGCAGCGTCAGGATCAGGCCGGTGCGTGTCGGGTTCATCAGCACGTTGATGATGGTGATGTCCGAGTCCGGAACCAGAAGTGCCGCCACCAGCGGGAATGCCGTGGAGGACGGATCGCCAGGAACATCAATAACCTGTCCGGTGAGCTTGCCCCTGCCCTCCAGCCGGATGGTGCGGACGCCATCGGCGTCGGTGTCGACGGTCAGGTTGGCGCCAAACCCCTGCAGCATCTTTTCCGTATGGTCACGCGTCATCACCGGCTCGATCACTGTGGTGATACCCGGCGTATTGAGGCCCGCGAGCAGGACCGCGGACTTGACCTGGGCAGAGGCCATCGGCACGCGATAGGTGATCGGATTGGGCGTCTTTGGGCCATGCAGCGTCACCGGCAACCTGTCGCCGTTCGAGCCGGTCACCTGCACGCCCATTTCCCGCAGCGGATTGAGAACCCTACCCATCGGGCGGGAGGACAACGAGGCATCGCCGATGAACGTCGCATCGAAATCATAGACGCCGACCAGGCCCATGGTCAGGCGGCAGCCGGTTCCGGCATTGCCGAAATCGAGGGGTGCTTGCGGGGCGAGCAGCGCACCATTGCCGGTGCCCTGGATGATCCAGGTATCGCCCTGCTTTTCGATTTTCGCGCCCATCGCCGACATCGCCTTGCCGGTATTGATGACATCCTCGCCTTCGAGCAGGCCGGTGATGCGCGTCTCGCCCGCCGCCAGCCCGCCGAACATGAAGGAACGATGCGAAATCGACTTGTCGCCGGGAATACGGACCGTGCCCTTGAGGTTTTCGGATTTACGCGCGGTTGCCGGCGCCGGCGTGCCACTGTGCGACATGGGATCAGCCCTTCATTTCTCTAAGTCTTGATGCTGGCCGTAACAGGCCTCTGCCCTTTTCGCGGGCTGGTTAACACAAAGGCTTTTGCCGGTCATCAGGATAGTTGCAGAACTTGCAGCATCATCCGGCAACCCCTGCGAACTTAGGCTTTGACACGGCGGACCAACATCGCTAATGGGCTGTCTCTAATTTTCACCTTCGGCCGGTTGTCCGGCCTGCCGCCTATGATGCATCGGACGGCTTAAAATCAAGAGGTCTTGACGTGGCGAAATCCGAACTTGGAACAAAGCGCATCGACCCGGAAACGGGCAAGAAATTCTATGATCTGAACAAGGATCCTGTCGTCTCGCCCTATTCCGGCAAGTCCTATCCGCTGTCCTTCTTCGAGGAAACCTCGGTGGCCAAGATCATGGAAAAGGCCGTTGAAGAAGAAGAAGTAGCCGAAGTCGATGCCGAAAGCACGGAAGTGGAGCTGGTGTCGCTCGAGGAAGCCGACGACGAGGCAGCCGCAGCCGGCGAAGACATTCCCGATCTCGGCGATGACGAAGTCGATGTCGACGACGATGACGACGACACATTCCTCGCACAGGACGAGGACGAAGACGACGACGACATGGCCGACCTGATCGGTGTGAACTCGGACGACGACGAAGTCTGATTGCTTTCGCTCCGGTTGATGAAAAAAACCCGCCGGAGCGAAATTCGTGCTTGCCAATCAGGACAGTCAGAAGTAAGTACCCGCCACCGAGGCCGACACGGCCTTGGTTACCACCGCCCGAAAGGGCCGGATGGGGCTATAGCTCAGCTGGGAGAGCGCTTGCATGGCATGCAAGAGGTCAGCGGTTCGATCCCGCTTAGCTCCACCAAATTTTCTCTCGATGAACTTCTTATTTTGGACCTCTCGAAAGAGACGCGACATTTCCGTGGGTTAGCGACAGGTTCGGCTATCTGAGTGGCCACTTTCCGACTCGTCTCTCGGCTTTTCTGGCTTTTCAGGCCGCCAGTCTCTGTCGCACCATTTCCGTGACCACTAACTTTTATTCGAGCCAATAACGATGAGCGCCGAGGCAGACGGCGCTTTCAAATGCGTTTGATTTGTTCCGCGAGTTGTTTTGGGAAGGGCTGGCAGCTTACATGCCAAACGCCTGAGCGAAGGACAACAGCACATTGAGGGTCAGCCGTCGCATCGATGTCGTGGTGTTGAACTGCTGCGTCACGGAGACGAACGAGACGGCGTGTCCGTCGAACACTTCTATAGCTTGGCAAAATCCGTCAGCGATCGGGTGAGACGGTCGATCTTATAGACGACCACCACATCGATCTTGCCATCCTTGATATGCTGAAGCAGCCGCTGGATACTGGGACGCTCCAGAGTGCCGCCCGATATCCCGCCATCGTCATAATATTCCGGGACCAATCGCCATCCAAGACTGGCCTGCGAGGCGATATAAGCCGCACAGGCTTCACGTTGGGCATCCAGCGAATTGAAGGCCTGATCGAGCCCCTCTTCGCTTGATTTGCGAGTGTAGATCGCGCAGCGGAGTTTCTTGTTCTCGCTCATAACCCGAAGAACCTCGGACCGGACCACTGTGTGCCTGTGATCCTCAAGGCGATAGCGCTCAGTGATCGATAGGTCTTGCCATCCATGATGAAGCCTTGCTTGACGACCTCGACGACATAGCGCCGGCCATTCCATTCCCGGATCAGTCGAGAGCGAGGCAGGGCAACGGCATAGGGTGATGCCGAGCGGCGTGCTTTAGCGGTTGGCGACGTATCCTCGCCCTGTGTGGCCCCATTCGATACCCCAGCAGCAAAAGCAGGCGCATCTTCACCGGCAGTCTTCGACTGTCGTGAAACCCGTTTCACAGCGGCTTTAAGGAGGCGTTTGCCCAGGGGCGAAAGTCCGCCGATCTGCTTCTCCTGAAGATGATACGCGACGGCGCGCAGCAGTTGGGGCTGTCGCATTCCCAGCGGCGGAGCGACGCCATACTGTTTGACCCACAGATCCGTCAGTTCCGATCGAGATAGGTCGCCGAGTGTGGCGACCCTTTCTGCAATGGTTGCCCGCGCCATCAGCACACCACCGTGCCAGTCAGAGCATCAACAGCGTCAGTAGTCGACGGCAGGCCGTCCGGCACCGTAGCGTCGATTGGCGCAGAACCATCTGCCCCGGTCACGGACGGGATCCGGTAGCGCCGGTCGCCACCGTCCATAGTGTCGCTGACCAGATTGAGGCCAAGCTTCTTGCGGACCGTGCCCGAGAGAAAGCCGCGGACCGAATGCCGTTGCCAAGACGTTGCCGCCATGAGATCGATGAGCGTCGCGCCATCGGGTTGCCTCAGCAGATGCAGCACCGTGTCGCTTTTGGTCGTCGCCTCAGGCACAGCCGCTGTCTCCGAAGCCTGGCGAGAAGAGGTCTCGCCGGTTTGTTGAGCAGAGCCAGCTGCTCCCCGCTGTCGGATCCCGCGTTGCGTGGCGCCGAGTGGCGAAGGCGGCTCCTGGTCGGTTCGGCGGAAGGAGACATCGTCGCAGCACTCTCCGACTTTATGCGCCCTTTGGGTGCGTCAGCCCGCTCCCCAACAATACGGCTGCGAACCGTTTTTCCGATATCTGTGATAATCGACATATGCGTCTCCGTCGCAATTCAGGTGCTAGCCAATCGAGCGCCTGTACTGACGGAAGCCCGCAAATTGCGGGCGTGGTGCATCCGGGCCGCGTCGTTGGCCCGCGTGGACAGCAATGCTCGTTCGACGCAGGAAGTCCAGTCGATAACGCTGTTCAGATAATTCGGGAGATTGCCCGGGAAGCGGTCGGGCTCTAGAAGCCGTACATCGCGATGACGACTGCGAAAGCGATGACGACCAAAATGCCGACAGAGGTCATCGCGCTCACGATGAGGGCAGCCGCGATCGGATAGACGTTGCGCCATGTAAGCGTTGCCGCAGCAATTGCGATGAGGGGCGATACGACGAAGATGACCGGGGTAACTTTGTCGTCGCCGTGAAAGTCGAGCCCTTGCTCAACGACGGACGGCAGCGTCGAAAGCCAGCCCAGCATCATGCTCCCGGCTACTGCAAGGGTAGCGCCGCGAAGATCGCGCCGAGCGGCCAGCACGAAAGAGACGGCGGCGGCAACAGACTGGAGCCCGCCCATCGTGGCCGCTGTCCATCCACCGAGCCCGGAGGACGGATTCAGCACCCCCATGAACACGTACGCCACGTACGGCAGACCCGAATACGCCTGCAGCGCAGCCGTGAGAACGAGCAGCGGCCATGCTGCCTTTGCCGCCAAGGATTTGTTCTGCTGCTCTTCGCGCGCCATTTTCCGCTCTCTGAAACTCGGACTACCTCGGCTATGCAGCAGCCTGGTCCCAGGCTGTCTGTGAAATACGGCTTCAGGTACGGAAATGTCCGCCCGGAAGAGGCATTTTGCAATCCCACCACCCAAACGACAAGTATGGGGCCGGAAGCGGACTGGCAACTTCAGGCTGCGGATCTTCAAAGAGCGGACATTCGGGTGGGCGCGGACATCGTCGTGACCTGACCCTGAGTGGGCTTTCGGAACGACCGCGTCGAACGGCCGGGGCCTGACAGAGCAGTCATTGCGTGGGGCTACAACGTCGGCTGCGTCCACATGAGCCATGGCCAACTCGATCTCAACCAAGATCGCTCTGAGCAGCGGCTAAAAGTTCTTTCTTGCCCTCTATCTCCCTGCTATCGTGGAAGTGAGGAGACGGCGCCATGAGCGAGAACCGAAAGCTAGCTGCAATCCTGGCCGCGGACGTGGTCGGGTATAGCCGGCTTACCGGCGCCGACGAGGACCGCACCCTGGCGAGGTTGCGGGCACTGCGCAGCGATCTCATCGATCCGACGATCGCCGTGCACCATGGCCGGGTGGTGAAGCGCACCGGCGATGGTGCGCTGGTCGAGTTCCGCAGCGTGGTGGACGCCGTGCGCTGCGCCATTGAGGTGCAGAACGGTATGGTGGAGCGCAATGACGGCGTACCGCAGGACCGCCGCATCGAGTTCCGGATCGGTATCCATCTGGGCGACGTCGTCGAGGAAAGCGACGGCGATCTGATGGGCGACGGCGTCAACATCGCCTCGCGCTTGGAGGGCGTCGCCGCCCCGGGCGCGATCTGCCTGTCCGAGGATGCCTATCGCCAAGTCAAGGCGAGGCTCGACCTCTCGGTCAGCGATCTCGGCAGCACGCAGCTCAAGAACATCGCCGAGCCGATCCGGGTCTATTCGCTGCAAGTCGGCAGCGCCGGGACCAAGGCAGCCGCGACCTCGGAAACCGCGACGAGCCAACCGGCGACGGCAGCGTCGCCGAAGCTGTCGATCGCCGTCCTGCCCTTCGCCAACATGAGCGGTGACGCCGAACAGGACTACTTCGCCGACGGTATCTCGGAAGACATCATCACGGCGCTATCGAAGCTGTCGCAGCTCTTTGTCATCGCCCGCAATTCGTCGTTCACTTTCAAGGGCAAGAACGTCCATGTGCAGGAGGTGGGCACGAAGCTCGGCGTGCGGCATGTGCTTGAGGGCAGCGTACGCAAATCGGGGAACAGGGTACGCATCACCGCGCAGCTCATCGACGCGACCACCGGCGGGCATCTATGGGCGGAGCGGTTCGATCGCGACCTGACCGACATATTCGCGGTTCAGGACGATGTCACGCAGCAGATCGTCGGCGCGCTGGCGGTCAACCTGACAGAGGGCGATCGGCAAAGACTGGCGCCGGGGCAGACCCGGCACCCCGAGGCGTATGACTGCTTCCTGCGTGGCCGGGAGCTGTGGCACCGGTTGACAAAGCAAACGAACAGCGATGCCCGCGACCTTTTGCAACGTGCCGTCGAACTGGACCCGAACTTCGCCTCGGCGCACGGCTTCCTCGCCCTTACCCATGGGCTCGACTACCTGAACCGGTGGAGCGCGTCGCCACAGCGCTCGATCGAGCAAGCTGAAGAAGCTGCGACGCTGGCGGTAGCGCGGGATGATAGCGATCCCGTGGCGCACTGGGCGCTGGGTCTGGTCAACCTTTACTCGCGGCAGCACGATGGAGCCATCAGCGAGGCCGAGCGTGCGATAGTCCTCAATCCGAACTTCGCCGAAGGGCAGGTCAGCCTCGGGGAGGCACTTCTCTATTCAGGCAGATCCGAGGAGGCACTCGCCTATTTCGATCGGGCGAGGGTCCTGAACCCGTACTTTCCGGATGTCGTTCTCCACTTTCAGGCCTGGGCCTTGTTTCAACTGGGAAGGTACGAAGAGGCCGTCGAACTGTTGTTGCAGCGCGTGAGCCGCAACCCCGTCACCGATGTCTCGCGCGCGCTTCTGGCCGCCTGTTACGGGCACCTCGGCCGTTTCGAAGAGGCTCGCGCGACGTGGCAAGAGGTGCTGCGCGTCAATCCCGCCTACTCCTTGGAATACCGTCGCAAAGTCTTGCCCTTCAAGAACCCCGCCAATTTCGAGCTCGTCATGGAGGGGCTACGCAAGGCCGGTGTCGTACAATGATGGGTGATTAATGTCCGATCTTGACGCTGTTGCCGCCATTTGCGCAGAGGATGAGCAATAGCCAGTGCCGGCGCAACCACGACCTCCAGCATGATCGCCAGCAAGGTCTGCTTTCAGGAAGCTGCGAAGCCGCCCTCAACGGCCGACATGAGGGCGCATTGCTGACGAACTGTTCCAGAAAAGGCCGGCCCATCTGCTGGGTGGCCGGAGGCACTAATGGCCAGCCGTCACGACCTTATGCTGGAGGTCGCTCATCGCTGAAGACCGTCGTTGGCAGCGGCGGCCTGACGGGTTGGGTTGAAGCCGGGAGGGTACCCCACTCACCCGGATGCGTTCTCAAAAACTTTTCTAAAGCCGCGATCCGTTTCCTCCCGCCGTTTCGTCCTTGGTGCGTCCGTAACAAAAGGAGAGCCGCAATGGCTGGGCTCATCGCCATCTACAAAAAGCCGGTTGACGTTGAAGCGTTCGAAAAGCACTATTTCGGGACGCACATACCGCTAGCCAAGACGATGCCAGGTTTCAGGAAATACGAGGTCAGCTCCGGACCTATTTCGGTGTTGGCCGGGCCAGCCGATGTTTATCTGATCGGGACCGTGTACTTTGATGATCTTGAGGCAATGGAAAAGGCGTTCGCCAGCCCGGAGGGTCGAGCGACTGCGGCGGACCGCCAACTTTACGCCCCCGATGATACGGGTGTCCAAATTTTCGCTTTCGACACTCGGGAAGTCTGAGCCGATCCGCGGCGGTCGTCTGTACCAGCCGCAAAATAACGTAAATCGAACGAAAAAGGATCGACAATGTCGACGACCAAAGCAGCTTATGTCCTCGTCCACGGCGGTTGGCACAACCAATCGATTTGGGACAAGATTACTCCGATACTTGAAGCCCAAGGCTATACGGTGCTGACGCTCGATCTTCCCGGCGCCGGGGCAAATACGATAGCGCCGGAGTCGCTTGGTGCCCGCCCGTTCGACCTCGCCGCGTTCGCCGCCGAGCCCTCGCCTATTACCGGCGTTACGCAGGACGAGCGGACGCAAGCGGTTATCGCGTTGGTGAACGAAGCTGCGTTGCTTAGCGACGGCAAGGTCATCTTGGTCGGGCACTCGGCTGGCGGGATGACGATCTCAGCGGTCGCTGAGCAAGTGCCCGAACTGCTTGTCGCGGTAGTCTATATTGCCGGGTTCATGGTGCCGAATGGGTTGTCGTTACTCGCGATGGTTCCGCATGAAGCCATGTCCTCGGCTCTGTCGCCTGGACTGTTCGTGGGGGACCCTGCCGCGATCGGCGCGACCAGGATTAACCCCGGACCAGCCGACGAGGCTTACAGGTCACTACTAAAAGCGTCTTTTTATGCGGACGTGACCGAAGCTGACTTTGCCCAGGCGGCTTCGCAGTTGCACTGCGACGAACCGAACGGCGGCGCCCTAACCCCATCCGAAATCACGCCTGATAGATTCGGCTCCGTGCCGCGCCATTACATCCGCACCACGCAGGATTGTGCGGTTCCGTTGACCGGTCAGGATTACATGATCGCAGCGGTTGACGGCACGATCGGTGGCACGACGATCACGCACACATTGGAAAGCAGCCATTCGCCCTTCCTGTCGCAGCCGGCCGCCTTGTCGACGATTCTTCTCGACATATCCGTCCAATCCCTGGCGGACCAGCGCGGGAGTGGAGCAGGTCTCGATACATGAGTACCGACGAATTCGAGGATCGGCTGACCGCGCTTAGGCCACGCCTTCATCGTTACTGCGCACGCATGACCGGATCGACGGTCGATGGCGAGGACGTATTGCAGGATACCCTCGTCAAAGCGCTGAGCGCACGAGCTGAGGGCGCCAGAGTGGACAATCTTGAGGGCTGGCTGTTTCGCATCGCCCACAATACGAGCCTCGACCTGCTTCGCCGCGGGTCTCGGAACACGGTCGTTCCACTTACCGAAGACTTGGAGGCAGCGCCAGTGCCCGAAGCGGACATCGTCGCGGTCAGCTTTCAGACGTTTCTGCGGCTGCCTGAGCTTCAGCGCTGCGCGGTGATCCTCAAGGATGTGCTCGGCCATTCGATCGACGAGGTCGCGAGCGTCACCGATTGTACGCCGGCGGCCGCTAAGTCGGCGCTTCAACGCGGCCGCTCGGCGCTGCGGCAACTCGTGCAAATGCCCACGGACACGCGGCTGCCGCTAATGCCCGATGCGGCCCGGCAGAAGATGGCCGCCTTTGTCGATCTGTTCCGCATGGGCGACTTCACTGCGATCCGCGCCATGCTCGCCGACGACGTGAAGCTTGAACTGGTGAACCGGCTCAAATGGGAAGGACGCGACAAGATCGTCCCCTATTTCACGCGCTATGCCGAAGAAACAAAATGGCGGTTCTCTTTCGGTGCGGTCGAAGGCCGTCCGGCCATGCTGGTTTTCGAAAACGGAAAGATGGAGAAGCCAGCGTATTTCGTGCTGGTCGATTGGCGCAATGACCAAATCTCGGCGATTCGCGATTTCCTGTTCGCCCCCTATGCGCTCGAATCGGCCGATTGGGTCCGATTGGGACTCGCCTAAATGCGAGCTTGCCGGGCGCACCGCGAAACCTGGGAAGCTTGCACCGTGCAAGTCCGCGGCTGCTCGAATATGCCGTCGAGCTACTAAGAGCGGCTCGTCGACGTGATGGAGGAACCCTACAAGTTCACCTTCACGACTCGCGATCGAGCCAACATTTTAGTCGACGGCTTAGAGGTCTGCATGCATTCATGTTGATGGTTTAAGGCGATTTCTCGCGCCGATATCGCTCAAAGAAGGAAGAATGCCATGTCTGGAGTTAGTCTAGGGCTCGGCGTCTAACCAACGCGATGGCTGCTTTCGGGCAAAGGCGACAATGTCTTCTATGTCGGCAAAGGGGACGCAAAGCGGAAATCATTTCCGTTGAGGGGCCGGAAGAAGACTGGCAGCTTTATGCTCCGCGGCGTCAATAGCTGACGCCCAATTGAACGTGCCGGGGTCCTAGATTGGCTCCGAAAGGCTCACATTCCCGCAGATGCGAACGCTCAGAGGTGGCTCGGTTTGTCTGAACAGTTCGGGGCATTTCGTTAAGTGGATTTCACCTCGATTATGCCGCTACCGCGATTGGCATCAGCGCATTGTCATGGGAAGAGATGCGGACAGCTTTCGCCATTCGCATGCCCTGCCCTGCCTCCAATCGCCTGTCAGAGTAGACGAACTCTCTCAAGCTACCCGGAGCGCCCTGTTGTCCGCTCTGCCAAGATCGAAACGCGTGATCAGCTGACGCCGTCGCTCGCTTCGCTGGCCAGTGCGGCATTCTGTTGCGTCACCTGATCCATCTGGTTGACGGCGGTGTTGACCTCAGCCAAGCCGACCGACTGCTCCCGGTAAGACGTTGCGATAGAGTTCATGTGCTGATTGATGGTGACGATTTGCTTGGCAATGGTGTCGAGGCATCACCGTAAAGGTCGGCCGCCACCTCCGGCCCCGAGCGGCGGGCGACACAGAGATGACAGACCCCTTCCCTATAATCGCATCGGACAGCAGGCGCACCACTTGGTGTGGCCACGCATCTTGCACGTATGAGGTCATTTCCCCACTATCGCAGTTCTCACCGACACTATACGCTCAACGGTGGATCCGGAGACGACTATTTATACGGCGGCGCTGGCGACGACACCTATATCGTCGATGATGCCGGCGATATCGTGACCGAACTCGATGGCGAAGGCACCGATACGGTCAATTCGCCGATCACCTACACGCTCGGTGACTTCGTCGAAAACCTGACCCTGACGGGCACGGGTGAGATCGACGGCACCGGAAATGATCTCGGCAATACCATCATCGGCAATGACGATGCCAATACTCTCGACGGCGGCGCGGGTGCCGACACCATGACCGGCGGAACCGGTGACGATTATTATTATGTCGATAATGCCGGCGATGTGGTTACTGAGCTCGATGGCGAAGGCGGCGATATGGTCAACTCGTCGATCACCTACACGCTCGGTGCCTTCGTCGAATACCTGGAACGGACCGGAACGGACGACATCGACGGCACCGGCTACGATCTCGGCAATGCCATTAATGGCAATGACGGTGCCAACACGCTCGGTGGCGGAGATGGTGTCGATGATCTGTATGGTTATGACGGCGACGACAGCCTCGTCGGCGGGTCGGGTAACGACTATCTGTATGGCGGCGCGGGCAATGACACGCTCGATGGCGGCACGGGTGCCGACACCATGATCGGGGGCACCGGCAATGATGTCTACCTCGTTCAGAATTCCGGCGATACGGTCAACGAGACCAGCAGCGGCGGCACAGATACGGTCAAGTCCAGCATCAGCTACACGCTGGGCAACGATGTCGAAAAGCTGACACTGACCGGGACGTCCGATCTCAAGGGCACCGGCAATGCATTCGCCAACACGCTGAACGGCAACAGCGGCGACAACCGGCTCTATGGCTTGAATGGCAACGACACGATCGGCGGCGGGTCGGGCAAGGATGCCATCACCGGCGGCATCGGCACGGACCATCTCACCGGCGGCACCGGCGCAGACACCTTCGTCTTCGCCCTCGGCGACACCGTTGCGTCGAAAGCCAAGGCCGACACGATCCTCGACATCAGCGGCAAGCAGGGCGACCACATCGACCTGCACCTGATCGACGCCAACGAGGCCAAGGGTGGCAACCAGAAATTCGACTTCATCGGCACCGACAAATTCTCGGGCCATGCCGGCGAGCTGCGCTATGAGAAGACGGGCAGCGATACCTATATCCACGGCGATACCGATGGCGACAAGAAGATCGATTTCATCATCCATCTTGATGACGCCATGACGCTCAAAGCCGGTTATTTCCTGCTGTGAGGTGACGGGGCGATCGCCGGGCGGTCTACGTGTAAGGAAAACGACCCAGACTGTGTGGAAACCTCGGCGTATGGGATTCCAGGGAATATGCTGTGGTGGTATATTTCGGTATGGCACACATTTCAGGATCAGATCGCTCGCAAATGCTGCTTTTGCCGGAGGCGGTGGAAGATTATGTCGGGATGGACAACCCTGTCCGATTTATCGATGCTTTTGTTGATGGACTGGATTTGCAGGGGACAGGGTTTGTCCGTGCTGCCGCCAAGCAAACAGGCCGGCCCGGCTATGATCCGGCAGACATGCTGAAGCTCTGCCTGACGGCGCTGGCCTATAATATCCGCAGGGCAATCACTCTCGTGGGCGTCCAAGGCCTGATCGCAGCAACCCGAACGTAACCGGGCGGTCAGCCTGAACCTGCAGCGATCAATCCATGCCAACCATCTCCCCACTAGGGTCCGATTCTGTAAACTGGCAGACCTGCCGCAACGACCCTAATCACGGCTCTCAATATTTTCGCACTCCGCGGCATCGCGTAGTTTTCACACGGTCTGGGTCGTTTTGTGAACAGAAGTGCTCATGAGTTTCGCACGTGGTTTTCGGAACATTTATCGGATTGAAACGCAATAGCGCTTTGCCATCCCGAAATTCTTGATTTTATGCAACGGGTTCGGTGTCAGGATAGAAACGGACGTGCTTGACTGCTCAGTGCAGGTTGGGCGCGCCGGATTTCGAAGGCTCCGGAGACTTAACCCGGAGCGCCCAGTTGTCGATCACTGTCAATATTTCGTCAAACAGAATTTGAACCTGTTTGTGCACCTCGGCATGAACAAATTCCCGCTCGGGTCCAACGTCAACCTTGCATGCGAGATCTGCAGCCCTTTGGCAAATCTCGCCGCGCATCGCCGCTATCGTCTCATGCCAATTGATGGAAGTTGATACTACCTCACTTATTGCTTCGTTCAGAAGAATACCGATCTCACCGATCTGGTCGGCAACGGCAATCTGGAGTGCTTTCGATGCAGCGATGTCAGTCATGTCGGTCATATTGGGCACTTCCAGACAGGATTAGGTGCAGCTACCTATACCCGAAACGCACCTGCTCTGCTCGTTCCTTTGATGGCGAGAGGAGTCAGGGAAAATCCGCTAGCCTTTGAGGGGTTTGTCCCGAAATTCCTGAATTTCCGGCCAGGATCGATTTTTGTACCCTCATATGCAACATATTGATATACCGCCATTTCTGGGGCTATGGAGGATATTCAGAATCTTGGTGTCAATCAACCCAACTGGTCGAAGGTTCCAGTCCCGTCAAGATCCTGCTGACGTCGAGCGCAGTCAGGAAATTCGTGAGTGCCGTTACTGAGGTGTAAATTCTTGATAGCCGCACTGCGTTTGCGTTCAACGTTGCGGCAAAAGACGTCCAGTTAGACGTGGACATCCCCAATGGCCAGTTCGCCTTCTTCATCTCTTGTAACCACGGCAGCGGCGACTAGAACCACATAGAGTCGCGACGAAGCCAACAACGACATACCCCGGCAATGGACCAAGTGCAGCGTCGTTGACCGCCTCAAGGACCGAGGCTGTGAATTCTCGATGAGAGTCTTCGTCCTGTAGATTGGGCGTTGAGATTTTCAGTATCCAGGCGAGCAGCAGTATCAGCAAGATATGAATGTAGTTTCTTTGTAGGCGACGGGCGAATGCGATCCGCCTCGTGATGAGGAATTTCGGTGACCGGAGGATCTCGCCGAGAATGAGCAGCCAGTTGGAGGCAAAGTCCGGCTGAGGTGAGAAGATCTGGGCAAAGTAATGCCGCTCGAACTGCCGCACGCGGCTGCGATAAACATCGAAAAACCGATAGCGACGTGCCTCGATCCAAAGCAGAACAAGAATAATCAGCATCGCGGATATAAGCACACCATGGTGTGAGCTGGGCGTTGACAGCGAAACTGACAGCATGGCGGCCGCGACCGTATCCGGCGTGCGACGCGCAAGCATCATTCCGCCGAGGACAAAATCCGCATCGTGCTGGAGGGCCTGCGTGGCGAGGAGAGTATTGCGGCTCTGTGTCGCCGCGAGGGTATCGCCGAGAGCCTGTAT
>JAQGJP010000074.1 GCA_028290545.1 Rhizobium sp. | reverse complement strand
TACGCATTCCGCATGCAGGGCGACGAGGAACGGGGTGGATCTTCCGGCAGCCGTGGCACATCTGTGATCACGCGTGTTCAGCCGAAAGTGAAGAAACCGGCTCTCTATCGCGTCTTGTTGTTGAATGACGACTATACCCCCATGGAATTCGTTATCCATATACTGGAGCGCTTTTTCCAGAAGGACCGGGAGGCTGCAACGAGGATCATGCTGCAAGTCCACAATCACGGTGTGGGTGAATGCGGCACCTATACTTATGAGGTCGCGGAAACCAAGGTCATGCAAGTCATGGATTTTGCCCGCGAGAATCAACATCCGCTTCAATGCGTTATGGAAAAGAAATGAGGTCCTGATCGTGCCCACATTCTCATCAAGCCTGGAAAAGGCCCTTCATCGGGCACTGACTCTCGCCAACGAACGCCGCCACGAATACGCAACCCTGGAACACCTGCTTCTGTCGTTGATCGACGACAATGATGCGGCCGCCGTCATGCGCGCCTGCAACGTCGATCTCGACAAGCTGAAAAAGGCGGTCAGCGACTATGTCGACAACGACCTCGCCAATCTCGCTACCGGCTATGACGAGGATTCCAAGCCGACATCCGGTTTCCAGCGCGTCATACAGCGCGCGGTGATCCATGTTCAATCGTCCGGACGGGAAGAAGTGACCGGTGCCAACGTTCTGGTGGCGATCTTCGCCGAGCGTGAAAGCCACGCCGCCTATTTCCTGCAGGAGCAGGATATGACCCGCTATGACGCGGTCAATTACATCTCTCATGGTATCGCCAAGCGCCCCGGTGCGACCGAGACGCGTGCGCCGAAGGGTGCCGCGGATGAGAGCGAGCAGGAAGCCAAGCCCGCCAAGGAGACGGAGGATGGCCAGAAGAAGCCGCTCGACGCGCTGAAGGCCTATTGCGTCAACCTGAATGAGAAGGCGAGAAACGGCCGGATCGATCCGCTGATCGGCCGTCATTCCGAAGTCAACAGGACGATCCAGATCCTCTGCCGCCGCTCCAAGAACAACCCGCTCTATGTCGGTGATCCCGGCGTCGGCAAGACGGCAATCGCCGAAGGCCTCGCCAAGCGTATCGTCGAAAAGCAGGTGCCGGAAGCATTGCTCAATGCGACGATATTCTCGCTGGATATGGGCACATTGCTGGCCGGCACGCGTTACCGCGGCGATTTCGAAGAGCGCTTGAAGCAGGTCGTCAAGGAACTTGAGGATTTCCCGGGCGCCGTTCTGTTCATCGACGAGATCCATACGGTCATCGGCGCGGGTGCCACCTCCGGCGGGGCGATGGATGCCTCTAACCTCTTGAAGCCGGCGCTGTCCTCCGGTGCGATCCGTTGCATAGGGTCGACCACCTACAAGGAATATCGCCAGTTCTTCGAAAAGGACCGGGCGCTCGTCCGCCGTTTCCAGAAGATCGACGTCAACGAGCCGAACATCGATGACGCCATCGAGATCATCAAGGGCCTGAAGCCCTATTTCGAGGAGTTCCATCATCTGCGCTATTCCAACGACGCCATCAAGGCGGCGGTGGAACTGTCGGCCCGCTATATCACCGACCGCAAGCTGCCGGACAAGGCGATTGACGTGATCGACGAGACCGGTGCTTCGCAGATGCTGCTGCCGGTCTCCAAGCGCCGCAAGCTGATCACTGAAAAAGAGATCGAGGCGACGGTCGCGACCATGGCTCGGATCCCGCCGAAGACTATTTCGCGTGACGACGAGGAACTACTGTCGAACCTCGAAACCGAACTTCGTTCGGTGGTCTACGGCCAGGAAATCGCCATCGAAGCACTGACGTCGTCGATCAAACTGGCGCGTGCGGGACTTCGCGAACCCAACAAGCCGATCGGTTCCTATCTGTTCTCGGGCCCGACCGGCGTCGGCAAGACCGAAGCTGCCAAACAGCTTGCTTCATCGCTTGGCGTCGAGCTTCTGCGCTTCGACATGTCGGAATATATGGAGCGGCACACGGTCTCGCGCCTGATCGGGGCACCTCCGGGCTATGTCGGTTTCGACCAGGGCGGATTGCTCTCCGACCAGGTGGATCAGCATCCCTATTGCGTGCTGTTGCTCGACGAGATCGAGAAGGCCCATCCGGATATCTACAACATCCTGTTGCAGGTGATGGACAACGGCTCGCTCACCGACAACAACGGCAAGAAGATCGATTTCCGCAACGTGATCCTGATCATGACCACAAATGCTGGTGCGCAGGACATGGCCAAGTCCGCGATCGGTTTCGGGTCTTCCAAGCGCGAAGGCGACGATCTCGAGGCCATCACCAAGCTGTTCACGCCGGAGTTCCGCAATCGTCTCGATGCGATCATTCCGTTCGGCTCGCTGCCAATGACGGTGGTCCACAAGGTCGTGCAGAAGTTCGTGCTGCAGCTTGAATCGCAGCTTGCCGAGCGTCACGTCACGTTCGAACTGACAGACGAAGCCACCACATGGCTCGCCGAGAAGGGCTATGACGAGAAAATGGGTGCGCGTCCGCTTGGCCGGGTGATCCAGGAGAATATCAAGAAGCCGCTTGCCGAGGAGATCCTGTTCGGCAAGCTGAAGAAGGGCGGCATCGTTCGCGTTGCTGTCGGCAAGAAAGATGACGGCAAGACCGGCATCGTGCTGGAGACGTTGTCGGCCACGGCGCCGGTAAAGCCCAAGGACGAGGCGGAAGTTGCTGCAACGGCAGCAGCACCTTCGGCCAAGTCGCGGAAGGGTAAGCTCGAAACTATCGAGGCCGCTGTCGAGCCGGTGGCTGCAGAAGCTCCGACCAAGCCGAAGCGCAAGCCGGCCCGGAAGGAAGACTGAGGTCGCCATTTTTCAATGAATAAGGGCGAGGTGAAAACCTCGCCCTTCATTTTTTCCTTGGATGCCGCTCAAACAGATCCTCAGGGATTGTCTGTGGCCCCTTGCCCTGTTGTTGCCAGGATTGCTCTGACGAACTCGGCTCCAGCGGTTTCGAGCGTTCCGCTGTTGTCGATCACCAGATGCCGGCAATCGATCGTCCATTCCTGTAGCGATCGGGCGAGCCTTTGGGAAATGCTCACGTCATCCTCACGGCCCCGGGTCCTGAGGCGTTCGGCGATGATCTCCGGATCGGCAGTGATAGTGATCACCAGGACATTCGGATAGGCCTTGAGGAATTCCGGAATCGCGGCGCGCGAGCCGTTGGCAATCAGGGTTTTCCCCGCCTCGATCTTATCGACAGTGTCGGCGGGGATACCATAGTGCAGGCCATGTGCACCCCAGTGAACCGCAAAACGGCCGGCCTGCCGCATCTCGTCGAATTTCTCGATGGAGACGGCGTGATGATCCTCATTGCCGGCATCGGCATCGCGGGTGATGAATCGGCGCACGAAACCGATATCCGGATCGTCGCCTAGGTGTTGCCACGCGAAATCGATTACACTGTCCTTGCCGGCGCCGCTCGGCCCGACGACGATGATCATCGTGCCATGAATTTCGCCTTTGGCGCTCATATGACCCGCTGTCCTTCGCGCCACACGGAACGGACGACTGGAACACCTTCCTTGCGATGAATGCGGGCAAGATCGGCGCGCAGGCCCGATGCGATGCGACCGCGATCGTCGAGGCCGACAGTCCGCGCCGGCGTCGATGTCACCATGGCAATCGCCTTTTCGAGCGGCAGACCGCTATCCGCGAGCACAAAGGGCGCACAGATCAGGCTGAACGGTACATAGTCCGACGACAGCACGTCGAGAATCCCCTGATCGGCGAGATCCTTGGCCGAGATATTGCCTGAATGCGATTTGCCGCGGACGATATTGGGCGCGCCCATCAGCACGCTCATGCCCGCCTGATGCGAGGCACGGGCGGCTTCATGGCTGGTTGGGAATTCGGCAAGCCGTACGCCGTACGTGATGGCCTCATCGACATGTTCCAGCGTCGCATCGTCATGGGAGGCGACGGCAATGCCGTGCTGGTTGCAGAACGCGGCGATGATGTCGCGATGCTTGGTGGCATAGAGTTTCGACAGCTGCTGGCGGCGATTGACGTAGTTCGTGAATACTTCGTCCGACATGCCGCGCTTGTTCTTGTGGTAGAGCGTATACTGTTCCATGGTCTGGAACTGGCGCTGACCCGGCGCATGGTCCATCATCGATACAAGCCGGACCTGAGGATCGTTTTCGAACGTCTCGAAATGCTCGATGACGTCGGCGGCAGAGACTTCGCAGCGCAGATGGATCAGGTGTTCGGCCTTGAGCCGGTTTTCGCGGCCCGCGGTCGCCAGTGCGTCCGCCATGTCCCTCATTTCGCCGGTCGCAAATCCGCCGTCGTCATCCGAACCCATACGCAGGCAATCGAACACGGTGGTGATGCCGGAAGCCGCTACCTGGGCATCATGCGCCTGGATCGCCGCGATCTTGCCCCAGCGGACGCCGGGGCGGGGAGAATAATGGCTTTCCAGATGGTCGGTGTGCAGTTCGATCAGTCCCGGCATCAGGTAATCGCCTTCGAAATCGTCGCCGACACCGGAATTTCCGTTGGCGATATCGGCGATCTTGCCGTCGCGAATGACAATCGAGCCGTCTACAATCTCATCATCGAGGACGATACGGGCATTTCTGAACACAGATTCGTTGGGCATTTCAGGCAGTTTTCCTTTGGGACAGCGGGCGGAGCGGGGCTATCCTTTTCATTACGAAAGGTGCTCCGCGCTCGGGTTCGACAAACAGGGCGATATGCGAAATGGCCAGCGGCCGATCGATGAAGGATGCAAAAGCCGGGCCGAGCACCGCCTTCATCGGTTGCTGACGTTCCGCTGGAACGGGGCCGGTCAGTGTCATGTGAAAGCGGAAATCCTCGAACACATAGGGGTAACCCCATTGCGTGAGATTGTCGCGTTCACCCACGGACAGCTTATCCGGCTTGCGGCGGGCGATGTCGGCATCCGACAGTGGCGCGCGGAACGGCTCAAAATGCTCGACGCAGGCATCGGCAAAAGCCTGCAGCGCCCCATTCGGGGTGGCCGGCACGAGCGCGAAGAACGGGCCGAGTTGCCCGAGAGTTATGTCGATCTCAAAAGCCTGGATGACGGCCGCAAATGCGTGGAAAGCATCGAGAAGCTCGGTTTCGCTGTGTTCGGCGGCCAGTTCGAAAGGCGCCTTCAGCGTAGCGTGAAAACCGTAGCGACGCGGATCGTCCGTCAGCGAGGTGATCTCTTCCGGGCTGAATCCTTCCACAGGCTGTTGCCGGATGGTCTGATACCGAAATGCATCGCGACCAAGCCAGTTTGCGGCGTGAACCGAAAGCGGATCATTCTCGGGAGGTGTGAAATAAATTGCGTAGCGCATTGACGAGCATCCGATGGGACTCAAAGAAGAGCCCGACCCATTCAAGAAGCCGTTGCTCTACCTTCGTTTTGTGACATTAACGTGAAGTCGGGCCTATCAATTTTGATCTGAGAAAACTTGACAGATTGTCGAATGTATAGACGACGAGGAAGATCAACACCACCATATAGGCGACATTTTCCCAGTTCGAATTTGTCCGCATCGCCTCCCAGAGCTTGAGGCCGATGCCACCGGCGCCGACCGCACCGATAATGGTCGCACCGCGTACATTCGATTCCCACTGGTAGAGAGTCTGGCTGACGATCACGGGAATGATCTGCGGCACGACGCCGTAACGCTGCACGGCAATCGGTGGCGCGCCGACCGAGCGCACCCCTTCGCGCGGCTTGTTGTCGATGTTCTCCAGGCCCTCGGAATAGAGCTTGCCGAGCGTCCCGGTTTCCGTGAGGAAAATCGCACCGCTGCCGGCCAGCGGGCCAGGGCCGAAGGCACGGGTCAGAAACAATGCCCAGATCAACATGTCGACCGAGCGAAGGAAGTCGAAGAACCGCTTCAACACCTGATTGAGCAACCTGTTCGGCGAGATGTTGCGCGCCGCGATGAAGGCGAGCGGGAAGGCTGCGATCGCACCGAGAAGCGTTCCGAGGAAGGCCATGATGACGGTTTCAAACAGCTTCGTCCAGACATCGCCGTGCTGCCAGGCGTTGTTGTTCCAGATATTGTCCATGGCGAGCGACAGGTTGGACTGGTCGGGATCGATCCGGGGACCAGACGCAATCAGGCTCACCACCTCGCCGGTCGTCTTGCCGAAAAACGGCGACTGGGTATCAAAGATAAAGTTGGCCCAGCCGAAGAAGCGCTTACGGACCTTGACACGATCGACGTCGATGCTGACGTCGCCAGCCAGTCCGAGGTCGGCGAGCACGGTGTCGGGATAGACCATCATCCAGCTGGGAACCGGGCCAACGACCTTTGGCGCTCCGCTGGTGACATCGACGGGAACATCGATGCCATGGGCGTGGACGGTGGTCATGGACTTGCTGATGGTCAGCGTGCCGCCAACATTGACGCTGTAGCTGTGATCGGCATTTTCTTTGATCCAGTCCGGATGCGGGTTGTCGCCGAGCACCGAAAACCGTGAGTAATGCACCATGACAGAGCCGTCGTCCTCGATACGGAACTCCGGCTGCACGTCATAGCTGACCCATTGGATCATATAGATGCCGAAGCGCTCCCAGTGAGCTTCAGCGACAAGCTTCGGCAGATCGAAGAACCAACTGGCGTAGATGGCGTAAAGCAGCGTACCGATTACCATCAGCAGCCCGCCAAACCGTTGCCGCGGGGAGCGATAGAGAAGCTGCGGATAGCGCGCTTCGATTTCCTGCATTTGGATTGCGTGGATCGTAGCCATGGCGAGCCTCAATGTTGCAGAAGAAAAGCGTGCTCGCCGACAAGACGCCGACGCAACCATGCGGAGAATTGATCAACCACGACGATCGTCACAAACAGAAGCAGGACAAGGGCGGTGGTCTTGGCACCGAAGCCGCGCGAGATGGAAAGCTTCAGTTCTTCACCGATACCGCCACCGCCGACAGCACCAATGATGGTCGAGGCGCGCACGTTGATCTCCAGGCGCAGCAGCGCATAGGACATGAAGTTCGGCAGCACCTGGGGAATTGCGGAGAAGCGGATGCGTTCGAGCCAGTTTGCGCCGACGGCCCTTATGCCCTCGGTCGGCTTCATGTCGATGTTCTCGACGACCTCGTAGAAAAGCTTGCCGAGCGCGCCGGTCGTATGGAGGCTGACAGCGATGATGGCCGCAACCGGACCGACGGAGAGGATGGCAGCAAACAATCCGGCGATGACAATCTCGGGAAAGGCGCGCAGAATCTCAAGTATGCGCTTGGTGATCACGCGCGGCAGGTAGAGGCTTGTCATGTTTCGCGCGGCGACGAAACAAAGGGGCGTGGCGATCAGAAATCCGACGAGCGTCGAGACCAGCGCCACGTTGATGGTGGTGATCATCAATTCGAAATATTCGGGAACGTAGAAATCGCCCCACACATAGACGCGACCCTTGGCGAAGTTGAATTCCTCGCCGCCATTGTCGTGTACGCTGGCAATGTCGAACAAAGCGCGCCAGACGTCGTTCCAGTCCTTGGGGATCAGCCAACTCAGGAAGTCGAACAGATGCGGCAGGCGCTCGAAGAAGTGGCCGGCGTTGGCCTCGTCAGCGAAACGGACGGAGCCGATGAAGGCCGCGAGCAGGATGGCCAGGCCAAGGATGGTATAGAGACGTCGCCTGGCGATCATCTTGTCCCAGGCATTGACGATTTCCCGCGTGTTGCCCTGTAACTGTGGCTGTGTATCGGCAATAGTCATCAGCGCCCCGCCTATGAATTGTCACAAGAAAGGGCGGCTGTTGCCAGCCGCCCCGATATGAATTCGAACTGATCAGCCGCCGATGGCCTGCCTGCGAACGTCGACGATGGCGTTGTAGAACTCGTGCTTGACTGGAGCGTAGCCCTGGAAATCGCCGCCTTCGATGGCGGTGAAGCACTTGTAGTCCTTCGCCGGCAGTGCGGTGAAGAAGGCAGCGAGCTTCTTCTGCCACTCTTCGCCGAGCGCGTTGCGAACGACGAGCGGGCCGTTCGGGATCAGCGGCGAGCGCCAGACTTCAACCAGCTTGTTCGGGTCGACGGCACCCTTGTCGACTTCCTTGTGGAATGTGCCGGAGGTGTATCCGTCCTTGAAATCGCCAATGCCCGAGGAATCGTCCACTGCAACATCGACCTTGCCGTCATAAGCGGCGAGCAGGTTGTTCTCATGGCCGCCGTTGAACTGCGTGGCGGCGAAGAACTTGTCGTTGGCCATGCCGGTGGTCTTCGGAATCTGGGTCAGCGGGACGAGGTAGCCAGAGGTCGAATCCGGGTCGGCGTAGCCGAGCTTCTTGCCCTTGGCGTCCATGATCGTCTTGATGCCGGAGGATTTCAGGGCGAGACCGATCGAGTAATAGCCGGTCGAGCCGTCCTTCTGCTGCGTCGTCAGGATCGGCGTAACGGCCTTCGGATCCTTGATGTAGACGTTGGCATAGCCGGAAGCGCCGAGTTCGGCGAAGTCGAGCGTGCCGCCGAGCAGGCCCTGGATAACGCCGTCATAGTCGGCGGCCGGGAAGAGCGAAACCTTTTCGAAGCCGAACTCCTTCTTCAGATGGTCCTGAAGGCAAGCAAAGTTGCGAAGGCGGTCGGCTTCGTTCTCGCCGCCCATAATGCCGACACGGAATTCCTTGATATCGGCAGCATGGGCTGTGCCGGCCAGCGCAAACAGCGCAGTAGCCGCAAAGAGTGCTTTCTTCAACATGGGTTCTCTCCTGGTTGACCGGTACCCGGTCGTATTGCTGTTATGAAGAAGTTGCCCTTGACGCGGGCGGTCGATCACAGCCGTTCTCTTACAGGCCGGCCAGAGCCAGCGGTTGAACGCGGGCGGATTGGTTTGCCGCACTCAGGGCGGAAATGTTGATGGCCGTCGAGGTCATCGATTCATCGATGCCCGCGCCATCCTTGTCGGTGCCGTAGATCGTCCTGACGGCGTCGGCGTTCAGGTCTTCCGGCTTGCCATCAAACACCACGCGGCCGCCGGCCATGCCGACAATGCGTTCGCAATAGTTGCGTGCGGTGTCGAGCGTATGCAGATTGGTGATGACGGTAATACCTTCGCGTTCGTTGATGTCGCGGAGCGCATCCATGACGATTTTGGCATTCAGCGGATCGAGCGAAGCGATCGGCTCGTCGGCGAGCAGGACCTTCGGTTCCTGCAGAAGCGCACGGGCAATCGCAACGCGCTGCTGCTGGCCGCCAGAAAGGGTGCCGGCTGGCTGCAGGGCTGCCTGCTCGATACCGAGCCGCTCAAGCGCAGCGATCGCCATGATGCGCTCCTCGCGGGTGAACAGGCCAAGCATGCTGGTCAATGTCGAGCGATGGTTCAACCGTCCGAGCATGACATTCGTCATAACATCAAGGCGCGGCACGAGATTGAATTGCTGGAAAATCATGGCGCAGTCCCGCTGCCAGCGGCGAAGATCGGCACCTTTGAGCTTGGTTACATCGCGGCCGGCAAACACGATTGATCCCGATGACGGACTCGCAAGCCGATTGACCATGCGCAAAAATGTAGACTTTCCGGCTCCAGAGCGACCAATGATGCCGACCATCTGGCCGGCTGGAATATTCAGCGTTACATTGTCGACTGCGATTTTCGCGCCGAACTGTCGCGTGACATTCCTGAATTCGAACATTCGTGCCAACCCTTATTATTTTTGCGTAACTGCGGACGGTCTAATGCCGCATATTAAAGCTGCGGTGTCAGATTGGTGACAGTTGGATGACAATTCACGGTTCAGAAAGCATGGATTTCCGCAATTCCGCCCTGAGAAAGCAGTCTTTAAGCGCATGCTGGAATTGTTGACCGGTATTGACGACTCGGACGCGCGGGTGGCTCGATGCATCGGCATCCGTAACGTTGAACGGCGAAGCCCGGCGCTGTAGCCGGCGGGTGAAAAATGAACCTCCCATCCATTTTGTCAGAAGTTTTATGCAAGTATCTGTATTAAAACGATTAGTTATGTTGAATGTAATGCCGGGTAGATATGTTGCCGGAAACCCTGCTGCGGCTCTGGTGAAAGGACGTGTGCGCGAAAATTGTCGCGAGCCCAGTGGCTTAGGGACGTTTATTACGACGGATTCTTGGGCCTCGGCAATCTGGTCGCGTTCCCCATTGTCGAGATGGCCATTGGCGGGCGCGATATCATCGCCGTGAAAGGCGATGCAATGTGGATGGCCCGATATCGTTGTTTCTCTTCTTCAGTTTGGTCCGGCGTTGAAGTCTTTTGGGGTCGTTTCACTCCGCCCAATCGCGAACGGCGGGCACTAGACTGACGCTGCATCCTCGATCGCGCTCTTGCGATCCAGCCAGCCGGGATCGATCTCGGGCAGGGGAATCGCATCCAGCAGCGTGCGCGTGTAATCAGACTGCGGCGAGGAAAATACCTGTTCGCACGGGCCTTCCTCGACCATCTTGCCGAATTGCAGGACATAGACGCGGTCACAGACGGCGCGGATGACCGAAAGGTCATGGCTGATGAAGGCCATGGCCAGCCCCATGTCGCGTGACAGGTCCCTGAGCAGATTGAGCACCTGTGCCTGTGTCGAGACATCCAGGCCCGAGACGATTTCGTCGGCGAGCACAAAATCCGGTTCCAAAAGTGCGGCGCGGGCAATACCGACGCGCTGTCGCTGGCCGCCGGACAGCTCATGCGGGTTGCGGTCCAGCACTTCCTTCGGCAGTTTGAAGCGATCGAGAATTTTCAGCACGCGGGCTTCGGCGTCGTGGGGATTGGCTGCGAGCCTGTGCAGCAGTACCGGTTCGACCAGGATGCGGCGCACCGAATGGCGCGGATTGAGCGACGCCATCGGGTCCTGAAAGATCATCTGCATTCGCCGGCGGAGCGGCCGCATTTCACCCTCCGGCAGGCGGGTGATGTCCTGGCCATCGAAGCGCAGTTCGCCGGCTGAAACCTCCACGAGGCGGAGCAAGGCGCGTCCGAGGGTGGTCTTGCCGGAGCCGGATTCCCCGACGATGCCGATTGTTTCGCCACGCCTGATCGAAATGTCGACGCCATGCAGGACCTTGTGGCCGCGACTGCCGAAAAGGCCTCCGGCACCGTAGGTCACCTCTATCCCGCGTGCTGTCAGAAGATCATCCGCCATCACTTGATCCCGATCTCGGCGCGCAGTTGTTCGAACACCGATTGTGGTACGGGTTCAAGCCCGGCATTCGGCCGGTCGTAGCGCGGCCCGGCCGCTATCAACGCCCTAGTGTAGGCGTGCTTCGGCCGCTGCAGCACATCGGCGGTGCTTCCCTGTTCGATCACCTTGCCGGCATAGAGCAATGTAACGCTGTCGCAGATCTGGGCCACGACACCCAGATCGTGGGTCACGAAGACCACGCCGGTTCCGTGCGCGCGCTGCATGCCACGGATCAGCCGCAGGATCTGCTTCTGGACGGTGACGTCGAGCGCCGTGGTCGGCTCGTCGGCGATCACCAGCTTCGGCTTCAGCGCAAAGGCCGCCGCAATCAGCACGCGCTGGCGCATTCCGCCCGACAGTTCGTGCGGATAGGCGCGCAGTACGCGGAGGGGATCGCGGATGTGGACTTCCTCCAGCAGCGCCAGCGCGCGGGCATGCGCCGCCTTCGCCGACATGCCGCGCCGGAGCCGCAGGCCGTCGGTCAACTGAAC
Source organism: Rhizobium sp. (assembly GCA_028290545.1). GTDB lineage: Bacteria > Pseudomonadota > Alphaproteobacteria > Rhizobiales > Rhizobiaceae > Rhizobium_E. The sequence goes on along the minus strand of JAQGJP010000074.1, from coordinate 25,940 downwards.
CTCTATCCTCCGGCCGGGATTGAGCGCCGTCTGCGGGTCCTGCGGGATCAGCGATATCTCGGAGCCCATGATGTCGCGCAGCGCTGGTGCCGGCAGTGTCAGCAGATCCCGGCCCTCGAAGCGGATCGTGCCGCCGGTGACACGGACCGTGCGCGGCAGGATTCCGAGCAGCGCCTTGGCGATGGTCGACTTTCCCGCGCCGCTTTCGCCAACCAGGCCACGCACTTCCCCGCGTTCCAGCGTCAGCGCCACGTCGCGCAGGATGGGCGAACCACCGTCGCGATCCGAGACAGCCGATAGACCGGATATGAAAAGAAGCGGCTCGGTCATCGGCGCATCATCGGGTCGAGCGCGCGGCGCAATCCATCGCCGAGCTGGTTGAAGGCAAGGACGGTGAGGAACAGCATCACCAGTGGCGCGACCAACACCCACCAGCCTTGGTAGACCATCTGCCGGCCCTGCGCGATCATACCGCCCCAGGTCGGAGTATCGGAAGAGACGGACAGGCCGACGAATGATAGGATGGCTTCGACAATCACCGCAATACCCATTTCGAGGCTGACGAGTGCGATCAGCACCGGTGCGACATTCGGCAGGATCTCGCTGATCAGGATGCGGAAGCGGGGAAAGCCGATCGTACGGGCGGCCGTCACATAATCCATGCTCGCCTGCGCCATGGTTTCCGAGCGGACGACGCGGCAAAAGCGCGTCCAGTCGATGATGACGATCGCGGCGATCACCGAGTGAACGCCGGAGCCGAACACCGCGACCAGCAGGATCGACAGCAGCACGGGCGGGAACGCCATCCAGATATCGACCAGCCGTGAGATGACCAGATCGACCCAGCCTCGATACCAGCCGGCCAGCAGGCCGAGCGTCGTGCCGACCAGAGCCGCGAGGCCAGCCGCGACAAAGGCGACGATGAGCGCGATGCGGGTGCCATGGATCAGCCGCGACAGGACATCACGGCCAAGATCGTCGGTTCCCAACCAATAGCCGGGTTCAGTGCCGGAATAGCCGGCCGGGGGCAGGGTGCCGAGCATCAGATCCTGTTCCAGCGGATCCCGGGGCGCGATCCATGGCGCAAGCATCGCAATGACGATCAGTAACAGGATGAAGCCGCCGCCGATGATCACCTTGGGTTCGGAAAGGGCGGCCCGGAGGGATTTATGCATGCCGCAGCCTCGGATTGAACGCGGCGACCAGCATATCGACAGCCAAATTGATGACGATGAACAGCGCGCCGAACACCAGGACCAGCCCCTGGATCAGCGGCAGGTCGCGGTTGATCACCGCATCGATTGCCATGTTGCCGATGCCGGGATAGGCGAATATCCGCTCGACGATCACTGTGCCGCCGATCAGGAAGGTGAATTGCACGCCGGTCAGCGCGATCGTCGGGCCGACAGCGTTGCGGAGCGCTTCCTGCAGCACCAGCCTGGGCATGGACATGCCCTTGAGCCTGGCAAGCAGGATATAGTCCTGCACCATGGCTTCGAGCAGCGCCTCCTTCAGCACGCGGGCGATGATCGCTGCGAGCGGCAGGCTGAGCGCCAGCACCGGCATGACCATATGCGAAGCAATGTCGCTAAATTCATGGAAGCGCAGCCGCAGCAGGCTTTCGATCAAATAGAAGGGAGTCGCGAAGTCATTCTGTACGCTTGGATCGATACGGCCAGACAACGGAAAGATTGGCAGGAAGACGCCGAGCACCAGAACGAGCGCCAGCGCCCAGACGAAATCGGGCACCGCGAGCACCGTGCCATTGACCGTGTCGATCACTGGCTCAAGAACCGTGCGCCGGACGATGGTGCCGACTATGGCAACAGCGCCGCCCAGTAGCACGGCGAAGATCAGCGCCGCCGTTGCCAGTTCCAGCGTTGCCGGCAGGCGTTCGCCCAGCAATTCAAGCACGTTGCGGCGGAGCGAGATCGAGGTTCCGAAATCGCCTGCCAGGATCGCCTTCAGCCACACCCAGAACTGGCTGAGCAGGCTGCCGTCGAGTCCGTAGTGAGCGCGCATCTGGGCGATCTGTTCGGGCGTGGCGCCGGGCGAGATCATCATCGCGATCGGATCGCCAGGGACAACCCGCAACAGCACGAACACCACCACCGCGACGCCGAACAGCGTGATGGCGGCGAGACAGAGCCGGTTGATGACGGAAAGGGCGAAAGCGGGCATGGGTCACTGCCTTACGCGTTGCGGATACGAAGCGTAGCCGAGCGCGTCCGGTCAAACAAGCCGGATAAACATTTGCAAGAAAAGGCCGGGCATTGCTGCCCGGCCACAAGGATCACGCTTTGGAAATGAGCGTTGGCTGCAGCGCGCCGGAAACGTTCGGGATAACCTTCAGCGAGGCTTTGTAAAGGACAGGCTGCGCATATTGCAGCAACGGGATCACATAACCCTGTTCGGCGATATATTTGCTGACGGCCTTCCAGCCGGCAATGCGCTTGGCTTCGTCCTTTTCGCCCCAGAGCGGGCCGATCATGCCATCGAGATCGTCGGTGTTCCACACGGAGTGCGGCGACGGGCCGAACATGGCAAAGCCGGTCGACGTCGTCGGGTCGCCGATCGCATTGCCCCAGTTATAGAAAGCGGCAGGTGCGAGTTGGTCGGCGGCGCGAAGCTCATAGTGCTTGGCGATTTCGTAGACTTCGATTTCCGCCTCGATACCGACCTTGCGCCACATGCCGACAATCGCTTGGATCATCTCGTAATCCTTGGGCTTCAGGCCGCGCGTCGTCTGGATCTTGAACTTCACCGGCTTGTCGGTCGAGAAACCGGAGGCCGCGAGCAGGCTTTTGGCCTTTTCGGCATCATAGCCGACCTTGATCGACGGATCATAGGCCGAATATTCGGGTGCTTCGAGCGTGTCGATCGGTACGCCATAGCCATGCAGAAGGCGCTTGACGATCGCCTCCTTGTCGATGGCGTGATGGGCGGCGAGCCGCACATTCTTGTCGAGCATGGCATCGATATTGTTGAGGAAGATCATGCCGATATCGGAAATTGGGGTCGCCGCGCCGGCAAATCCCTCCTTGCCCTTCAGGCGGTCGAAATCCTCATAGGAAATTTCGAGCGTGATATCGGACGAACCGGATTCAATCTCGGCGACGCGGCTCGTGCCGTCCGGCACGAATTTGAAGATGACGGTCTCAAATGCCGGCTTGCCGCCAAAATAGTTCGGATTGGCCTTGAGGCGCAGGAAGGCATTGCCTTCATAAGCATCGACCATATAGGGGCCGGTACCGATCGGCTTTTTCTCGAAGCCTTCCGCGCCGACCTTTTCATAATAGGCCTTCGGCAGGATGTAGCCGGTGAGGAACGCCATCCACATGAAGAAAGTGGGCTCGAACCGGACGACGTCGCCGGTGATCTTGTTGCCTTCGATCTTGTAGTTGTTGGCGGTCGACCAGATGAACTGGATCGGATTGCCGGTCTTCTCGTTGGCGGCGCGCTCCAGCGACCAGACCACGTCCTCGGGCGTAAACGGCGAGCCGTCATGCCAGGTCACGCCCTCGCGGACATCCATCCAGACCTTGGTCTTGTCGTCGTTCCAGCCCCAGGCGGTCAGCAGGCCAGGCTGGAATTTCAGATCCGGACCCTGGCCGACATACTGGTCGAAGATCGAGCGGTAGATGGCCTGGATCGTCGGGTTGACGGCAGACGGACCGACCGTCGGGTCGAATGACGGCAGGTTGACGTTGAATGCGATCGTCAGCGTGTCGGTCTCGGCCGCCTGGACAATAGTGCGGCCGGCGAAAACACTCGTCAGGACGGCAGCTGCGCCAAGACCCAAAGTCTGGCGACGTGAAAAATCCATCATGTCAAAACTCCGTCGTTCCCCTGTTCTCCGGCAGTTTGCAGCTCATCCGCATGTGCCATCGATATTTATTGATCGGAATGTTTTAATCTTAAAATAAATGAAAAAGGCTGGCAAGTGGATTCTTGCGGCGGACTTCCCGACAATGATGTAAATTCGCAAGTGTTCTCGATGCAGATTCCGCAATTATATATGCTGATGCATATTTACGATGCCACCCAAGGATACGGGAAACGACGACCGAATTTGCCGTTTGACAACAGCCCGCGTCGAGAAATATGATTTTGCAAATGAATGCATGGTGAGACCTCGGTGAAGAGGCAAGGGGAATTGCAATGGCTGAAAGATCGTTTGCCAGGGAAGTCGAAGATCTGAAGCTCGGGGAGGGTGACATCTTCCGCGGCGAGGGCATTCTGGCGATCACCAAGGCGCTGCTGCAATCCGGCGTGTCCTATGTCGGCGGCTACCAGGGTTCGCCGATTTCGCATCTGATGGACGTGCTGGCCGATGCCAAGGATGTGATGGAGGAACTCGGCGTTCACTTCGAGACCTCGGCTTCGGAAGCGGCCGCCGCTGCCATGCTTTCGGCCTCGGTGATGTATCCGGTGCGCGGCGCTGTCACCTGGAAATCGACGGCCGGCACCAATGTCGCCTCCGACGCACTCTCCAATCTGTCCTCCGGCGGCGTCACCGGGGGGGCGTTGATCATCATCGGCGAGGATTATGGCGAAGGTTCCTCGATCATGCAGGAGCGTAGCCATGCCTATGCGATGAAATCGCAGATGTGGCTGCTGACGCCGCGGCCGAACCTGCCGTCCATCGTCAAGGCGGTCGAAGAAGGTTTCGAGCTTTCGGAAGCCTCCAATACGCCGGTCATGCTGCAGGTCGGTATCCGCAGCTGTCATGTCCATGGCCAGTTCGAGGCGAAGGACAACAAGCGCCCGGCCTATACCCTCACGCAGGCGCTGGAAAATCCGATCCGCGACGTCAATCGCATCGTGCTGCCGCCGGCATCTTTCGTTCATGAGAAGCAGAAGTTGGAGCAGCGCTGGCCGGCTGCCGTTGAGTTCATCAAGAACCGCCAGATCAACGAGTATTTCGGCCCGTCCGAAGGCGAGGTCGGCATCATCCTGCAGGGTGGCGTCTATAACGGCGTGATGCGGGCATTGCAGCAGCTGGGGCTCGCCGATGTCTACGGCAATTCCTCCGTGCCGCTCTATGTCATGAACGTCTCCTATCCGATGATCGACGACCAGATCGCCGATTTCTGCATCGGCAAGCAGGCCGTGCTGATGGTGGAAGAGGGTGCGCCCGAATATATCGAGCAATCGCTCAACACCATTCTCCGCCGCCGCGATATCCAGACGAAAATCGCCGGCAAGGACATGCTGCCGATGGGCGGGGAATATACCGCGCCCGTGCTGGTCAAGGGCATCAAGAGCTTTCTCGAAACCTATCAGCGCATCCTCCTTGGCAACCAGCCGCCGATTCCGGATCCGACTCCGATCCTCCGAGACCCCAAGATCAAGGCTCTGGCAGAGGTCGTGCCGCCGCGTCCGCCGGGGTTCTGCATTGGCTGTCCGGAACGACCGATCTTCGCGGCTATGAAGATGGTCGAAGAGGAGCTTGGCCAGCATCATGTGTCCGGCGATATCGGCTGTCATCTGTTCTCCATCCTGCCGCCGTTCAGTATCGGCAGCACGACCATGGGCTACGGGCTCGGCCCGGCAGCGGCGTCCGCCTTCAACGTCAAGGCCGACAAGCGCGCGATCTCAGTGATGGGCGACGGCGGCTTCTGGCACAATGGCCTTGCGACGTCCGTGGGCAATGCCGTGTTCAACAAGCAGGACGGCGTCATCCTCGTGGTCGACAATTTCTATTCCGCCGCCACCGGCGGTCAGGACGTTCTCTCCTCGCGGGCCGACAATCCGCGCCGCAAGACCAACAACTCGATCGTCAACGCGGTCAAGGGAATCGGCGCCACATGGGTTCGCCAGATCGACTGGACCTATGACGTCGCCAAGATGCGCGCCACATTGAAAGAGGCGCTGACGAGCACGGAGAGCGGGCCGAAGATCATCGTCGCCTCGTCCGAATGCATGCTCAACAAGCAGCGCCGCATCAAGCCGCTGTTCAACAAGGCGGTGAAGGACGGCAAGCGGATGGTCAAGGAGCGATTCGGTGTCGATGAAGACGTCTGCACCGGCGATCACGCCTGCATCCGGCTTTCCGGCTGCCCGTCGCTTTCGGTCAAGCACACCGACGATCCGCTGAAGGACGATCCGGTGGCGGCGATCGACAACAATTGCGTCGGCTGCGGCAATTGCGGCGAAGTGGCCGAGGCTGCCGTCCTCTGTCCGTCGTTCTATCGCGCCGACATCATCCACAATCCGACCGGCTGGGATCGCTTTCTTGCCCGGGCGCGCAGCGCGGTGATCGGCTGGCTGCAGGCCCGCCGTCAGTCGCGCCGTATCTTGTTTGCGGATTGAGGAGGGGATCATGAACGAACATGTTTCTGTTGATGCCGCCAGTCTGGTTCGCCACTCGACCGACAAGCCGCTGTCGCTTGCGGTACTTGCCATGGGTGGCCAGGGCGGCGGCGTGCTGGCCGACTGGATCGTCAGCCTTGCCGAATCGCAGGGCTGGATGGCGCAAACCACTTCCGTGCCGGGCGTTGCCCAGCGCACCGGTGCGACCATCTATTATGTCGAGATGCTGCCGGCGCGTGATGGCAAGGCTCCGATCTTCTCGCTGATGCCGACGCCGGGCGACGTCGATGTCGTGCTCGCCGCCGAACTGATGGAAGCAGGACGCTCTGTGCTGCGCGGGCTGGTGACGCCGGACAAGACCACGCTGATCGCCTCGACGCATCGCGCCTTTGCCGTGAGTGAAAAGCAGACGCCGGGCGACGGCATCGGCAATCCCGAAGTGGTGATCGATGCCACGGATTTCGCATCCAAGCGCACGATATCCTTCGATATGGAAGCGCTGGCGGTCAAGAACGGCAGCGTGATTTCGTCGGCGATGTTCGGCGCTCTGGCGGCTTCCGGCGCACTGCCGTTCGGCAGGGAGGCTTTCGAAGCAACCATCCGCGCCGGTGGCAAGGGCATCGAGCCAAGCCTCAAGGCCTTCAACGCGGCTTTCGACCGCACGAAGAAACATCCGCGCGATCCGGTGTCGGCCAAGCTTGTCAAGCGTCTCGACCCACTGCCGGAAACTGTCGGTCATCCAGCGCTCGATAGGCTCGTCAACCGCATACGCACCGAATTTCCGACTGAGGCGCATCCGCTGCTCTATGCCGGCGTCAGGAAGCTCACCGATTTCCAGGACCCGCACTACAGCGATGAATATCTCGACCGTCTCGGCAGACTGCTGATCCTGGACAAGGCCAATAGCGGCGAAAAGAGAGCCTTTGCATTCATCGTGCAGGCCGCGAAATATGTCGCCGTCGCCATGGCCTATGACGACGTGATCCGGGTCGCCGATCTCAAGGTACGGGAGTCGCGCTTCAATCGGGTCCGCAAGGAGGTCGGCGCCAGGGACGACCAGATCGTCTACATGACCGAGTACATGCATCCGCGCATGGAGGAAGTCTGCGGCACCATGCCGAAGGGCCTCGGCCTATGGATCGAAAGCAGACCAAAGCTTTTTGCCCGGCTCGACCGGATGGTCAACAAGGGCAGGCGGGTGCAGACCGGCACGATCTTCTGGTTCCTCGGGCTCTACATGGTCTCGTCGCTGCGCGGTCGCCGTCGCGGAACCTTGCGGCACATGCGCGAGATCGCCCATATCGAGGCCTGGTTGATGACCGCGACCGATCTGCTCGGCAAGAACTACGATCTTGCCGTCGAGGTGCTGAACGCCCGCCGGCTGGTCAAGGGCTATTCCGACACGCATGCGCGCGGGCTGTCGAAATTCGACCGGGTGATGTCGGCGCTGCCGATGCTGGAAACCCGCGAAGACGGCGCCGACTGGATGAAGCGCCTGCGTCAGGCGGCGCTGCTGGATGAGTCCGGCAGTGCGCTGGATGGCGCTCTGAAAACAGTCGCCACGCTTTGAATCTTGCCTTCGCATATCCCGCAACATGCAGTTCCAGCGGCTTACCGAGACTCAAAGATGCCGTCGCAATATACCCTCGATATAAACGTTCAGTTCGTCATGCTTATGGCCATACCATGAGCCGTGTCCCATGCCCTCCAGCAAATGAAACTCGGCAGACGGGATGAGGTTTGCCAGTTCTTCGCCATCCTGGGGCGGCGCCTGGACATCCTCCGCAAAAGCAATGACGTGCACAGGCACCTGCACCGACGGCAGCCGGTCGCGCTGGTCGAAGCGCAGCGATGCATCCCACTGGGAGATCAGCGAATCCTCGTTCTCACCCGAATCCATCCATTCGAGCATCAGCGCCTTGATTTTCGGCCAAAGAATTCGATCGCCCAACGCCCGTGCGGGATAAAGCATGCTGGCATAATGGGCGACACCCATCATGCCATCGAGATTGCCGCCGCGTTTGCGGAATTCGATCTCGGCTTCCTGATAATCCCAACCCCAGCCGGTGCTCCACGCGCCACTACCCATGATGATCGCGCATTTGACGAGATCAGGATAGTCGATGGCAACCTCCTGGACGATCGCGGATCCGAGGGAACAACCGATGAATGTGACCGGGCCATCGCAGACGGCGTCGGTGAGTTCGGCCAGGTCGCGGGCGAAATCCGAGATCGGCCAGGGCAGGGGCGCCGCGCAGGAGGTCGATCCAATTCCCCTGTTGTCGAAAACGGTGCTGCGGAACCGGGAATCAAAATGCGGAGTCTGGAATCGCTGCCAGTCTCGCCCGCAAGTTCCGCCGCCGCCGACCCAGACGATGTCCGGACCCGAGCCGGTCTGCTCGTAGAATATTGATGCCGAAGAGCCTGAATGTTGCGGCATTTCCATCTCCCATTCCTGGCGCCAGATATCCAGCCAAGCCTCCGTATAATGTGCAATAGTTTCTTCTATTACAATGCCTTTGGAAAATATTATATGATCGTATAGGATCGCTGTCGGAGGCTCGCGCTGCGCGTTTGCAGCTCAGGTCCGGGGCACGCCGATCGGGGTGCTGAGCGCGGCGCCGCAGCTCCGGCGAGGGCTCGAAAAGGGCCGATGGTCAGCCTCGCGCAAGCTTCGGATGGTTAATGAAAGCTTAACGAAGCTCATCATTCCAAGTGCCATGCAAATTTACTCACGCAGCAATAATCTCGATCATGCTCCCCGGTCATACGGATCTGACCGGAAGAGTGCTGAATCAGAGGCGAATGGCGACGCGGCAATTTCGCGGCGCGAAGATGCGATTACAGGAAGCAAGGCGGTGCTGAGCAATTCGCTTGCGGATGCGCTCTGGGCAATTCAGCCGACCTCCGCGCCGGAAGACGAGCCGGTCCGCGGTACGATCGAAGATATTTACCTGTCGTTCGCAGCCTGAGCCGATCAGTCCTGTCGCACTTGTTATTGAAGCGGGTTTGGATTGAAACCCACCAAACATCTGGCACCAGCGGGCGATGGGGATGTCAATTTCGCAAGGAATGGCGTCGGCGGCTACCAAATATCGGAAAATATTGTTTCGATTTTTTCGGTTTCCCTCCCGATATGTGATAGTATGACGCCTTCAGCGCGCAGTACTTTGCGCAGCAAAGGTGCAATTGATGAGTTTGACATTTCCCAACCAAAGCCGCAGCTATGACGAATCCAATCGTCGAATCCGGTTTTCCGGATACGACGGGATGTTCGAAATCAGGTTTTTTCTTGAAATCGATGCTCTGGCGAAGGCATTTTCCGGCAAGATCAGCGGGGAGGGCGAATATCTCTCGGCGTTCGACAATATTCGCAAGCAGATCCTCGTGGCCGCGCAGAAAGCCTACGGCCGAGGGCAGAGCAAAACGATGTGCATTCTGACGATTGCCGATTTTGGCTGAAGAATTGTTGCTCGCGGCCTGGCTTAGCGCAGCGGGCCTTTCCCCCAATCCCAACGAAAAGGAACGCGCCTCATGCTGATCCGTTTTGGCTACGACATCACCATCCGGTGTGAACAAAATACGCCGATGGTTTGTCTGCTGAATTCGCATCGCGACAGGGCCTCCGATATCCGCTCTCCCGAACAGGTGGTGACGCAACCCGCCGTTCCCACATCGACCTATACCGACCTCTTCGGAAATATTTGCCGGCGCTTCGTAGCGCCCGCCGGCGAGTTTTCGATCTGGGGCGACGGAACACTTGAAGACGACGGTCTGCACGATCCCTTTTTCCCGAACGCCCGGGAAATTCCGGTTGCTGATTTGCCGGATGAATGCCTTATGTTCCTGATGGGCAGCCGCTATTGCGAGACGGACCGGCTCAGTCAGATCGCATGGGACCAGTTTGGCAATATTCAGCCGGGATGGAACCGAGTACAGGCGATATGCGATTTCACCAACAAGCACATCACCTTCGGTTATCATAACGCCCGCAATACCCGCACCGCCTATGAAGCCTACCAGGAGAAGGTGGGGGTGTGCCGGGATTTTGCCCATCTTGCCATCACTCTCCTGCGGTGCATGAATATTCCCGCACGCTACGTGAACGGATATCTTGGCGACATCGGCGTTGCGATCCTGGATCCGCAGGATTTCAGTGCCTGGATCGAGGTTTACATCGGTGGCCGCTGGATGACCTTCGATCCACGCAACAATGTCCCGCGAATCGGTCGTATCGTCGTCGCGCGTGGCCGCGACGCCGCAGATGTCCCGCTGGTCAACTCCTTCGGTCCGCACGAACTCAAGGCCTTCCGGGTCTGGACTTATGATGTCACCGGACTGCCGTTGCCGCTGCCGCCGGTTAGCCATCCTGCCGGGTGAAATCCGGGCTGCGAGACGAATTTGCCGTTGGCGCGAAAATAAAATTGTTGCATTTATTCGCAGATGAGCGGCCTTCTCTCATTTTGCATTTCAGGGAGATCCAGTGATGGCCAAAAGTCAGATGAAGAGCAACAAAGAGACCCGGAAACCCAAGAAGGACAAATCCGTTGTCAAGGATGTCAGTTCCCAGGGCTCCCAGGTCAAGCTCGCGGGCGGTAACGCCACCTTCGGGAAGAAGGAAAAGAGCTGACGGATAGGATCTGGTTCGGAATCCTCGATTCGTCGGCAATATGAGAACTTGGATATTTGTGGGTTTGGCGGATGAATCCGGCAAACCCAGCGGCTATCGGCGCAGTTCCGGCATCGCGGTTGCATTGCTGGGACAATAGCTACCTGCGCTGATTCGGGGCGGCCACGTAAGCTCGTGGCAGCGAGGTAGACGTCAATCGCCCGTCCGACCCCGTTCTAAAGATAACGGCGGTCGCGCCCCGCGCGGCTTATGACAGATTATTATCGACAGCGAAACAGTGGCCCATGTGAATGGTGCGCCGACCCATATTTCTGTTTGGTGGCCTGATGACCGCGTCACGATCTCTGGTGTAGCATGGCGGCAGCCGTCGTGTGCCGAACCGGAGAAACCGGAGACCATGCCCGAAACTGTAGCGACAGCGGATGCCGCAGGCACGAATGAGACGAGTTTGCGTGAAGCTCTCAATCAGGACCGTGGCGCTATGGCCCCCCATAAATCGTCATCGTCGCCCTGACGCCGTCTATGACGAACTGGACGGCCAGCGCGGAAAGGAGCACGCCCAGCAGGCGGGTCAGGATTGCGCGGCCGGTATTGCCGAGAATGCGGTCGATCTGGTCGGCGATCACCAGTGCCGCATAGATGATAACGAAAACCGCCGCGATCACCACGATCAGCTGCGCGCGCTGGAACGGCGCCTGGAAATTGCCCGCAAGCAGGATCGTCGCTGAGATCGAGCCCGGGCCCGAAATGAGCGGTATTGCCAATGGAAAGACCGCGAGGTTGTGGATGTGATCCCTGGTGATCGCGATCTCTGAGGTCTTTTCCTTGCGCTCCTGACGTTTTTCGAAAATCATCTCGAAAGCAATGAAGAACAGCAACAAACCACCCGCGATGCGGAAGGCCGGCAGCGATATGCCGAGCACCGACAGCACGCCCGCACCGCTGACGGCGAAGACCGCGAGAATGCCGAAGGCGATCAACGTGCCGCGCAATGCCGTCTGGCGCCGCTGGGCGGCAGTCATGCCGACAGTCAGCCCGAGAAAGATCGGCGCCAGCCCGGGCGGATCCGTGGTCACCAGCAGCGTCGTAAAGGCATTGATCAGTGCTTCCGTGGTGGCCATTGTGATCCCCGTTTTTGCCGGCATTGTTACTGGCGGCGGCCCCCATGTACAAGGGGCGCAAAATTGCCGCAAATCCTTGGCTTAACGGCAGATGCCTGTTCATAAGGGTGTCGCTAAATTGGCCTTCCACCGGCCTTTCCGCTATAAAGGCGGCACTGATTCCTATTTGAGAGAATGTGACCGATTTGTCCGAGATTACCCCACCCGGCGGCAGAGGCCCAAGCGGCATCGAGCCAATCTCCATTGTCGAGGAAATGCAGCGTTCCTACCTAGATTACGCCATGAGCGTGATCGTGTCCCGCGCGCTGCCGGATGTGCGGGACGGCCTGAAGCCTGTCCACCGCCGCATCCTCTACGGCATGAACGAACTCGGGATCGACTGGAACAAGAAATACGTCAAATGCGCCCGTGTCACCGGGGACGTGATGGGTAAATTCCATCCGCACGGCAATCTGGCGATCTATGACGCGCTTGCCCGCATGGCGCAGGATTGGTCGCTGCGGTTGCCGCTGATCGACGGCCAGGGCAATTTCGGCTCGATCGACGGCGACAAGCCGGCGGCCGAACGTTACACCGAGTGCAGACTTGAAAAGGCCGCACATTCGCTGCTGGACGACCTCGACAAGGAAACCGTCGATTTCCGCGACAACTATGACGGCTCCCTGCGGGAGCCGGTCGTCGTGCCGGCAAAATTTCCCAATCTGCTGGTCAATGGTGCGGGCGGCATCGCCGTCGGCATGGCCACCAACATTCCGCCGCACAATCTTGGCGAAGTGATCAACGCCTGCATCGCCATGATCGACGATCCGGCAATGGAACTGGCACAGATCATGGAGATCCTGCCCGGCCCGGATTTCCCGACCGGCGCTATGATTCTCGGCCGCCACGGCATTCGCCAGGCCTATGAAACCGGCCGCGGTTCCGTCATCATGCGCGGCAGGGCACGCATCGAGCCGATGCGCAACGACCGCGAGCAGATCATCATTACCGAAGTTCCCTATCAAGTGAACAAGTCGACGATGATCGAGAAAATGGCCGAACTGGTGCGCGAAAAGCGCATCGAGGGCATTTCCGACCTGCGTGACGAATCCGACCGCGACGGCTACCGGGTGGTGATCGAGCTCAAGCGCGACGCCAATGCCGATGTCATCCTGAATCAGCTTTATCGCTATTCGCCGCTGCAGACCTCGTTCGGCTGCAACATGGTGGCGCTGAACGGCGGCAAGCCGGAACAGCTAACGCTGATCGACATGCTGAAGGCGTTTATCGCATTCCGCGAGGAAGTGGTTAGCCGGCGTACAAAGTTCCTGCTCAAGAAGGTCCGCGACCGGGCGCACGTCTTGGTCGGTCTGGCGATTGCGGTTGCCAATATCGATGAAGTGATCGCGCTGATCCGCCGTGCGCCTGATCCGCAGACGGCGCGCGAACAGTTGATGGAGCGGCGCTGGCCGGCCAGGGAAGTCGAATCGCTGATCCTGCTGATTGACGATCCGCGCCATCGTATCAACGAGGACGGTACCTACAACCTGTCCGAGGAGCAGGCCCGCTCCATCCTCGAACTCCGCCTGGCCCGCTTGACGGCACTCGGGCGCGACGAAATCGGCGACGAACTCAGCAAAATCGGTGCCGAGATCAAGGATTACCTTGAAATCCTGAGTTCGCGCATTCGCATCATGACCATCGTCAAGGATGAGATGGCAGCGATCCGCGATGAATTCGGCACGCCGCGTCGTACCGAAATCATCGACAGCGGCCTGGAACTCGACGACGAGGATCTGATCGCCCGCGAAGAGATGGTGGTCACGGTATCGCATGCCGGTTATGTCAAACGCGTGCCGCTGGTGACCTATCGCGCTCAGCGCCGCGGCGGCAAGGGCCGTTCGGGCATGACGACGCGGGACGAGGATTTCGTCAATCGCCTGTTCGTCGCCAATACCCATACGCCCGTGCTGTTCTTCTCCTCGCGCGGTATCGTCTACAAAGAAAAGGTCTGGCGCCTGCCGGTCGGCACGCCGACATCGCGCGGCAAGGCGTTGATCAATATGCTGGCGCTGGACCCTGGCGAGCGGATCACCACGATCATGCCGCTGCCGGAGGACGAGGACAGCTGGGCAAATCTCGACGTGATGTTTACCACGACGCGGGGCACCGTGCGTCGCAACAAGCTCAGCGATTTCATCCAGGTCAACCGCAACGGCAAGATCGCCATGAAGCTCGAGGACGAGGGCGATGAAATCCTCTCGGTCGAGACCTGCACCGATCAGGACGATGTGCTCCTGACCACGGCACTTGGCCAGGCGATCCGCTTCTCCGTCGATGAAGTCCGGGTGTTCGCGGGCCGCAATTCGATCGGCGTGCGCGGCATCACCATGGCCGAAAACGACCGGTTGATCTCGATGACCATCCTCGGCCATGTCGATGCCGAAGCATCGCAGCGCGCTGCCTATCTCAAGCGGTCTGCTGCCGAGCGTCGCGCCATGGGCGTCGATGAGGACGATATCCAGCTGGTCGGCGAGGAGGTCGCGGAAGAAAGCGAACTCAGCGAAGAGCGGTATCAGGAACTCAAGGCGCGCGAGCAGTTCGTGCTCACCGTGTCGGAAAAAGGCTATGGCAAGCGGTCGTCGTCCTATGATTTCCGCATCTCCGGACGCGGCGGCAAGGGCATTCGCGCCACTGACACGTCCAAGACCGGCGAAATCGGCGCACTGGTCGCGGCCTTCCCGGTCGAGGACACCAATCAGATCATGCTGGTGTCGGATGGCGGCCAGCTGATCCGCGTGCCCGTCAATGGCATCCGAATTGCCAGCCGCGCCACCAAGGGCGTGACGATCTTCTCGACAGCCGCCGATGAAAAAGTGGTCTCGGTCGAAAGGATCAGCGAACCGGAAGATGAGGAAGAAGTGCTGGAGGCAGTCGAGGCCGCCGAGGGAGAAGCACCGGGTGCTGCGCTTGGTGACGGTGCAATACCGGAAGCCGAAGCCTGATCCTTCATGAAAATATCGCACCCGTTTGCTCGACAGCGACGGGTGCGTTTTTTATTTGCTTGCTGCAAGAGCTGCAGGTAACCGTATTCGTCAAAAACACGTGCGTATCATGCCGGGAAGGCTCCTGCTTACGTAGGTGGTTCGGGCGGCGAGTGCTTCCTTGCTGTCGACGGCGCCGCTTTTGTCAGTGTCGACCAGCGCGAAAACACTGTCGATCGCGGTTGCCAGTTCGCCGCCGCTGACGGAACGATTGCCGTCCCTGTCAAGCAACATGATCGTCTCCATGTTACATGGCTTGTGTAGCTGTTGCGGATTCCTTCGCGTGGCCGAAGCCCGCATCTCGGCAAAATCCACAACACCATCGCGGTTCGCATCGTCTTCAAGGGCATTCCTGAGCAGCTGGGCCATGATAATATCGACCTGCTGCTTGGTGGGACTGACCCTTACCCGCGCGTTGCTGGCCAATGGCTGAAGCGCCAGAGGTTTCAGGTATACCTCGAATTCGGCGGCGCTCACTTCGCCGTTATTGTCCAGATCCTTCTCCAGAAATTTGGAGATGTCGGCGGCACGCTTCTGGGCTGTGGCCTCTTGAGCGACTTGATCCACGGTATTCGAATTGAGCTCATAGGTGCCCCCTGTGTCCTGATGGAACTGGAGCATCAGCGTCATCTTGATATCGAACAACCGCTGCTGAACGCCCGGCACCGACACGAAATGCTGTATGATCCAACGGTGGCCGCCATTTAAATGGTTGGGGTCAAGCGGCACTTGGGTTTCGGCAGCGCTTTGCCGGGAGACTTCCACGTCGTCGGAATAAAAACTATCTGCGAAGGCGGGCGAGCTAAACAATCCAGCGAGCGATATGAGAAAAGAAAGAGTTCTGATCATTGAAACCAATCCCCGAGGCAATTATGCCCCGGGAACAGGTCGAAACCATTATGTCGAATATGTGACTGAGGGTTGTGTTAGCTCTTGAATTACGCCGCCGCCAATTTCAATCCCACCACACCGGCGACGATCAGTGCGATGCAGACCAAGCGCAGCGCGGTGGCCGGTTCACCGAACAACACGATCCCGAGCGCGGCGGCACCGACCGCGCCAATGCCCGTCCAGATCGCATAGGCGGTGCCGATCGGGATGCTGCGCAGCGAGAGCGACAGGCAGACCATGCTGAGCACCAGCAGCACTACTGCAAGCACGCTGAATTTAAGATTGGCAAAATTGTCTGATTGCTTGAGTGCATAGACCCAGCCGATCTCGAGAAGACCAGCGAAAGTCAGCAGAATCCAGTTCATCAAACCCTCCTTGGGGCAGGTAGGGTCGTCCCTGGCGTGTTGCATCGCGGTATCGGGGTCGTCCCCGACAGCAAGGCGATATTAGCCAATCCTGTGCGAAGATCAAATGCCTTCGACGCAATGCAGCCCGGCGTCCCGAGCAGCCTGGTGTCCGGCGATCAACGCGGCAGAGCAGGCACATCGATATGGTCCGGCGCCAGCCCTTGCCGGGCGCGATCCGCCATCAGCTCGAATGCGCGCTCCAGGTGCCGCGCCATGCGCACCGGATCGAACAGCGGCGAGACTGCCTGAACCTGTCGAAGGCGGGTCTTGATTTCCGTCAGCCGGTCGGGGTCGCGTGCCAGAGATTCAGCGAGCTGACAATATTCATCGTCGGTTTCGACCGCCAGTTCATCGATGCCGCAGGATTGCAACAGGCTCCAGCTGACGCGGGAATGATACGAGTTCCCCCTGGTGGTCACGACCGGAAGTCCGCCTCGCAACATATCTGCCGTCGTCGAGTGTCCGTTATAGGGCAAGGTGTCGAGCGCCAGATCGGCCAGTCCCAGCCGTGCTATGTGATCGCTGTAGTGCGGAACCTTGCTGGCGAAGATGATGCGGTCGTCGTCAATTCCGCAAGCGCGGAACGCGGTCGCCAGATTCCCGGCGGCGAAGCCGTGGCTGGTTGCGATCCACAGGACGGAATCAGGTACCGAACGCATTATCCTGCACCAGAGATCCAATGTGCGGGGCGTGATCTTCTGCTGCCCGTTGAAGGAAGCAAATACAATCCGGCCCTCGGGAAGGCCCCAGTCCTGCCGCCGGGTGGGCGTCCCTTTCCCGGGCCTCAGGACATCGTTCGGCATCTGGACTTCGGGTAGCCGGCAAAGCTTCTCGATATAATGCGGTTTCGAACTGTCAGGGGTTACCGTCATATCGGAGATCACGTAGTCGATCTCCGCACCGACGATCGAGCCGGGATAGCCAAGATAACTGGCGGTCACCGGTGCATCGGCAATATTCATGATATGCAGCCGATCGGCCTTCGTATGGCCCTTCAGATCGACGAGAATGTCTATCTTCGCGGTGGTGATCGCCTGCGCCGCGCCTTCATCGCTCATATCCCGGATCGGAACGATCATGGCGCGCAATTCATCCGGCCATTTCGCCTGATGTTTCCGGCTCTCCGGGTCGGTATAGCAGAACAGCGTGATATCGAACCTGTTCCGATCGTGATGCTGCAGCACTTGCTTGAAGACCATCATCACGACCTCGTTGCCGAAGTCGTTGGAGAGATAGCCGATACGCAGCCGCTCGGACGCCGGAGAGATTGCTCCGCGAATGCGTTGACCCGACCATTGCTGCTTCTTTGCAAGCAAGATGCGCGAACTGTTCGTCGGCTGAGCCTGGACTGCCTCGTCATCGCACCAATAGAGGCGGTCCAGCGCAACCTGATGCGAGAATATCTGCTGCGCGGCAGCCGATCTCGGCTCCTCCATCGTCTGCTCGAAGGCGCGAATCACCGGGAAATCGCAGACGTTTCTGCTGATCGAAAATCGCTGGATTTTCAGGAAGACGTCCTTGGGGCAGTTTTCGATGCCCTCTACGAGTTCCCTATAGCCGCGTTCGGCGTCCTTCTTCCTGTCTTTGAAAAAATTCGCGATGAAATAGACCTGCTCCGGATCCCGTCTATCCATGTGCCCAAGCAATTTTTCGACATCATCGAGCCGCTGCTGCAGGTTCATGACTTTCATCAGGTCGAAAATCAGCCTGCTGTCGCCCGGATTGGCAATGATCGCATGCGGACCAATCTCGGCAATTTTCTCATGGGCGCCGACCTTGAGATAAAGCATCGCAGCCATTTTCAGGAAATGCGCTTTTTTTTCGTCAAGTATACTGGAAAGTCTGACAAAGACATCCGCTGCCGCTTCGGAATAGCCGAGCTTCAGATTGGAATTCGCGAGCAACAAAAGTACGCGTGGATCGCTCCCACGGGCGTTTGGGTCCAGCCGCAGCACGCCGGCAAAATCGTCACCTTCGTAAAGGCGGCGGACACTTTCGTAGGAAGACACGGTATCGCGGGCTATGACGGTCATGAAGAGCCTGAAAATTGCGCATTCGAACCATATTTAAGCCCAGCCACATGGCGCGAGGCTTGCGGCGGCGATCCGAAATTCAGGCAAAGAAAAACCGGACGGGCAGGGGAGGCCGTCCGGTTTTAATTAGCGCGGGCATTAGCGGGGAGGGAGGGGAACCCGCGCTTTGGGGGAGGTCAGAATGCGACGCGACGTGTCTGCGCGTCGCGCGAGGCTTCGTTTTCACGAATAGAATTGATGATCGAGGAAACAGCGGTGGCAACAAACATTACTGCGATGAGGCCTGCCATCAGCGTCAAGGTCATGTACATCATCTCGGTCTTCCTTTTCAGCTGGGCGCCATTTCGTTTGTGGAGCTACGTTTCCCACAGAATAAAACCGGCTGCTGTTTCCGAAGGAACATGCCGGGTTTTCTCCGCTGTTCCGCTTAACTTGATGACACTCAACCATTGTTCGACTGAAACGGCCCTGAATGGTACATTCACTAAACGTTCATTTTCGGAAAAGGTTTCGCCTCCTCGAAAAAAAACGATGACGTCGAATAAGGACTTCATTAGCGCGAAGATATTCTTGCGGCGATGAGATGCGTCGGTCGCACCGGCGAGTCGATTGCCGAAAGATTGCGATTAATTTTTTATCTCAATACGTCTATTGGAGTGACGACGCATGCGGATATGTAGGGGACATGAATGGGCAATTTTGGACGCCGGTTATTTCTGGCGGGCGGTTCGGCCGCAGCGGGCATCGGCATAGGCCGATGGGTGCTGCCGGCATCAAGCAGCAAAGGACCGGCCTATCCCAAATTCGATAGCTTTGCCGCAGCCAAAGGCAAGATCCTCAACGATGCCAGCCAGCTCGAACCTACCCAGATTGAAAAGCAGGTTCTGATCAACAGCGACGTCGATACGGTGTTCATCCATCGCGTCCGCGCGCTGTTGATCGAAGCGCGGGAAAAGAAAATACCGCTGATGGCCAGCACGGCGCGTCATACCATGGGCGGACACAGCCTTCCGGAGAACGGCACCGCTCTCAGCCTGTCGCAAGGTTCGGTAAAAGCCGACCCCGCTTCCAAGACCTATCGGGTGGCTGCGGGAACGCGCTGGCAGACAGTCATCAAGGAGCTCGACAGGATCGGCTTTTCGCCCGTGGTGATGCAATCCAACAACGACTTCGGGGTCGCCAGTACGTTTTCCGTCAATGCGCATGGCTGGCCGGCGCCCTGTTCCCCGGCCGGAAGCACTGTCCGTTCGCTCAAGATGATGATCCCGGACGGCACGATCCAGACCTGTTCCCGGACCCAGAATGTCGAGTTCTTCCGGCACGCGATGGGCGGGTACGGACTGTTCGGCATCATACTGGAGCTGGAGCTCGACATGGTGGCGAATTCACGGCTGGAACCGAAATACGAGCCGATGCCCGGCAAGGATGTCGGGCAGGCGCTGGCGGAGGCGCTGAAGTCCGGCCCGACGATACAAATGGCCTATGGCCGCCTTGATGTTTCGCTGGATCGGTTCTTTCAGCAGGGCATGCTGATCACCTACCGGCCGACAGCGGATCAGAATAACCTGCCGCCCGCCGCCGGCTCCAGCCTCATCAGCCACGTGTCGCGGCAGATCTTCCGCAATCAGCTGGAATCCGATTTTGGCAAGCGAGTTCGTTGGTGGACGGAGACATCGCTTGGCCCGGAACTGGTGGGTGAATCGACCCGCAACAGCCTGCTGAACGAACCGGTGATCACACTGGACGACAACGATCCTTCGCGCACGGATATCCTGCAGGAGTATTTCGTCCCGCCGGATCGTTTTCCGGAATTCGTCACGGCATGCCAGGAGGTGATCCCCGCGTCGTACCAGCAATTGCTCAATGTCACAGTCCGCTATGTCGATACCGACAAGGACAGCGTGCTGGCCTATGCCCCCGAGCCCCGGATCGCATCCGTGATGCTGTTTTCGCAGGAGATGACCGAGCGCGGAGAAGCCGACATGGCCTGGATGACCCGCAGGCTGATCGAGCGCGTGCTGGCGATCGGCGGCAGCTATTATCTGCCCTACCGGCCCCATGCCTCGGTCGACCAGTTGAAGCGCGCCTATCCCAAAGCGGTGGAGTTCGCGGCCTTCAAGCGGCAGATCGACAAGGACATGATCTTCCGCAATCATTTCTGGGACCGCTATTTCGCCAAGCTCTGAACGAGCTTTGAAAGGACGACCATGAACCGCCTGCGCCTCACGGCCTTTGTCTATTTCGCCATCCTGCTGTTTGCGGCCTCGCTCAACTATCTGCCGTTCATACCGGTCGTCGATGGCAAGACGTTCGGGATCTTCGCTCTCGATATCTATGACGACGGGCTGCATCTGGCATCCGCCATCTGGGCCGGACTGGCGGTCTGGTTCGGGGCGCGCGCTTCACGGTTCTTCCTGATGTATTTCGGGTTGGTCTATTTCGGCGACGGCCTGCTCGGCCTGATCACCGGATCAGGATATCTCGATCTCGGCATCATCAATTACGGAATCCAGGATCTGCCGTTCGGATTCAAGATCATGGCCAACCTGCCGCATCTCGGCCTCGGCAGCGTGGCGGTGCTGACAGCTTTCCTCTTCAGGGCGGACGCGAAATGATGAAGTTCATCGGCAAGATCATCAAGTGGGTGCTCGTCCTTTTCGTCCTGACGATCATCGGGATCGCCAGTCCGATCGGCTATGTCGAAGTCTTCTGCCGGGGCGATGCCAGACAGAACGAGTATAAGCCGCTGATCGCCGATGTGGCCTCCCGAAGGCCGGAAGCCAATACCTATCTGACCTATCCCGAGTGGCATATCGTCTATGCCTATGACGGGCTTGCCGAGACCTTGAAGACAGGTGAAGAGTACGAGTTCCCGTATTTCTCCAGCGTCAAGGGTTTCTGGTCCTCGACCTGCCAGCTGATGAAGGTCGCCGATGACCATGGCGGCGCGGACCAGCAGACCCGCATCATGATCCACACCATCGGCGCGAGCTTTACCCTGGAAATGGGACTGAAGGCTGCCTACGAGGAAACACTCGGCCGTCTGTTCGCCACGATCCGTGGACCGCAGAAGGCGCCGCAGGACGAGGAGGCGCTGAAAATGGCGATTGATTACGCCGGCTTCCTGCGCCAGACGCCCTGGTACCGCTATGATTTCGACAAGGCCAGCCAGGCGCTTTGGGCGGCGCCCTTGACGGAACCGGTCCGCGGCTGGGAGCGGCGGCTGGCACTGGGAGGCGAATGGAAAGCAAAGACCCTCTATGCCAAGGTCATCGAGGCCGGGGTCGCTGCAACCGGTCCCGCCAAGCTTGAAATCCGATCGGTCATATCCGGTGTTCCCATCGAGACGCTGAAGACGGTCGCCAATGTGACGGTGATCTCCGAAAACGCTGACGGCGTGCTGATCGAGACGCCGCGCTACGACATCTTCACGCATGTCCTCGCCGATATTGCCGCCAGGGGTGGCGCGGTGCGTGAGATCGCCGGCAATGACGACATCATGGTGTCGCTGACCATCCCGCTTGGCACGGACTATCAGGGACCCGGCGAGATTATCACGCGTATGCCGCGGCCTGGTTTCCATACCGAGCGGATGCTGGTGTCCCTGAAGGTTGCGGAACTCGAACCGCTGTTCAAGGCCTATCCGATCGACGATCCGGGGCTGGAGCATGTGTTCGATTATTGAGGCGAACCGCATGAGACGGCTGGCGGGAATATCGAGGACGGCAACAACTGCCGTGGCGATCGCGCTTGCCGCTATGGCATTGCCTGCCGTAATCTTCGCGGTTGCCGGCACGCAGCAGTCGGCCATCGTCGTTTTCGCAAAGACGATCGATCCCGATGGTTTGCCGCGCAGCGTCTCGATCCTGAGCTGGAACGAGCATGTCGCGCGACTCGACGGTATCGATGCGAAGACCGCACGCGCCCTCTACGCCGAGGGCGCGGTTCTCGTCATGCCGTTCCGCAAATCCGGATGCATGTCGTTTCGAAAGACCTGAAGGTCAGTTTTCGAATTTCACCAGGAATTCCTCGGCGCCGAGATTGCGGAAATCATCGAGCGCGTCCCTGATGCGCTGATGATCCCAGTCCCACCAGGCGAGCTTTTCATAGCGTTCGGCGATATCGCGCGAAAAGCGCTCGCGTATCGGCTTGGCCGCCACGCCGCCGACGATCATGTAGGGCTCGACATCCTTGGAGACGACTGCGCCGGCGCCTATGACTGCACCATTGCCGACATTAACCCCCGGAAGGATGGTCGAGCCGTGACCGATCCAGACATCATGTCCGATCGAGACGGAGTTTCCCCGCCTCCATGCGAAGAATTCCGTGTCTGTATCGGCATCCGGCCAGTAGTCACCGGAGCGGTAGGTGAAGTGATGCAGCGTCGCCCGCGTCACCGGATGGTTGGTGGCGTTGATGCGGACATTGGCGGCGATATTGGCGAATTTGCCGATCCTTGCGCACCAAATCATGCCATATTCCATCACATAGGAATAATCATCGATCGTCGTTTCCGAGATACGGCAATGCTCGGCGATCTCGGTATAGCGGCCCAGGGTGACGTCCTTGAGCTCTGCGGTCGGATCGATCGCGGGTTTGATGCTGAGCTTGGTCATGCTGCGGCCTTCCGCGATGAAAATTCGGACACATCGATAATGCGGTCGGCGACCTGACCGCGCACATCCTCGTCGTGGAAGATGCCGAGCAGGGCGACGCCGTTCCGCTTCTTTTCCGCGATCATCTCGACCACAACGGCGCGGTTCTGCGCATCGAGCGAGGCGGTGGGTTCATCCAGCAGCAGCACAGGATGATCGGTGATGAAGCCGCGGGCGATATTGACGCGCTGCTGTTCGCCGCCGGAGAAAGTCGCGGGCGGCAACTGCCAGAGCGTGTCGGGCAGGTTAAGCCGGGCGAGCAGGCCGGCAGCTGTCCTGCGGGCGTCCTCGATCGCAACGCCGCGTGCCGTCAACGGTTCGGCAACGATATCGAGGGCCGGAACGCGCGGCACCGTGCGCAGGAACTGGCTGACATAGCCCAGGGTGTGGCGGCGGATGTCGAGCACAAGGCGCGGATCGGCCTTGGCCAGATCCTCGATCTCGCCCTTGTGCGAAATCAGGATCTCGCCCTGGTCGACGCCGTAATTGCCGTAGATCATCTTGAGGATCGAGCTCTTGCCGACCCCCGAAGGGCCGCCGAGCACGACGCATTCGCCGGCATGGACGCTAAGCACGGCATTGGTCACGACCGGCAGGCGCAGGCCGCCGCGCAGGTGCATGGTGAAAGTCTTGGCCAGGTTGCTGACCATCAGGGGGGCTTGCATGATCTTTCTGCCTTTGCCGGTTAGACTTGCAGGATCGAGGAGACGAGAAGCTGGGTATAGGGTTGGCGCGGATCGTCGAGCACCCGGTCGGTCAGTCCCTGTTCGATGACGTGGCCATCCTTCATCACCATCATCCGATGCGAGATCAGCCGCGCGACCGCGAGGTCGTGGGTGACGATGATCACCGACAGCGACAGGTCCTGCACCAGGCCGCGCAGCAGATCGAGCAGGCGCGCCTGCACCGAAACGTCGAGGCCGCCGGTGGGCTCGTCCATGAACACCAGGCGCGGCGATGTCACCAGATTGCGTGCGATCTGCAGGCGCTGACGCATGCCGCCGGAGAAGGCGCGCGGCTGGTCGTCGATGCGGTCGGCATCGATTTCGACCCGGCCCAGCCAATCGGTCGCCGTGGCGCGGATCGCGCCATAGTGCCGGTCGCCGACCGCCATCAGCCGTTCGCCGACATTGGCGCCGGCAGAGACTGCCATACGCAGGCCATCGGCCGGGTTCTGGTGGACGAAGCCCCAATCGGTGCGCATCAGCACACGCCGTTCAGCCTCGCTCATTCGGGCGATGTCGCGCATGCCGCCATCGCGCATGCGATACTGCATCATGCCGGAGTCGGCCAGCAGCCGGGTCGACAGGCAATTGAGCAGCGTCGTCTTTCCGGAACCGGATTCGCCGACGACCGCCAGCACTTCGCCCGGCCAGAGATTGAAGGACACATCGATGCAGCCGATTCGGCTGCCATAGAACTT
Source organism: Rhizobium sp. (assembly GCA_028290545.1). Taxonomy (GTDB): domain Bacteria; phylum Pseudomonadota; class Alphaproteobacteria; order Rhizobiales; family Rhizobiaceae; genus Rhizobium_E. The sequence goes on along the minus strand of JAQGJP010000074.1, from coordinate 1,442 downwards.
CGACAGGCCCTGGACTTTCAGGAGCGGAAGGTCGTCCATCACGCAGCCTCCTCGATATGGGTGTGACCGCTGTCGCGACGGGTTTCGCAATGGTCGGTGTCCGAGCAGACGAACATCCGTTTGCCCTTGTCGTCGAGAATCACCTCGTCTAGATAGACATTTCGCGCGCCGCAAAGCGTGCACGGCTTCTCGAACGACTGGATCGTGAAGGGATAATCCTCGAAATCGAGGCTCACGACGTCCGTATACGGAGGCACGGCGTAGATACGCTTTTCACGCCCGGCGCCGAACAACTGCAGCGCTTGCGACATGTTCATTTTCGGATTGTCGAATTTCGGAATCGGCGAAGGGTCCATGACATAGCGGCCCTCGATCTTCACCGGATAGGCATAGGTCGTGGCGATCTCGCCGTTCTTGGCGATGTCTTCATAGAGCTTGACATGCATCAGGCCGTATTCTTCCAGCGCATGCATTTTGCGGGTCTCGGTTTCACGCGGCTCGAGGAAGCGCAAGGGTTCGGGGATCGGCACCTGATAGACCAGCGTCTGGCCGGCGCTCAACGTTTCCTCCGGAATGCGATGGCGGGTCTGGATGATCGTTGCATCCGCGGTTTTAGTCGTGACCGCGACATTCGCCACCTTCTTGAAGAAGGCGCGGATCGACACGGCATTGGTCGTGTCGTCGGCGCCCTGATCGATCACCTTCAGCACGTCGTCCGGGCCGATGATCGCGGCGGTCACCTGCACGCCGCCGGTGCCCCAGCCGTAGGGCATGGGCATTTCGCGGGATGCAAACGGCACCTGATAGCCGGGGATGGCGATCGCCTTCAATATGGCGCGGCGGATCATCCGCTTGGTCTGTTCGTCCAGATAGGCGAAATTGTAGGCAGTGGTCATATCCTTGAGGCCGATCATTCTGCGGCTTCCTTTTCGGTGTTGTCGGATAGTCCGGCTTTTGCCGCCTCATAATCGGCGCGCATGCGGCGGACGAGATCGAGTTCGGCCTGGAAATCGACGTAGTGCGGCAGTTTCAGGTGCTGCACGAAGCCGGAGGCCTCCACATTGTCGGAATGGTAGAGGACGAATTCCTCGTCTTGGCAGGGGGCGGTCGCCTCACCAGAGGCCGCGTCCCGAAGGGCGCGGTCGACGATGGCCATGGACATCGCCTTGCGCTCGCAGTGGCCAAAGGTCAGGCCGTAGCCGCGGGCGAACTGCGGGGCGGTGTCGATCCCTCCGCCATAGGTGGAGATCATCTGGCACTCGGTCAGGGTCAGGTCGCCGATCTCGATGGCGAAGCCCAGCTCGTCCGGGACGAATTCCACGGCGACCTCGCCCAGGCGGATCTCGGCGCAGAGCGGGTGCGTCGAGCCCCAGCCCCGCTGCGAGGAATAAGCCAAGGAGAGCAGGAAGCCCTCGTCGCCACGGGCGAGCGCCTGCAGGCGT
>JAQGJP010000066.1 GCA_028290545.1 Rhizobium sp. | reverse complement strand
GGACCGGGAACGACCGTCCGGGCAGGAGCACACCGGAGAGCGTAACCTTGGTTACGGTCGAGGATTGCGACGCATCCGGCGGCCGAATCCCGGCCCACCCGAAGGGCCGGGCGCTTTTGGCTTCCGGTCTTGTCGAAAATCCTCGATGGAGGAGCATCTCCATCTGCGGTTTTCTCCTCGCCGGAAAGCCAAAATCGCTCCGGCGCAATAGGTTGCCATCATCGAGACTTGGTATTAGTAGCCGAGGCCCTTCTTCAGGTCGTAGACCTTCATTGGGTCTTCCGATGTCTGCGTGTAGAGTTTGGACTCGGTCTGGATCCACTTCGGTGGTTCCTTCTTGTCCTTCAGGTAGGCGTCGAGCGCCTCGAAGGCCGGGCCGGCCATGTTCGGCGTCAGTTCGACTGTGGCGTTGGCTTCGCCGGCTGCCATGGCCTTGAAGATATCAGGAACCGCGTCGATCGAAACGACGAGGATGTCCTTGCCCGGCTTAAGCCCGGCTTCCTTGATGGCCTCGATGGCGCCGACCGCCATGTCGTCATTGTGAGCATAGAGCGCACAGATGCTCTTGCCGCCATTTTCCGCCTTCAGGAAGCTTTCCATGACTTCCTTGCCCTTGGTGCGGGTAAAGTCGCCTGTCTGGCTGCGGATGATCTTCAGGTTCTTGTGCTCGGCGATCGCCTGCTCGAAGCCCTTCTTGCGGTCGATGGCCGGCGACGAGCCTGTCGTGCCCTGAAGCTCGACAATGCCGCAGTCCTTGCCCTTGACTTCGTCGGCGAGCCACTTGCCGGCGACATTGCCTTCATGAACGAGGTCTGATGTGACCGCAGTCAGGTAGAGCGACTTGTCGCTATCGACGGTGCGGTCGAGCAGGAACACCGGAATATTGGCTTCCTTCGCCTCAGTCAGGACATCATCCCAGCCTGTGGCGACGACGGGCGCCACAAAGATCGCATCGACGCCCTGGGCGATGAACGAGCGCAGCGCCTTGATCTGGTTTTCCTGCTTCTGCTGGGCATCGGCAAATTTCAGGTCGATGCCGCGCTTTTCGGCTTCCTGCTTGGTAACCGTGGTTTCAGCGGCCCGCCATCCGGATTCCGAACCGATCTGCGAGAAGCCGACCGTCACGGCGCAGGCCTGCGAAGCGGCAAACATGGTGACGGCAAGAGCCGTGGCACCCGCGAGTGCGTTTACGAATTTCATGATTTCCTCCCAAAAACCGCTGCATCTGGCAGCCGCTTTTAAAAATCATATAATATTATTTTTGTAAAGCTCATGAGAGGAAAATCATACTATTAAGCGCAGTCGCGATTGCCTCGGAAACGCGTTCCAACTTTGCGCTTGCCACCGATGCCCCCCAGTCGCTAAAAGCACGCTTCTATCGCGCTGCTTTGTGAAGGAAGCGGACGCCTTGCCGTGCAATCGACTTGCACGGCCGAAAACAAGGAATCTGGGAAGAGATGCTCGAACTCCTGCGGAAAGCTGCCAAAACCTGGGTCGCCAAGGCCTTGTTGATCCTTCTTGTCGGCTCTTTCGGCATCTGGGGTGTCCATAGCTCGATGTTCTCAGCGTCCAATGACGCCGTTGTGACAGTCGGTGACCAGAAGGTCTCCAACTCCGAGTTTCAGATCGCCTTCAACAGTGCCGTCAACAATCTGTCCCAGCGCTTCGGTACGCGCCTGACGGTCGAGCAGGCCAAGATGTTCGGCGTCGAAAATATGGTTGTGGGACAGCTGATGTCGGGCGCCGCACTCGATCAGCTCGCCAGCAACATGAAGCTTGGCCTTTCAGAAGCGCGACTTCTGCAACTGATCCAGGAGGAGCCGGCTTTCAAGGACGAAACCGGTGCGTTCAACAAGCGGATCATGGACCAGCGGCTGAGCGGCGCGCGTATCCGCGTCGAGGATTATCTCGCGTCCAAGTCCAAGGAGGCGGTCCGCACGCAGATCGCCGATGCGCTTGCGGCTGGCTTTCAGCCGCCCAAGACCCTTGTCGATGCATTGCAGTCCTACGCCAATGAACGTCGCAGCATCGATTACCTGATGCTCACCAAGGCCAATATCGACGCTGTCAAGCCGCCGGCGGACGATGCCCTTGCCAAGTGGTTTGCCGACAACAAGACAAAGTACAAGGCCCCGGAATACCGCAAGATCACCTATGTGAAGCTTGAGCCATCTGATATTGCCGATCCTTCGGCGATCACCGATGCCCAGGTCAGCGAAGACTACGACAAGCGCAAGGACACCTATCGGACGCCGGAAAACCGGACGATCGAACAACTGGCATTTTCCGACAGGGCATCCGCGGAAGCCGCTGCGGCCAAGCTTGCCGCCGGCACCACGTTCGACCAGCTGGTGACAGAGCAGGGCAAGACCCCGACCGACGTCCTGCTCGGCGATTTCACCAAGGACAAGATGCCGAATACGATCATGGCCGATGCCGCGTTCGGGGTGAAGACCGATGGCGGCATAACGCCAGTAACCAATGGCCTGCTTGGACCGGTGATCATGCGCATCACCAATATCCGCCCGGAAGTGGTCAAGACACTCGATGAGGTCAAGGACGATATCCGCAAAGAGCTGGCGCTGGTGCTGGCCAATGACGAGATCCAGAACGTCTATGACCGCTTCGAGGACGGCCGCGCCTCCGGTGCGACCTTGCCGGAAGTTGCCAAGCAATTGCAGCTGAAATCCGTGGCGATCGAGGCGATCGACGCCAGCGGCAACGACCCGAAAGGCGCCGAAATCAAGGATATCCCGTCCAGCGCCAAACTGCTTGCGGAGGCGTTCAAGACCGAGGAAGGCGTTGAGCCGCTGCCTATGAACCTTGACGACGGCGGCTATATCTGGTTCGAGGTCAATGGCATAACGCCTGCCCGCGATCGGAAGATCGAGGAGGTGAAGGATAAGGTCGTCGCCGACTGGATGACGGAACACGAGCAGCTCGCTCTTGCCAAGAAGGCGGAGGAAGTCACCGGCCAGATCGCCAAGGGCATGAAGATGGCCGATGCGGCGACCAGTCTCAAGATTGCTGTCGAGACCAAGACAAGTCTCAAGCGCGGCATGACGGATGAAGTTCTCGGTGCCGCCGCGATTACCGCAGCCTTCGGCGGTCCGAACGGGTTCGTGACCAACGCCGCTGGTGGCGACGGCCAGATCGTCCTGCAGGTGACCGATGTCAGCGACAACCCGCAGACCGACGTGCTCGACAACAATACCGACCAGATCAAGCAGATCGCCGCCGGCGCCGGCGAGGACATCTTCAGCCAGATGGTCGGCGAGCTGCAAAACGAGTACGGGACATCGTTCAACCGCACATTGGCCAATCAGCTGATGGTCCGTTAGGGAAAGGCTCGCCTCGATGGCTGACATCAAGCCTTTCCTCGCCAAGGTTGCAAACGGGAATGCTCTCACCTATGACGAGGCCTGCCAGGCCTTCGATATCATGATGTCGGGCGAAGCGACACCGAGCCAGATCGGCGCGCTTCTGATGGGCTTGCGGGTTCGCGGCGAAACGGTCGATGAAATCCTCGGCGCTGTGACCACGATGCGCGCCAAGATGCTGAAGGTCGAGGCGCCCGACAATGCCGTCGATATCGTCGGCACCGGCGGCGATGGCGCCCATACCTACAATATCTCCACGCTGGCCTCGATCATCGTCGCGGGCTGCGGGGTGCCGATCGCCAAACACGGCAATCGCGCTCAGAGCTCCAAATCCGGCACGGCTGATGCGCTGTCGGCGCTCGGGGTCAAACTCGATATTTCCGCCGAACACACCGGCCGCTGCATCCAGGATGCCGGCATCGGCTTCATGTTCGCCCAGGCCCATCATACCGCCATGCGTTTCGTCGGCCCGAGCCGCGTCGAACTTGGCACACGGACGATCTTCAATCTGCTGGGGCCGCTGTCCAATCCGGCCGGCGTCAAACGGCAACTGCTCGGCGTCTACGCGCCCGAATGGCTGCGGCCGATCGCAGAGGCGCTGAAAACCCTGGGCTCGACCAATGTCTGGGTCGTCCACGGCAGCGGCCTCGACGAGATCACGCTGACCGGCGAAACCGAGGTCGTGGCGCTTGAAGACGGCGCGATCCGCGAATTCACCTTGAATCCCGACGATTTCGGCATGGAAAAGATCACGCTTGCCGAAATCCGCGGTGGCGATGGCGAGCACAACGCGGCAGCGCTCAGGGGCGTGCTCGAAGGTGCCGAAAACGCTTATCGCAACATTTCGGTTGCCAATGCCGCCGCCGCATTGATTGTCGCCGGAAAAGTCGCCAACATCACGGAAGGCGTCGCACTTGCCGGGAAATCGCTGTCGAGCGGTTCCGCCAGGGCGGCGCTCGACAGGCTGATTGCCGTTTCCAATTCATGAGGCTTCTGCCATGACCGATATCCTCCGCAAGATCGAGGCCTACAAGCGGGAAGAGATCGCCGCAGCGATGGCCTCGGTCAGCATTGATGACCTAAAAGCACATATTGCGGGTGTCGAGCCGCCGCGCGGTTTCCTGGCTGCCTTGCTGGCCAAAAAGGCTGCTGGCCAATACGGCCTGATCGCCGAAATCAAGAAAGCCAGTCCGTCCAAAGGCCTGATTCGTCCGGATTTCGATCCACCGGCGCTCGCCAGAGCCTATGCCGATGGCGGCGCCGCCTGTCTCTCGGTGCTGACCGATGGACCGAGCTTTCAAGGGGCACCCGAATTCCTGACGGCGGCGCGCGCCGCCTGCAATCTGCCGGCGCTGCGCAAGGATTTCCTCTTCGTGCCCTATCAGGTCTATGAAGCGCGCGCCTGGGGCGCCGATTGCATCCTGATCATCATGGCATCGCTTTCCGACGACGAAGCCAGGGCTCTGGAAGACAAGGCCTTTGAACTCGGAATGGACGTCCTCGTCGAAGTCCATGACGAGGCTGAAACAGAACGGGCATTGAAACTCTCCTCGAAAATGCTCGGCGTCAACAATCGCAATCTGCGGACATTCGAGGTCGATCTGGCGGTCTCGGAACGGTTGGCCAGGATGGTACCGGATGATCGGCTGCTGGTCGGCGAAAGCGGTGTCTTCACCCATGAGGATTGCCAGCGTCTTGCCGGGTCGGGAATATCGACCTTCCTGGTTGGCGAAAGCCTGATGCGCAAGGACGACGTCGCCGCTGCCACGCGCGCGCTGCTGGGGCTCACTCAGGCTGCTGCGGCAGAATGACCGGCCTCACTCACATTGGTGCAGAGGGCGAGGCGCATATGGTGGACATCGGCGACAAGGCCGAGACGGTGCGCGTTGCCGTGGCAGAAGGGTCGATCCGGATGCTGCCGGAAACGCTGCAGTTGATCCTTTCAGGCAATGCCAAGAAAGGCGACGTGCTGGGCGCTGCCCGCTTTGCCGGGATCATGGCCGCGAAGAAGACCTCCGAACTCATCCCGCTCTGCCATCCCCTGCTGATCTCCAAGGTCACAGTCGATATTGTCGCAGATGAAAAGCTGCCGGGCCTGAATGTCGAGGCGATGGTCAGGCTGACGGGCAAGACGGGCGTCGAGATGGAGGCGCTGACCGCAGTCTCGGTTGCCTGCCTGACGATCTATGACATGGCCAAGGCCGCCGACAAGGGCATGGAAATCATCAATATTCGCCTGAAGAGCAAATCTGGAGGCAAATCCGGCGATTTCACGCGTCCGGATTTGACCGGCTGATGGCGTTGCTGCCGGTCGAAGAGGCAGTCAGGCGCCTGCTGGACAACACCGCACCGATCATCGCCATAGAGAGCGTGCCGCTGATTTCGGCTGATCGGCGCGTGCTGGCAAAGCCGGTCGCGGCGCGACTGACGCAACCGCCGTTCGATGCATCGGCCATGGATGGCTATGCGCTGAAATCGGAAGATGTCGCCAGCCTCGGCAGCCGCCTGAAGGTCATCGGCCAGTCGGCGGCCGGCCACGGATTTGCCGGCGCGGTCCAATCCGGTGAAACCGTCAGGATTTTTACCGGCGCGCCAGTGCCCGCAGGCGCCGATACCGTGCTTTTGCAGGAAGATGCAAAGATCATTGATGGTGGCTTTATCGAAAATAGCTTTTCGCCGGAAAAGGCCCGCCATATCCGTCCGCGCGGCCAGGATTTCGTTCTGGGCGAGGCAATCCTTCATCCCGGCATGCGGCTCGATCCCGGCCGGCTGATGGTCGCGGCCGGGATGAACCACCCTGAAGTCGAGGTTTACCGCAAGCCGCTGGTGGCGATCATCGCTACCGGCGATGAATTGCTTCCCCCCGGCAGTCCACTTGGTCCCAACCAGATCGTGGCTTCGAACACCTTTGCCGTCTCGGCGCTTGCTGTTGCGGCCGGTGCCGATGTCGTCGATCTTGGTATCGTGCCGGATCGTCCGGAGCTGATCGCCGCCGTGGTGCAGAAGGCTGTCGAGGCAGGCGCCGATGTGCTGGTCACGCTTGGCGGAGCCTCGGTCGGCGATCATGATCTCGTGCAATCGACGCTCAAAAGCGTCGGCATGGTGCTGGATTTCTGGCGGATCGCCATGCGGCCGGGCAAGCCGCTGATGGTCGGCTCGCTCGGGTCGATGCGCGTGCTCGGCCTGCCGGGCAATCCGGTCTCCAGCATGGTCTGCGCCCTGCTCTTCCTTGAACCGCTGATCGCCAAGCTGGCGCATTTGCCCGCGCTATCACGCGAGAAGCTGGCCTTCACCACCACCGATCTGGCGAAGAACGATCAGCGGCAGGACTATCTGCGCGCCTCGGCCCGATTGAATGCAGACGGCCGGCTCGACGTGACGTCGTATAGCAAGCAGGATTCATCGCAAATGAAGATTTTCGCCAATGCCGGTGCCCTGATCATCCGGCCGCCGAATGCGGCAGCGCTGCCTGCCGGAGCGGAATGCAAGATACTGCAATTGCGAGATGTCGCTTAAGCGCTTATGCGCAATGACCTGAAATCGCTTGGCTAATCTGCTACTTTAGGTCCGCGAATGTGCCTGTCCGCCAGTCATATCGCCGATGCTGCGTCCAGGCACGGCTCTGTCCATCAAGCGCGCCGACGATCTGCATTGTCGGCGCCTCATTATCCCGGACCCTTGCATGGAGCTCCACCGATCCCGAGCGGCGCAGCGTCTCGCCGGTGAACAGCAGCGCTCCGGATCGGCACGTGTCCCATTTCAGCCGCGCAGGCGTGATGACGATATCGGCAATGTCGCAGGCGATGCCTGTATAGCCGCCATTAATGGCGATAACGATCGTCCATCCCTGGCTCATGCGCGCCACGCACCAGTGCTTTTCACGGCAGGCGAAGCGGTTTTCTGCGACGTCGGCGAGTGTGTTCCTGATGCCGATGCGCCCCTTTTTTATCTCCTCATCGGTGAGGCGGTGATGCTTTTTCGTACGATTGCCCGGTTCCTTCGACTTGATCTTCTCCGGCTTGATCAGGCTTTTGACACGCAACGCACGCTGCCACTGCTCGGTTATGAACGCGGATGGACGGCCTTCGCTGATCGCGATGCCTTTTTCGCCGACAATGCCCGCCAGGCTTCCATCTTCGAAAACCACCAGGCTGGGCATGGAGGGCTGGGGCGATACGACATAGGCGAGCAGCAATCCAGCGGAAAGCCCTGCCCCCAGATATCGGAGTTTCGATCGCATGATCGCCAGGATCAGCAGGCCGATGGTCATGCCGACGAAAAGCCAGGGCGGGATCCGCCCGACCACCCAGTCACCACCGAGCGATGCCGCCCATTTTGCCACTGAGATGACGATATCGAGCCCCCAGCCCATGACGACGAGCGGCAGCCAGTCGAGGCCGAACGGCATCAGAATCAGCGCCACGAGCCCCGCCGGCATGACGATGAAGGAGATCACCGGCATGGCGAGCAGGTTGGCCGGCAGCCCCCAGGCCGCGATGCGGTGGAAATGTTCGATGGAATAGAGCGCTGTCGAAAAGCCGCCGATCAGCGAGGTCATGAAAATGCCGGCCATGAAATGCCAGGCAGGCATCAAGCGCTTCAGGATTGGAATGCCGCTCGTCGGCGGCGTGAACCGCGCACGACCCAGCCATGCGGCATAACCCGCGACCAGCGCCAGCGTCGCCGCATAGGACATCTGGAAACCCGGCCCCATCACCGCCGAGGGTGAAAGCAGCAGGATGGCGATCGCCGACAGCGCGACATTGCGCAGGCTGATCGACGGACGGCCGAAGAAGACCGCCACAAGCATGATCGCCATCATGATATAGGCGCGTTCGGCCGAAACCGCGAAACCGGAGATCAGATAGTAGAGCGTCACGGTGACCAGTGCGCCGGCTGCCGCGATCTTCTTCACCGGCCAGTGATGCGAGATGCTTTGCGACAGACTGAGAGCGAACCGCAGGCCCACGAAGAACAGGCCGGCCGCCAGCGCCATGTTCAGCCCGGAAATCGCGATGATATGCGCAAGCCCGGAAAGCCGCAGCGCCTCGGCCGTTTCCTTCGACATGGCGCGGCGATCATCGGTCACCATCGATGCGGCAAAGGCGCCCGTGTCTCCGGGCAACACCAAGCGGATGCGGGCGCTGATATGTCCGCGCAAGGATTCGAGCATCGCGAATGTCTGCGTTACCAAACTGGCCGGTGGTCGCAAAGCCTCTGGCACCAGCCACGCACCTGGTTTTCCGTAGAAGAAGCCGAAGGCGCCGGTGCCGTCATAATAGGCGTCGAAGGCGAAGTCGTTGAGGCCCGGGAGCGCCGGGCCGGAGGGCGGCGACAGTCTCGCCCTGCCCTCGATGCCATCGCCAAGCAAAAGGTCATCGCCGCGCCCCAGCGCCGTGACGCGGATTTTCAGCGGCGGGCGCCTCAGGAGCGGTTTCTCGGTTTCCAACAGCCGGATCTCGTATCTCCACCGCCCGGAGGCGTCAATTTCCTTGCCGGTGACGATACCGCGCACAGTGGTGGTGACCGCACCGTCGAGAATGATTGTCTCGCTGCGCATGGTCTGGAACGCGGCCAGCAACGCACCGGAAGTCAACAATCCGGCCGCAAGTGCCACGGATCGTGCTCCCGGCCGCCAGGGACCGAGGAAAAGCCAGGCGATCGAGGAGACCACGCAGATCAATAGCAAAGGCGCGAAGGCGGGAGTTATGTTGAGTACAAACCAGCAGGCGGCACCACTTCCCAGGAAAACCGGCGCCCAGTAGAACAAGTGGCCGAACTCTGCCTCCTGCCGCAAATCAGTTGCAGCTCCGTCTCTCACGCGACCGGCGACTGCGATCAAGTCACCGAGGATTGCACGCCTTGGCGGCCTCTCCGGAATGTCGGTCGGTGTGCGGTTGAACGCACCCGGCAACAGGTCGAGATCGACGCCCGTGTGCCGCGAGCGCAACCTGCTGATTCCGGTTTTTTCCGCCAGTGCTCCTGTCATGAAATGTCCAGATCCCCGAGCGACAGTGCAACCGGGAATTGGAATTGGCAACTCCTATTTGCCGTGCATTAGGAGGATATGCATTGCACGATTATTCAATCGATTAAAATTGTTGCTGAAAAGATTCTCTTTGATTTCCACCTGTTGCAGTGCCAGAACCTCTACGGCAACGCAGCAATACCTTCTGGTAATGGTTTGAGTATATCAGATAATCCCAAGCGAAAGCCCAAAACAATTGTGGCAGCTTTGAGGCTGCCTTCCGATCCTTGAACGGAGGAAATCATGGCTGAAAAGAAAGCGTTTGTCTCCATCGACGGCAAGCAAGTGGACCTTGAAGTGCGATCCGGCACCATCGGCCCGGACGTGGTTGACATCGCCCCCCTTTATAAGGCTGCCAACGCATTTACGTACGACCCCGGCTTCACCTCGACCGCCTCGTGCGAGTCCAAGATCACCTATATCGATGGTGACGCGGGCGTCCTGCTGCATCGTGGATATCCCATCGACCAGCTCGCCGAAAACGGCGACTTCCTCGAAGTCTGCTACCTGCTGCTCTATGGTGAGCTTCCGACGGCGACGCAGAAGTCTGATTTCGACCATCGCGTCACCATGCACACTATGGTGCATGAACAGATGTCCCGCTTTTTCACCGGCTTCCGCCGCGATGCCCATCCCATGGCCGTCATGTGCGGCTGCGTCGGCGCGCTCTCGGCCTTCTATCACGACTCGACTGATATCACCGATCCGCATCAGCGCATGGTGGCCAGCCTGCGAATGATCGCCAAGATGCCGACGATCGCTGCCATGGCCTACAAGTATCACATCGGCCAGCCCTTCGTTTATCCGAAGAACGATCTCGATTATGCGTCGAATTTCCTGCGCATGTGCTTCGCCGTGCCTTGCGAGGAATATGTGGTCAATCCGGTTCTGGCGCGCGCCATGGACCGCATCTTCATCCTGCATGCCGATCACGAGCAGAACGCCTCGACCTCGACCGTGCGCCTTGCCGGCTCCTCGGGCGCAAACCCGTTTGCCTGCATCGCAGCCGGCATTGCCTGCCTCTGGGGCCCTGCCCATGGTGGCGCCAATGAAGCGGCGCTGAATATGTTGCGCGAAATCGGCTCGGTCGACCGCATTCCGGAATATATCGCCAAGGCCAAGGACAAGGACGATCCGTTCCGCCTGATGGGTTTCGGCCATCGCGTCTACAAGAACTACGATCCGCGCGCCAAGATCATGCAGAAGACCACGCATGAGGTTCTCGGCGAACTCGGCGTCAAGGACGATCCGTTGCTGGAAGTGGCGATGGAACTTGAACGTATCGCGCTGCATGACGAATATTTCATCGAAAAGAAGCTCTATCCGAATATCGACTTCTATTCGGGCATCACACTGAACGCGATGGGATTCCCGACCGAAATGTTCACTGTGCTGTTTGCGCTCGCCCGTACGGTCGGCTGGATCGCCCAGTGGAACGAGATGATCGAAGATCCGCAGCAGCGCATCGGCCGTCCACGCCAGCTCTATGTCGGCGCCAAGGAACGAGACTACGTGCAGGTTGCCAAGCGCTGATCGCTTGACTTCCAGACAGACAAAAACCGGTCAGGAATGGCCGGTTTTTTTGTTGTGAAGCAGATCGAGGATGATGGCCGCGCCATGTTCTCCGGGCGCGCGTTCGGTTGCCATCCGGTCGAAGACCTCCTGGAAACCCGTAAGCATCGCGGCGCGATCCGGCGTATCGGTGCCGAGCCTCTCCAGCCAACGGGCCAGCGCGGTCGGGCGAATGAATTCATCGAAATATTCAGGGACGACGGGATAGTCGGCGATCAGGTTCGGCAACGCGCCGCTCCACGCCTTGATGCGGGCCAGCACCATGCGGATCAGCACATCGGTCTTGTATGTCGAAATCGTCGGTATGCCCGCCAGGGCCAGTTCCAGCAGAACCGTGCCTGAAGCCGCAAGCGCGACATCGGCTTCTGCGAATGCCTGCCATTTCGCAGCCTCGCCGACGAAGATTTCCGGCTGCTGTTGCCAGCCTTGCGTCAGTTCGCGGACGGATTCCTGCTGATAGGGAACGGTGGCCAAAAGCAGCCGGCAATGCGTGCCGCGACTTGCGAGTACCTTGATCGTTTCGCCAAAAATCGGCAGCAGGCGGCGGATCTCGTGGTTGCGCGAGCCCGGAAGCAGCAGGATATTACTGACCTCCGAGACCATGCCGCGACGGCGTTCGATCAGGGTTTCCCGGACCTGAAGAAGCTCAGGCAGCGCGCGCAGCCTGTGGCCGATATAGGTCGTCGGCGGTCCGTCGAGCCGCGCCATCGCCTCAGGCTCAAATGGCAGGACGGCAAGCACATGGTCGACATAAGCGCGCATCGCCGGCGCCCGATATTCCTTCCACGCCCAGACGCTGGGGCAGACATAGTTCACCACTGGAAGGTCCGGCAGCGCCTTGCGTACTTTTTTCGCAACGCGATGGGTAAAGTCCGGGCTGTCGATGATGATGAGCACATCCGGCCTGGCGGCGATGATGGCATCGGCGGTTCTTCCAATCAGCGAAAGCAGTCGCGGCAACTTCTTGACGACAGCCACGAAACCCATGATGGCGATTTCGGAAAAATGAAAAAGCGATGTCAGCCCTTGCTCGGACAGAGCCGGACCGCCGACTCCGACCAGCGCTATCTGCCGGCCGCTTTCAACCTTCAATGCAGCGATCAGATCGGCGCCCAGCAGATCACCGGAGGATTCTCCGGCAACGATTGCGACCGTCAAGGGAGCGCCGGTCATCAGTTGGCACCGATAGCGTCAGGATCAATACCGGTGACAAACATATCATGCCTTTCGGCAAATGCCTTAACCTCGTCGGCATCAAGCAACAGCGAACGCCCTGCTTCCAGCGCCACGCCGGCGAGTCCGGCGGCATGTGCATTTTCGATGGTAGCCAAACCGGCGGATGGCAAATCGACCCGCATATCCTGCTGCACCTTGCAGAGCTTGACCAGAACGCCGCGCCGCTTGGATGAGACCCGCCCCATCCGCTTCAGATCGGTGACGCGCGCCAGCATGGCATCCGTGCCTTCCGGCCCTTCCAGCGCCACGACGCGTCCGCCAACGGCGATTGCCCCCTGCCCGATATCCAGGCCGCCGATCAGCCTCGCGGCCTTCGTCGCGGCCGCAATGTCCGTGAGGCTGGAATCGTCCGGACGAACCTTGCCAATCGGTCCCAACTCGGCCACCAGCGCGGGTGCGACATCCTGGACGCTGATCACCTTGCGCCTGTCACTTTCCAGAAGATCGATGACGGCGGTCAAAACCATATTGTCACCGCCACCCGTCAGCATCCGGATCATTTTCGGGATTTTAAGAAGGCCCGCGAGACCAAGGCGCATTTCTCCCAAAGGCGGACGCCGGGATACGCCTCCGGACATGATGATCCTGTCGATCCCCAGATCTGCCGCCAGCTTCTTGAAAAGAGCGATCTCGCCAATGCTGATGGTCATATGGTCGAAACCGTTCCAGTCAGTCGAGGACTCGCCCTTGAGCGCGAAAATGAAAGGCTGCTCGCCCTTGTCGCGCGCAGCCTCCGCGACGTAAAGCGGCAGCTTGCCGCTGCCCGCGATGATCGCCAGCCGGCCGCTCCCAACCCGCTGGGCCATCAGCTTGCTCCCGTCAGGATTTGGCCGCGCGATTGGGCGAGGACAGCGCGCGCTCGGCGTCTGCCGCAATGAAGTCCAGGATCTCCATCACTTCCGGGCAATCGAGATATTTCTCACGGATATTGGCGGCGGCGTTGCGGACGGTGTCGTCGCCCTCGAATATTTCCTTGTAGGCCCTGCGGACGCGGTGGATCGTTTCGCGCGGTATGCCGGCGCGCGTCATGCCGACGATGTTGAGGCCGCTCAGCACGCCGGGATTGCCGTTCAGCATGCCATAGGGGATCACGTCATAGGCAACACCGGCGAGCCCGCCGACAAAGGCCTGACGCCCGATGCGGCTGAACTGGTGGACCGCCGAACCGCCCCCAAGGATCACCCGATCTTCGATCGTCACATGGCCGGCGAGCAGAACATTGTTCGACATGATGATGTTGTTGCCGAGCTTGCAGTCGTGCGCGACGTGGCTGTAGGCAAGCAGCAGGTTGTCGTTGCCCACCACGGTGACGCCGCCGCCAGCGGCGGTACCGGTGTTGATGGTAACGCCTTCACGGATCGTGTTGCCGCTACCGATCGTCAGGGTCGTTTCCTCGCCATGATGATGAACACTCTGCGGATCGGCTCCGATCACCGCCGACGGGAAAATCTTGTTGTTATTGCCGAGTGTTGTCCGACCTGTGACGACAACGTGGCTTACGAGCTCGACGTTGTCGCCGAGCACGACCTTCGGTCCCACGTGACAGAATGGACCGATCGAGACATTCTCGCCGATCACCGCACCCGGCTCGATGACCGACATCGAATGGATGCGCGCCGATTCCGCAATTGTGGTCATGATGTGACCTTGGGCATCATCATCGCGCCGACGTCGGCTTCAGCGACGAGTTGCCCATCGACCTTTGCATCGCAATGGTATTTCCAGATATTGCCGCGCTGCCTCTGCTTGACCACATGGAATTCGACGCGATCCCCAGGAACGACCGGCCTGCGGAAGCGCGCATTGTCAATGGTCATGAAATAAACGAGATCCGAGCCGCCGCCTCTCTTGAGCGCGCAGATCGCACCCGCCGTCTGCGCCATTGCTTCAATCAGCAGGACGCCCGGCATGATCGGCTGGTCGGGGAAATGGCCTGCGAATTGCGGTTCATTGAAAGTAACGTTCTTGATGCCGATCGCGGCGTCATCGCCATCGATCTCGATGATCTTGTCGATCAGCAGGAAGGGATAGCGATGCGGCAACAGCTTCATGATGGCCGTAATATCCAGCGCGGTGAGGACCCTGGTATTCTCCTCGCTCATTTCGTTCGGTCTCCCTTACTCCTGTGATCCGATCTCTGCATGATTTCAGCCATGTCACGCAAGAAGCTTTTGATCGGACGGGCCGGAATACCGCCATATTGTTGCCCGGCCGGTATGTCGGTGGTGACACCGCTCATCGCCGCGATCTGCACGCCGTCGCCGATGGTGATGTGCCCCTTGATCGCCGAAGCCCCGCCGATCTGTACGCCATTGCCGATCCTGGCACTGCCGGCGATTCCGACGCCGGCAACAATGGCCGAATGGCGACCGATGCGGACGTTATGGCCGATCTGCACCTGGTTGTCGATTTTCGTCCCTTCGCCGATCACCGTGTCATCCATCGTCCCGCGATCAACGGTGGTGTTGGCACCAATCTCGACGTTATCCTGGATGATCACACGTCCGATCTGGACGATCTTGTCCATGCCAGTTCGGCTGGGCGCATAGCCATACCCGTCCTGGCCGATACGGGCGCCATTGTGGATAATCACATTGTTGCCGAGATAGGCACAAATGACGCTCGCTCCAGCGGCAATCGAACAGTTGCGGCCGATCTTCACATTCTGTCCGATGACTGCCGCAGCGCCAATCACCGTGCCCGAGCCTATGCGTGCATGCGCACCCACGACTGCCATCGGTTCAACAGTGACATTATCCTCGAGTATTGCCATCGGGTCGACATAGGCGGAGGGATGCACCCCATGGCCCGTGATATTTGCCAGAGGCCGCATCGCCTCGGGATGGAGAAGCGCGCCCGCCTGGGCAAAGGCCGTATGAGGGTTCTCGGCAACGAGAACGGCAATATGCTCCGGAACGATCGACACAAGAGCCTGATCGCAAATCACGGCGGTCGCCTGAGATGTCTCGAACTCCGAGCGGCTGCGCCTTGAGAGAATATAGCAGACGTCGCCCTCCTTGGCGCGGTAGATAGGGGCAACATCCCTCACCTGCCTGCCTGCAGCGTCCTCATTCACCAAGCGCAAATTGAGGGCAGCAGCCAGATCAACCAGCTGCATGCCCCCATGAGGCGGAAAAAATTCCGAATGGGTCATTCACATTACCATTGCAGGGGTACTGAGCGCACCCGCGCTGGACCGAATCATTAGAACGATGTCGAGATACCGAATTTCAGGCGCTGCTGGATATCGTAGCTCTGCTTCATGAACGGGACGGCATAATCGACCCGCAACGGACCAAACGGCGATGCCCAGATCAGGCTCGCGCCCGCTGATGCACGCAAATTCAGATCCGCCCCCAACAGCTTGCCACTCGTCACCTTGACGTCATTTCCATACAACGTACCGGCATCAAGGAAGAAGCCGCCGCGGAAACCTGCATCCTGCGAAACGCCCGGAAGCGGGAACGTTACTTCAGCAGAAGCCGTGAAGTAAGTCGTGCCGCCAAGCGGATCGTCGTTCCGACGCATGCGCGGGCCAATGCCGGTATCGGCGAACCCGCGGATATCGTTGGAGTCCAGGCTGAACTGGTCGAAAACGTTGAGCGGCTTACCCGTCGTGGAAATCACATGGCCCGCAGCACCGGCAATTGAACCGACCAGGTCCATTTCATCCGACAGGGTATAATAGGCGCGCGCTTTCGCACTCAGCTTATAGAATTCGGAATCGCCACCAAGGCCGGCAAGTTCGTGCGTGAACGAGGCTATCAAACCTTCGTGCGGCAACTGCATCGTATCCAACGTATTATAGTTGAACGAATTGGCAACCGACGATGTCAACCACGGGCTACCATCGACCAGCGCGCGATACGGCTGCGACAATGCCGCTTCATTGTCCGAGGTATAGTTCATATCGCGATAATTATACCGGACCGTCGTGGTCAGATCGTTGGTAATCGGCGCCGTAACGCGCAGCGAGAAACCCTGATCGTCATAGCTGTAGTTGTCATAGATATGACTTTCCGACTTGAACAGATCGAAGCCGGCCGCCAAACGGTAACCAAGGAAATAAGGCTCTGTAAACGAAATCGAGTAGTTGCGGGTCAGCGCACCGCCGCTGGCGGACACACGAATATACTGACCACGACCGAGGAAATTCTTTTCCTCGACGGATGCTTCGAGAATGAAGCCTTCACCGCCTGTTGCATAGCCCGCACCGATACCGAAGCTGCCCGTCGACTGATCGACCACATCGACTATGACGACGACGCGATCAGGCGCACTGCCCGGCGCGGTCGTAACGTTTACCGTGGTGAAGTAGCCAAGGCGCTCCAGGCGACGCTTCGCTTCGGCGACCTGCTGCTGGTTGAAGGCATCGCCTTCGCTCATATCGAATTCGCGACGGATCACATAATCGCGCGTATTGGTATTTCCGCGGATTTCGATTCGCTCGACATAGGCGCGCTCACCCTGATCGACGAGATAATCGACCGAGATCGTTTTCGTCGCCATATCGCGATTGCCGCGCGGCGTGACACGCGCAAACGGATAGCCCGCTGCGGCGACACGCTTGGAAATGTTGTCGATCGAATCCTGCACGTCGCGGGCACGGTAGGTCTTGCCTTCGCTGCTCTCAGCCAAGCTCTTCAGATCTTCCGGATTGACGCCGTCAACCGTGCTTTCGACGTTCACCGGACCAAAACTGTAACGCTCGCCTTCATCGACATCGAATGTCACGACATATTCGTTAGTCTCGGGATTGAGCACCGCATTGGAGGAAATGACACGGAAATCCGCATAGCCGTGATTGTAGTAGAACTGGCGCAGTGCTTCCTCGTCGACGCGCAGCTTGTCTTCGCTGTAGATGTCGCGGCGCGTGATGAAAGAGAGCCAGCCGGATTCCTTCGTCGCGATAACCGCACGCAGCCGGAACGCACTGTAATGGGTATTGCCGGTAAAATTGATCTCGTTGATTTTCGTCCGATCCCCTTCGTTGATCACGAAGGCGACGTTGACGCGGCCATTGCCGACAGGAGCGGTCTGCGTGGTGATCTGCACATCCGAACGGCCGATCGCAGCATAGGCGCGACGCAGCGATTGCAAGTCGGATTCGATCATCGTTTCGCTATAGGGACCGAGTGGCTGGCTTCTCACCAGGGTGACGAGCTTTTCGTCCTTGATCTTGCGGTTGCCGTTGAACACGACTTGGTTGATCAGCTGATTCTCATTGACGACGACAACCAGGGTTCCGCCCGACACGCTGATGCGGACATCGGAAAACAAACCGGTCGCGTAGAGCCGTTTGATCGAGGAGTCGATATCGGCATTCGAGAAGGCCTTGCCAGGAACGATCGTCAGGTTGGCGCGAACGGTATCGGCACCGACGCGCTGCGCACCCTGCACACTGACGTCGCGTATAACCGCAGCTTCAGAAACAGTCGGCGTCACGAGCACCATAGTTCCAGCAGAAGTCAAAACACTGGCGGAAATTGCCAGGACTGATACCGCGTTCCGAAATCTCGAACTACCATTCATTTTAACGTCTTACCTTTTCCGTTACACGGCTCTTGGCATTGTGGCCGGGCTAGGGCCACGTTTGCCGTTTTACCTGCTTTTTTCATACAAGCAAGGGAGTTGGTTAAATTCTGTTTACTTCATTTCAATGCGTGGCGCATTGGCCACTTTCTCATCGAAACAAGGTAAACACTTCCTTTCCTGCACCGCATTGACCGTTATCCGAGCAGCGAGGTGATGTCATTCCAGGTGGCAAAAACCATCAGACACAACACCAGTGCAAGCCCGATACGGAAAGCAACTCCCTGCGCCATTTCCCCTAGAGGCCGGCCGCGAAGAGCCTCGATCGCATAAAACAATAAATGGCCGCCATCAAGTACCGGGACAGGCATCAGGTTCAGCAATCCAATGGAGACTGAAAGTACGGCGGCCAGATGCATCAATGCAACAAAGCCTAGTGTGGCTACCTGTCCTGAGGCCTGCGCGACCCGGATCGGGCCGCCCAACTGGTCGGCTTTCATCCGTCCGGTCACCAGGTTGCTGATATAATCGAAGGTGCCTGTGACGATATGCCAGGTCTCCCTGGCAGCCTCGACGACGGCGCCAGCCGGCGAGTACTCGACGATTCGCATGTTGCCCTCGGTCTTGCTCGTCACGATTCCAATCGTGGCGAGTTCGATCTTGTTGCCGAACTGATCCTTGATCTCGGTCAGCTTCGGCACGACATGCAGTTCAATCTGCTCTTGGCCGCGGCGCACCGTCAAA
Organism: Rhizobium sp.; assembly: GCA_028290545.1. Taxonomy (GTDB): domain Bacteria; phylum Pseudomonadota; class Alphaproteobacteria; order Rhizobiales; family Rhizobiaceae; genus Rhizobium_E. Next base: position 46,177 of record JAQGJP010000066.1, on the reverse strand, counting down.
GTCACCGGAATATCGGGACGGACGCTGACATAGCGGCGGACATCGTCGAAGGTCTCCACCGTCGAGCCGTCGAGAGCGAGAAGGTAGTCGCCCGGCAGGACGCCGGCAATTTCGGCCGCACTTCCCGGGTTTACCTTGGTGACGATCGGATCGGCGACATACTTGCCGAACGCAATGAAGATCACCGACAGGATGAAAATGGCCAGCAGGAAATTGGCGATCGGGCCGGCGGCAACGGTCGCCGCGCGTTTCCAGAGCTTGGCGCCCATGAAGGTTCTGGCGCGCTCTTCCGGCGGCAAGTCATTGAGCGCGTCGAAATCCGGCTTGCTGGCCGCATCCTCGTCACCGTAGAATCGCACATAGCCACCAAGCGGAATTGCCGATATTTTCCAGCGGGTTCCATGCTTGTCGGTGAACCCGGCGAGTTCCGGGCCAAAGCCGAATGAAAAGGCAAGGATTTTGATCCCGCTCCAGCGCCCGACGAGGTAATGCCCCATCTCATGGATGAAGACGATGATCGAAATCACCAGCAGAAATGCGGGCAACGTCAATACCCACGGATTTCCGGTCAACGCGCTCATACAAACTTCCCCATTCAAATATATGCAGGCCGCATGCGGTCATCCACCGCTGACAAGGCTGCCCGCATCCGTTATCAGGCGGCCGCTCGCCACCGCCATGGCCATTCCACCGAGAAAGGCCAGAAAACAGGCAAAAACAAGTCCATCGACCCGATCCAACACTCCGCCATGGCCTGGAATCAGCCGGCTTGAATCCTTGACGCCAAACCGCCGCTTGATCCAGGATTCGAAAAGATCGCCGATCTGCGAGCCAATCGACAGCACCGCCGTCACGACAGCCAGTCCGAAACCGACCGATTCTCCGGCCAGATAGATCACCAGCATACCACAGATAACGCCGGCAATCGTGCCGCCGATCGCGCCCGACCAGGTTTTGCCCGGCGAAATCGGCGGCGCCAGCTTCGGCCCGCCGATCGCCCGTCCGGTGAAATAGGCGAAAATATCCGTTGCCCAGACGATTGCGAATATGAACAGCATCGTGATCAGACCCTCGCGGTCGCCGCCGCGCAATGCGGTCAGCGATATGCCCGAAAGGCCGGCATAGAAGATACCGCCAGCCAGCCAGTAGCCGCGTTTGCGGATCGCACCGATGATGACAGCTGCAAGGGTGAAGCCGAGCAGCAGCAGAAGACTCAGGAAACCACTGCGGCCCGCATCGATAAAGACGTATTGGACGGCGAGAATCACAAGGCTGGCAAAACCGAAGGCGGTCAGTCGGCTGTTGCGCGACTGGCCCGTGATCGTCGCCCACTCGTAGAATATCAACACTGAAATCAAAGCCGCCAGCAGGCTGAAGACCAATCCACCAATCCAAGTCGCTGCGAGGACCACTGCCGCGAGCACGACGGCCGAGATGGTTCTCAACCTGAGTTCGGGGCTCATCCGGACACCGCGGCAATGTCGGAAACATTGCCGAAGCGCCGTTCGCGCCCGGCATAGCTGGCAAGTGCTGCGTAGAACGTGTCGCGGCTGAAATCCGGCCAGAATTCCGGCACGAACAGGAGTTCGGTATAGGCTGACTGCCAGAGCAGGAAATTGGAAAGCCGCTCCTCACCGGATGTCCGGATCAACAGGTCGGGGTCTGGAATTCCGAACGTATCCAACTCGCGGTCGAGTGCCACCGCATCGATGTCCTCGGCGCGGATGACGCCACTCTGCACCTTGAGCGCGAGCTTGCGCGCCGCCCGCGCGATCTCGTCACGCGAGCCGTAGTTGAAGGCGATCACCAGCGTCAGGCCGGTATTGTTGCGTGTCGTTTCCTCGGCTTCCAGCAGCAGCGGCAGGATATCGCCGCGCAGGTTGTCACGCGCGCCGATGATCCGGATCCGCACATTGTCGCCATGCAATTCGGCGAGATCCCGCCGGATGAACGCCTTCAGGAGGCCCATCAGGTCGTTGACCTCACTTTCCGGACGCGTCCAGTTCTCCGACGAAAAAGCGAACAGCGTGAGATAGGAAATACCCACATCGCCAGCGGCGCGAACTGCTTCGCGCACCGATTCCACGCCTTTGCGATGGCCCATCGTGCGCGGCAAGCCACGCTTTTTGGCCCAACGACCGTTACCGTCCATGATGATGGCAACGTGGGCAGGAACCTTCACCGTCAGTTTTTTGTCCATACAAAAGTCCGCCTGGGGAGCAAGAAACGTCAGAAATACTTTAAACCTGCATGATTTCTTTTTCCTTATCCTGAAGCAAGCGATCGATTTCGGAAACCGTTTCGTCTGTCATCTTCTGAACTTTATCGGAACTGCTGCGGCTGTCGTCCTGGCTTATATCGCCGTCCTTTTCAGCCTTTTTAAGGCCGTCCATGCCATCGCGACGAACATTGCGGACCGCCACCTTGGCCTTCTCCGTATATTCATGGGCGACCTTGACGAGCGACTTGCGGCGCTCCTCATTGAGCTCGGGCAGCGGAATCCGCATGTTCTGGCCCTCGATGATCGGATTGAGGCCGAGATTGGATTCACGAATCGCGGTCTCCACTGCCTTGACCATCGAGCGGTCCCACACAGAAACCGAAAGCATGCGCGGCTCGGGAACGGTGATGTTGGCAACCTGGTTGAGCGGCATGCGCGAACCGTAGGCCAAAACCTGTACCGGATCGAGCACGTTGGCAGAAGCGCGGCCCGTTCTCAGTGATGCGATGTCGCTCTTGAAAGCCGCGACTGCGCCTTCCATGCGGCGCTTCAGTTCTTTCAGGTCAATATTGGAATTCGTAGCCATTTTTATCTCCCCGCTGATCCTCGACGACCAGCACAATCCTCTTAGTTGTCTTTCACGATCGTCCTGAGGCCGCCGCCTGTCAGGATCTTCGCAAACTCGCCTTTTTCATGGATCGAGAATACGATTATCGGGATATGGTTCTCGCGCGCGAGCGCAACTGCAGCAACATCCATGACCGCCAGTCCTTTTTCAAGCACTTCCGAATGTGTAAGCGAGTCGAAACGGGTCGCATCCGGCACTTTTTTTGGGTCTGCGGAGTAAATCCCGTCAACCTGCGTGCCCTTGAAGATAGCCTCGGCGCCCATTTCGGCACCGCGAAGCGCAGCGGCCGAATCGGTGGTGAAGAACGGATTGCCGGTGCCGCCGGCAAAAATCACCACGCGGCCCAGCGATAAATGATAGAGCGTCGCACGTTGGGAAAAGCTTTCGCAAATCTCCGGCATGGCGATTGCCGACAAAACCACGGTCTCGATATCGAGTTTGCGGAGTGAAGTGGCGAGGGCGAGCGCGTTGATGACGGTGCCAAGCATGCCCATGTGGTCGCCGGTCACCCGATCGCCGCCCTTGGAGGCGACCGCGACACCCCGGAAAATGTTGCCGCCGCCGACCACGACGCCCACTTCGACGCCAAGCGCGCGCGCTTCGGCGATATCGGAGGCAATCCGGTCTGCTACCGCGACGTCGATCCCAAATCCCTGCGAGCCCATCAGCGCCTCGCCGGATGCCTTCAGCAGTACCCGTTTATAGATTGCTTTCGATGTCATATTGTCTCCCGTTCGACGGACAGTAATTGAATGCGCTGGTCAGCCGCTGCCGATTTTCTACAGGCAAGTGCGGCAGGATAAAGCCGCATAACCGGAATCATCAGCATGTGCCAGCCGGATACACGAAGGGCACCGCGTTGTCACGCGATGCCCTGCAAGGCCCATGAATGAGCCTGATACTTACTTCTTGGCGACCGCTGCGACTTCCGCCGCGAAATCGGTTTCTTCCTTCTCGACGCCTTCGCCGAGCAGCAGGCGGGCCATGCCGGTCACCTCGATGGCAGCGCCTGCGAGCTTTTCAGCGTCCTTGACGGCCTGGCCAACGGTGATTTCCGGGTTCATGACGAATGCCTGCGAAAGGAGAGCGACTTCCTCGAAGAACTTGCGCATGCGGCCTTCCACCATCTTTTCGATGATGTTGTCCGGCTTGCCGGAAGCGCGCGACTGCTCGATGAAGACGTTGCGTTCGCGCTCTGCAACACCGGCATCGACCTCGTCGGCGCGAATGGCCAGCGGATTGGTTGCGGCGATATGCATGGCGACCTGACGGCCGATCGAATTGAGCACTTCCTTGTCGCCGACCGACTTCAGCGCGACGAGCACGCCGAGCTTGCCGATGCCGTCGCCGGCGGCATTATGGATATAGGTTGCGACAACGCCGTGCTCGACATGCAGCAGCGCCGAACGGCGCAGCGTCATGTTCTCGCCGATCGTGGCGATCGCGTCCTTGACCGACTCGTCGACGGATTTGCCGGTGGCTGGATAGTTGGCCTTGGAAATGGCTTCGACCGTGCCATCGGTGCCGATGGCGACATTGGCGATTCCACGGACGAGTTCCTGGAAGGCCTCGTTGCGGGCAACGAAGTCAGTTTCCGAGTTGAGCTCGATGGCGACAGCCTTGGTGCCGGCGCTAACGATACCGATCAGGCCCTCGGCGGCGGTACGGCCCGACTTCTTGTCGGCCTTGGAAATGCCCTTGGCGCGCAGCCAGTCGATGGCGGCTTCGATATCGCCATCGGTTTCGGTCAGCGCCCTCTTGCAGTCCATCATGCCAGCGCCGGACTTTTCGCGCAGGGTCTTTACCAGTTCAGCCGTAATAGCAGTCATTTTAAACCTCTTTGATCGGCGAAGGGCGGTTCCACTCCCGGTGGAGCATTGCGGGCTTCGCGCTTGCGGACGGAGTTTAACCAGACGCGTGACAGGCATGTGACAAGGCGACAGCGCCATAAAATATCAACAGGATGCGAGCCGCGCCGTATATGGGAAAGGCAAAGGCCATGGCGCATTTCGCACCCGTGGCCTTTGCCCTGAAAGTCATGAAGCAGGGACAGGCCCCGCCCCACCTATATCAGATCAGGCTTCGGCTTCGGCCAGGGCCGGTTCCGAGATCGGCTCAGCCTGTGCACCGAGATCGACGCCGGAAGCACCCTGCTGACGGCCGAGACCGTCCAGAGCCGCACGGGCGAAGAGATCGCAATAGAGCGCGATGGCGCGCGACGCGTCGTCATTGCCCGGAATCGGGAAGTCGATCAGGTCCGGATCGCAATTGCTGTCAATGATGGCGACGACCGGGATGCCAAGGCGCTTGGCTTCATCGATGGCGATCTTTTCCTTGTTGGTGTCGATGACGACCATCAGGTCCGGCGTGCCGCCCATATTACGGATGCCGCCGAGAGCCTTTTCAAGCTTTTCACGCTCGCGCTCAAGATTCAGGCGTTCCTTTTTGGAATAGCCCGTGCCGTTGGAAGCGAGGATCTCGTCGACCTTGCGCAGACGCTGGATCGAGTTGGAAATGGTCTTCCAGTTGGTCATCATGCCGCCGAGCCAGCGGGAATTGACGTAATACTGGGCCGAACGCTTGGCAGCGTCGGCGATCAGGTCGGATGCCTGGCGCTTGGTGCCGACGAACAGCACGCGGCCGCCACGGGCAGCAGTATCGCTGATGATCTTCAATGCCTGATGCAGCATCGGTACGGACTGTGCGAGATCGATGATATGAATGCCGCTACGATCGCCGAAAATGTAATTCTTCATTTTCGGGTTCCAGCGGTGAGTCTGGTGACCAAAGTGAACGCCTGCTTCGAGCAGCTGGCGCATGGAAAAATCTGGCAGTGCCATGATTTGTTGCTCCTTTTCCGGTTGAACCTCCGTGAAGCTTGAAGCAGGTTGTTCACCTGCCACCGGGTGGAACCGACCGGATTTCTCCCGGAAAGCCCCAGACTTCACGTGTGGAATAGCCGCGCCATAAACCGAAATGGTTGGGATTGCAAGCGATCAATTTGCTTTCATGCGCAGACTCGAGGTATCACTCCGTCGATCCGCCTGCACGACTGCCGCGCTACCTCGATGTGCGCTCAGAAGTCGAAATCCGATGCATCGAGGGTTTTTATCTTCACGCCGACCAGTGTCAGGACATCCCCCTGCCCGCCGTCGATGACGATGTTGGCATCCACCTTCTCGATGTGATGCGCTTGCAGATCGTTGAAATCGGCGACCGATTTCAGGCCTGAGAGATCGATCGTGTCGTGATCGGCGCCACTGGCGTTGAAATCAGTGATCCGGTCGCGGTCTCTGCCGGTTGCGAATACGAATATGTCGCTACCACCGTTTCCCACCAGCGTGTCATTGCCCTTGCCGCCATCCAGCCGGTCTTGACCACCAAGACCCCTGATCGAATTCTTGGAATCATTGCCAATGACGGTATCGGCGCTGTTGCTGCCGATCGCGTTCTCGATCGTCGTCGAGAAGGACAGACCGACATTCCGCTCCCATTCATAGGCCGGGTTGCCCGCGCTGGTCATGCTGTCGCGGATGAATGACTTGAATGCGGCCCCGTAAATTGCGGCCAGATCGTCAATCTGGTCGTTGACGTTGTAATGGGCGATGTCCGAATAGGCGCCGGGACGCAAATCGACAGTCGAGCCGCGGCTCAGCGCCGAAAGATCGATCGTGTCCCTGCCGCCGGCATCGTAGATCGCCTGCCTGCCGTCAAGGCTGGTATCGGTAAAGGCATAGGTCGTGTCGCCTTTTGCCGTCGATTTGTCGGCGCCGTAATGTTTCTGGATCGCCAGGATATCGAGCACCATGGGCGTGAAGTCGACAGTTCCACTTACGCTGTAGGAGATGCCGTCTACACCGGACGACCAGTTGAAGAAATTGTCCTCGGCCGTATAGCTCATCACCGTATAGGTCTTGCTGTCATAGCCTGCCGGCAGGGTCGGCGCCTCGAAGGGATGCTTGAGCCCAAGCGCATGACCGGCCTCATGCAGCAGAATCTCGAAGTCCTGGCTCTCTGGCGCGAAGCTTGCACTCTTCAGGCTTTCGTCGATCCAGATGTCGCCGTGGATCGGCAACGGCTGTGTGCCTGCCGGCGGCAGGTAGGCATAGCCGGCGGCGCCGGCTTCTGCCCTTGCGGTGACGTCGGTGAAGGCGATGCGGATCTGGCCGGGATTGCTGTCGGACACTTCGGTGATCGAGGGGGCGATATAGGAATCCCAAAGCGTCATGACAGCGCTGAAATTGTCCGCCTGCGTGTTGTTGAAACCGCGGTACTGGGTGTCGAACGGCTCTCCGTCCCCGTATCCCGCCTGCCACGAGAGCCGGCACCCGGTATGGAATAGGTGATGTTGCCGGCCCACTTCGCACCGTCTTCATTAATGAGACCGGCACGCGCCTCGTTGGTCGTCACCTTCGTCGTTGTCATGCATTCCTCCGAACACCAAGATTTACGGCACGGCCAAACGATCTGAGCACGCGGCAACATGGTCGATATTTGTCAGAGCATTCGACTGGTGGCAACCTAGGCAAAAGGTCATCGGCGTGCAACGAGATATGCGCAAGCCGCAGAACCGGCCCTCACTCCTCCAGCAGGACCTCGACATCCTGATTGCGACCGGGCGTCACCGTAAAATCTCGCTGGTAGATCTTGTCCTTGTGGCGGGCAACCGCTGTGTATTTGCCCTCCGCCAGAATAACGACAGGGAAGGCGCCGACGCTTTCGCTGACCGAGTCGCCGGAACCGGTGAGGATCGACCAGGCGGTATCGGCGATCGCCTCCCCACCCTCCTGCGAAACGAGCTTGAGCGTGATCTTGGCGGCCTTGTGCTGGATCGTCGCTTCGACCAGCTTGCCGGCCTCGATCTGGATATCGGCGCGAATCGTGGCATTGACGTCGCCATAGTTCGAAACGACATGATAAGTGCCGGAATTGAGCCGTACCACTTCGCCCGGCTTGACATCGCCCATGATCAGGCCACGTTCGCCATCCTCGCGCACGTCGTTCGAATAAATGTTGAATGTCAGCTCGTCCGGCGGGATGCGCATGTCGGCGCCCGATACTGCGTTCAGCACCATGCCGCCGGCGTCAAGCACGAATGTCTGCGGTTCGGGATCGCCGCTCTCCGGCACGACGAGTTTCTTGGTGGCACCGGCGCGCCCAAAGGCCACATTGACGAAATATTCGCCCGGCGCGAGGTCGAATCTGGTCGATCCGCCCTCGGAGGAGGCAAGCAGCGGCAGCTTGCCGTCGGCGCCGGCGATCGGCTGGAAAACACGCCAGGAGAGGCCGTAGGTCATCACCGCGCCCTTCTCCGTCAGCCGCGCATCCATGCGGACCGTTTTGCCATGCCGCAACGGCGTATCCTTTTCCAGCAGCGGCGAGAAGCCGTTGAGGTGCAGGTCCGGCGCGATCTTCTCCGTCGGCGTACCGAAAGGATCCTGCGCCATCGCGGCCTGCCCGGCCACCAACGCGGCGAGAAACATGGCTCCCGCAAGCACGGTTGGAAACGATCTGAACAAAACCGGCGCACTCATCTTTTGAGGATTGACTATTTTTAACACGCGGCCCACTTCTCCCGCAAACTGGACCCAATTTCAAGAGCCGCAAAACGAGGCATTATGAAGACCGACATCAAGCTCATCGATTATCTCTCCAGCCGCCGCTCCATGCCAGCCTTCCAGATGCGCGATCCCGGCCCTTCCAAGGAAGAGATCGAACAGATCCTCACGCTTGCCAGCCGCGTGCCGGATCACGGCAAGCTCTCGCCGTGGCGTTTCATCGTCTATCGGGGTGCCGAGCGCGAACGCCTCTCGCTCGAGCTTTCAGCCATCGCCACGGCCGACAAGCCCGACCTTTCCGAGGAAATGGTCAAGGTCGAGAATACGCGCCTGAGCCGCGCGCCCGTGGTGGTCGCGGTGGTGTCCATGGCGGCGCCGCATTTCAAGATACCGGAATGGGAGCAATTGATGTCGGCGGGCGCGGTCTGCCTCAACCTGCTGATGGCGGCCAATGCCCATGGCTATGTGTCGAACTGGCTGACGGAATGGTACGCGTTCGACGAACGGGCCTATCCGATTCTCGGCGTCAAGGCCGGCGAGAAAATCGCGGGCTTCATCCATATCGGCTCGACCGACTTCCCCGTGGTCGAGCGGCCGCGGCCCGAACTTGCCGCCATCGTCAGCTGGGTCGGATAAGACAGGAGCGTACTGATGTTCTATTCTGCCGACACCAGGGACCACGGCCTGCCGCGCGACCCCTTCAAGGCGATCGTGGCGCCACGGCCAATCGGCTGGATCGGAACGAACGGGGCGGACGGCTCGCGTAACCTGTCGCCCTATTCCTTCTTCAACGCTGTGTCCGATAATCCCAAGATCGTGATGTTCTCGTCCGGCCGGGGCAATGACAGCCCCCGCAATGCCGAGGAAACCGGCGTGTTCACCTCCAGCTTCGTCAGCCGCAATCTTCTCGGGCAGATGAATGCTTCGTCTGTCATCGTGCCCTACGGCGTCGATGAATTCGAGATTGCCGGCCTCGAACATGTGCCGGGCAGGATGGTCGACGCCCCTTATGTGAAGGATGCCTATGCGGTGCTTGAATGCAAGGTGATCCAGGTCGTTCGTCCCGTCGCCCTGGACGGCACGGATGCCGATGCGATCGTGGTGTTCGGCCAGGTGGTCGGTATCCATATCGACGAGGCGATCATCCGTGACGGACGGCTGGACATGTCGATCGCCCAGCCGATGGGCCGCATGGGTTACATGGACTATACCGAGGCCAGCACGGTTTTCGAACTGATGCGCCCGCCGCGTCCGTGATCAGTCGTTTCCGGTGGAATAGCCATCGAATCCCAACGACATCGATGTGCTGACGAAATCATCTTCAGTGTCAGTGTCAGTGTCGCGAGAATCGTAAGCCGGCAAAGAAAATGCACGCGCTGCGACGATCAGCTGCAGGCGCGCATGTTCCGCGACCTCGGAACCGGACGTGCAACCGACATCCCGACAAAACGACGACCTGCTCCATGTCAGGCCCACAAGCCGGGTGGACTTCCCGCCCAGCGAAACGAGCCCCAGCAGGCCGGCGGCCGAATCCGCCGCGCTTGCGATGATCCTGACCCCGCCGGCGTTTCGCCCTGCCCTCGCCTCGGCCACCGACAGTGCCATGTCCAGTCGCTGCAAATCCTCGACGCCACGGCAATCGGCGAGAACGATCGTCCCCGCGCCGCCCTTCACATGCGTATCGATCTCGACCTGGACATCCGCCATCCTCATGTCGACAGCAGGCAGGACATCCCCCTGCCTGCTGTTGGCAAAATAAACGATTTCGACAGTTTTCGGCACGATATGGATCCGGAACAGTGATTGTATCCCGCAATTTTGCGATTTAACCATGGTTAACATGGTGCCAAGGAATATGGTGAACCAATCATAAACTTTTTACCGCTAGGCTCAGTCATATTAGCATTATGCGTGAAGAGGTGGCGGCTCGTGATCATCCAGACTTTCATCCGTTGGGCGGATACCGCAAAGTCGATCGATCGGGCGCGCGCGGCCAATGCGCTCGGACGCGCCTGGCTGCAGTCCGATATGGACAACGAAGAGCGGCAGGCGGCGCTGATGGCGCTGACCTGGCTGCTCGACGACCCCTCCCCAAAGGTCCGGCTGGCGCTTGCGGAGGCGATTGCCGATGCCGACAATGCGCCGCGCTCACTGATCCTGCCACTTGCCGCCGACCAGCCGGAGATCGCCTGCCATATCATTGCCCGCTCGCCCATCCTCAGCGATGTCGACCTTGTCGATCTGGCCGCCCGTGGCGATGGCGTGACCCGGGCGCTGATTGCGTCCCGCTTCATCGTCACCCAGCCGGTCTGCGCGGCAATCGCGGAAATCGGCGACGTGGCCGAGATCGAGGCAATGCTCGACAATCCCGGCGCGATCGTCAGCCGCCACAGCCTGCGCCGCATTTCGGAACGGCTGGGATCGGATGCCGGCATCCGCGAATTGCTGCTGTCCCGGGAGGAATTGCCGGCTGACGCCAGGCACCTTTTGGCCGTCAGCATCTCCGAAGCACTTTCCGAGTGCGGATTGATCCGCCATGTCATCGGCGACCTCAGGTTCGAGAGGATCAAACGCGAGGCCTGCGAAACGACGACCGTGGCGCTGGCATCGGAGGCCTCCGCGACCGATATCCCGGCCCTGATCGATCATCTCCGCCGCGACGGCCGCCTGACGCCGAATTTCCTGATGCAGGCGCTGTGCACAGGCAGGGTAGATTTCTTCGCCTCGGCGATGGTCAACCTCTCCGGCCTCGCCGACAAGCGGGTGCGTTCGATTCTCGCCGACGGTCGCTTCCATGCGATGCGGGCACTGTTTGAATCGGCCGGTCTGCGGCGAGACATTTCGGAGATATTCGTGGAAGCGACGCTGCAGTGGCGGAAGGAATCGCGCGGCGAGGACGTCCGCCTGTTGGGCAATATCGCCAGCCGACTGGTCGGAAAGTTTCGCCGGACGCAAAAAACCGGCAGCCTGGCCGACGAACTGATCGATATGGTCGAAAAACTGCAATTTGCCGAGCAGCGCCAATCGGCACGCGCCTATGCCTCTTTCTTGGCAATCGAAGCCGCCTGAGCCTAGTCCCCGACCTTGCGCGCGACCCACGAATAGGCGTCGGTCACGAAATGCACAGGCATGGCGATCGTCGATTTCAATCCTTTTTTGGTCGGGATCGTGTATTTGACGAGTGCGATGGCCCGAGCCGTCAGCCCTCGCTTATCCTCTTTTTGCGCGACGGGCGGTATCGGAGCGAGTGCGCGGGTTACTGTGTCAGCCCTGTTTTCCAAGGCATCCGCCTCTGAATCGGCGAGCGCCGTCGTGCCTGCCGTCTGGCAGACCGCCACGACCATCGGATAATCGACGTTCTTGTATTTCACCAGCACGCTCTCCGAGGCCGAGTCGCAGGCGGCGATCGTCTGCCATTCCTGCGCCACGGACGCGACCGGCTGGCACTGGACGCCGGAGTCGTCGCACCCCAGTATGCTCATGACAACGAATGCAGCCCGCATGGCACTATCCTCTTGCGTGAGCTGAGGACGTCACATTCAATCATGGTGATTTCATGAAACGAATTTAAGCGCCTCGCGGATCATCTCCGCGTTATGAGCCAACGTGCCTCCGTCCTCCATCTTGCCGCCATGCGGCTTCATCTCCACGCCCTCCTTTATCGGAACGATATGGAAATGCAGATGGAAAACCGTCTGCCCCGCCGCCGGCTCGTTGAACTGGAAGACGCGCACGCCGTTGGCGTGGAAGGCCTTCTTCGCGGCCCTGGCGATCTTTTGCACGGTCGGCATCAGCCACATGAAGGTTGTCGGATCCGCATCGAGCAGGTTGCGCGACGGCACTTTCGGAATTACCAGCGTGTGGCCTTCCGCCTGAGGCATGACATCCATGAATGCCAGCGTATGCTCGTCCTCATACACGGCATGGCACGGTATCTCACCCCTCAAAATCTTGGAAAAGATATTGTCCGGATCATAGGGGATACCCTGCATGCGATGTCTCCTCATTCTTCTTTGTGGAGGAATTTGCGCCGAAAGACGCGTCGTTTCAAGCCCGTAATCGATGCAGCGCGATCAGTCCTGCTCGTCGCGCAGGTTTTTGCGAAACGGACTGTGCTCGCTCAGATATTCGCCGATTGCCTCGACCTCCAGCCTCTCCTGCCGAAGATAATCATCGATGGCGTGGCGCAGTCCGGGATGAGCGATATAGTGCGCGGAATGCGTCGTCACCGGCAGGTAGCCGCGCGCCAGTTTATGCTCGCCTTGGGCGCCGGCCTCCACAGTCCTGAGCTTATGGGCGATCGCAAAGTCGATCGCCTGATGATAGCAAACCTCGAAATGCAGGAACGGATGGTCCTCGACGCAGCCCCAGTGCCGGCCGTAAAGCGTCTCCGAGCCGATGAAATTGATCGCACCGGCGATGTAGCGACCGTCGCGCCTAGCCATGATCAGCACGATATCCTCGGGCATTCGCTCGCCGATCAGCGAGTAGAATTTCCGGGTCAGGTAAGGCTGTCCCCATTTGCGGCTGCCGGTGTCCATGTAGAAGGCGAAGAACTGGTCCCATATCCGCTCGGTCAGGTCGCTTCCCGTCACCCAGTCGATCTCGATACCGTTCTCCAGCGCTGAACGCCGCTCCTTGCGCAACGCCTTGCGCTTGCGGGAAGCGAGCGTCTCCAGGAATTCGTCGTGGTTCGCATAGCCCTCGTTGAGGAAATGGAACTGCTGGTCGGTGCGGTGAAGATATCCGGCAGCCTCGAGCGCCTGCCACTCGCCATCCGGCACGAAGGTCATATGCGCCGAGGAAATGCCGAGCGACTTCGTCTCGGCCTTCACTGCCTCGGCGAGCGCCTGCAGCACCGCGGCCCGATTCTCTTCCTCACCGACCAGCAGCCTGGGACCCGTGGCGGGCGTGAACGGAACGGTGCATTGCAGTTTGGGATAATAGCGGCCACCGGCCCGCTCGAACGCCTGCGCCCAGCCGTGATCGAACACATATTCGCCCTGGCTGTGGCTCTTGAGGTAACCGGCCACCGCACCGCGCAACGCGCCGGCTTCGTCTTCCAGCAGCAGGTGATGTCCAAGCCAGCCGGTTTCACGGATGGCCGAACGCGATTCCTCCAGGCTCGACAGAAAGGCATGCGAGACGAAAGGATTATAGGCGATCGTGCCGCCTCGCGATGTGCCTGAAAGCCGTTTCCAACTGTCAGGATCAATCTCGTCAAAACTCGAAACGATGCGAACTGGCAAGTTCAGTTTTCTCCAGCGCCGGGATCGAAGCCCTCAAAAGTGATCTGGTCTGCATTCCCTGCGGAATGCCTGGCCTGTTCGGGCGTCCGCACCGTCCACGAAATGATCGGCACGCCGCGAGCGCGTTCCTCCGTGATATAGGGATTTGGAAGATGCGCGATGCGATAGGAGATGAAATCGAGCCCATGGGCCATTGCCTTGCGGTGGCGTGCGAACTCTTCCTCAGTCGTGCCTTCCGCCGTCAGACCGACCGGCAGCGGGCATTCGAGGTCCTTCAACTCCTTGAGCAGCCAGGTGTCGAAGCTCATCAGGGCCACGTTGCCCTTGTAATCCTCCAGTGCCTCAAGCACCGACGAAGTGAAGCCTTCGTCGTCGCCCTGACGGCCTTTCAGTTCCAGCACGATGGGTACCCGGCCCTTGACGAGCCGCAACAGTGCCCTCAGCGACGGCACCTTGTCCCTGGTGCCGCCAATCGCAATCAGGCCCAGTTCAGCCGCTGTCTTCGAGCGTATGTCGGCCTTGACGTTGCAAAGCCGATCCATGTCGTCGTCGTGGAAGACGACCGGAGCCGCGTCAGCCGCATATTGCAGATCGCACTCGATCGCATAGCCGGCGGCAATCGCACGTTCGAATGCCGTGAGCGTATTTTCCCAGACGGAATTGTTGCCGTCGTGCAGCCCGCGATGGGCGATCGGCTGGCGGGTCAGAAAGGCGACGTCCCGCATTATTTCACTTCCAGCACGATATCGATCTCTACGGAGGCATTGAGCGGCAGGGCCGCCATGCCGACCGCTACCCGCGTGTGCTTGCCGGCATCGCCGAGCACTTCGGCCAGCAGGTTCGAGGCGCCATTGGCGACCAGATGCTGCTCATAAAAATCCGGCGTCGAGGAAACCGCGCAATTGATGCGGACGATCTGGACGATGCGGGAGAGGTCACCGGCGAGCGCGGCACCCGCCTGCGCGAGAATGTTGATGGCGCAGAGTTCGGCGGCGCGCTGACCCTCAGTGGTCGTCACTCCTGCCCCGAGCTGGCCGGTCTGTGCGAGCTTGCCGCTCTCCATCGGCAACTGGCCGGAAATATAAAGCAGATTGCCGGTCTGGACGAAGGGTACATAGTTGGCTGCCGGTGCCGCTGCTACAGGAAGGGTAATTCCGAGCTTTTCCAGCCGTGCGTCGATATCCGCCTTCATTTCCTCACCTTTTCATAATTTTCTTTTCCGAACCCCGCGGATCGGATAATCCGAATGGTCACGTCTTTTACTTAATCGCATTCGGTTGCGGTGCAACAGGAGAATTTTATGATTTCTCGCAAGAGCATTCTTGCCTGCCTGATCGGGTCCGGCCTTGGCATGACGGGCATGCCGGCTTTGGCCCAGGGCATTGGCGGGCTCGTGCCGCACCGCGCCGTCTACAATCTGGAACTGGCCGATTCTTCCGAAAGATCGGGCATTACCAACATGTTCGGTCGGATGGTCTACGAATTCACCGGTTCGGCTTGCGAGGGCTACCGGGTCAATTTCCGCTTTGTCACCCAGGTCGATGCCGGCGGCGAGAAGAAGATCACCGACCAGCAAAGCTCAACGTTCGAAGACATGAAGAACGGCCGCTTCGAGTTCGAATCAAAGACCTTCAGCAACGAACAGCTCGACAAGGAAGTCTCGGGGATGGCTGAAAAGCGCCCGGACAAGCTTACGGTCGACCTGACTTCGCCGGTTGAGAAAGAACTCAGTCTGACGGCGGCGCGTTTCCCCACGCAGCACACGATCGATGTCATCGACCGCGCGCTGAGGGGCGAGCATTTTTTCGAGGCGCGCATCTTCGACGGCTCCGACAATGCCGACAAGACGTTGTTTACATCCACTGTCATGGGCTCGCCGGTCGGGGTAGCCGCCAATGATCCGGACGCCGCCAATGCGGGGAAGATGAAGGCCGAGAAATCCTGGCCGGTGACGATCGCCTATTTCGACGAGGTTCCGGGGACAGACGCGCTGCCGACCTATCGGATGTCGTTCAAGCTCTATGCCAATGGCGTGTCGCGCGACCTGACGATGGATTACGGCGACTTCGTGCTCAAGGGCAATCTCGTCAAGCTCGACTTCCTGCCCGAGGACGCCTGCAAGAGCAACTGAGGCTGACCTTTTGCCTGCCGCCCCAGCCGTGGATCCTCGGGTCAAGCCCGAGGATGACTCGTGGGTGGATTGGCGCCACACGGATCCCACGGACAGATGCGTCACAGCTGATCGAATCCGGAGTCGGCGTTGGGTGATACATCGACGAAACCGCGCTGGAACAGCAATCGCTCAGCGGTTCATCCCGCCGCCTCAACGCGCCATCCCGCCGCCTCCACGGTTCATCCCGCCGCCTCAACGAGTCATCCTCGGGCTTGACCCGAGGATCCACGCGGTCGCCCACAACACAACCGTTACGCGGTCGCCGGCTTTGCCTCGTGCGGGTCCATGGCGAACACCGCGTCGTAGAGATATTGCAGGATCGCCTTGCGGTCGGTGATCGCTGCGAGGTCGTCCCACGGCACGATCGTGCCTATATTCGAGAAGATCGTCTTGCCCGACAAGCGGCAGAATTCACGGATCAGCAGCGACAGCCGCAAAGTCAGCGAAAACCGGCTTGCGAGGTGGAACAGCCAGCCGTTCTGGCCTTCGAAATAGATCGGCAGGACGCTTGCCTTGGCCGACTGGATCAGTTTTGCAGGAAACATCTTCCATGGCAAGTCTTCGGCCTGACCGAAGCCCTTGCGCGCGGTCGCGACACCGCCGGCCGGGAAGATCACGATCGTGACGCCCTGTTTCAGCAGCCTGAGCGCCTCGTTGCGGGTGGCGAGATTGATCGCCAGCGCTTCCTTGGTTTCCTCAAACGAGATCGGCAGCGCATAGGGCCGCATTTCCGGCACCTTGAGCAACTGGTCGTTGATCAGCACCTTGAACGGCCGTCCCAGCTGTTCGGCGAGCGCCAGCACCGCGATGCCGTCGGCGATGCCATAGGGATGGTTGGCGACCATGACGATCGGCGTATTTGGGAGATCCTTGGGCGGCCAGTTGCCCTTCACCGAAAGATCGATGTCGATCAATTCCAGCATGCGGGAAAATATATGATCGGACTTGCCGACCACTTCCGTCCGCCACTGCTTGTAGACCTTGACGTATTTGTTCCTGCCCGACAGGTTTTCGACCGTATGAATAACCATGCGCTTCAGCAGCGGATCGTCGTCATTGGCGTAGGAAAGTTCCTTGAATCTCACGGCCGAGTCACCTGAAAGAGGGGTATCGATAGCCCATAGACAGTCTTTGTAACATTTCGAAGACAGCCGCGCCAGTTGGGCGGCTGTCCCCACCTTTAGTTATACGTCATATGTTTCGCGATGCGTCCTTGCGACGGATATCCGGTGGCGTGGCTTCGGCAACCAGCGCTGCGATCGCCTCTTCCAGCGCCATCGGCGTCTGGTTCTGCGAACCGAGACGGCGGATATTGACGGTGTTTTCCTCCGCCTCCCGCTTGCCGCAGACGATGATCACCGGAACCTTGGTCACCGAATGCTCGCGGACCTTGTAGTTGATCTTCTCGTTGCGGAAGTCGGTCTCGACGGACAGGCCGGCGTTGCGCAGGCGTTCAGCGACCATCATGCCGTAATCGTCGGCATCCGAGGTGATCGTCGCCACCACCACCTGCTGCGGCGAGAACCACAGCGGCATATGGCCGGCAAAATTCTCGATCAGGATGCCGAGGAAACGCTCCATCGAGCCGCAGATGGCACGATGGATCATCACCGGCTGCGTCTTGTCGGAGTTGTGGTCGATGTAGAAGGCGCCGAACCGTTCCGGCAGGTTGAAATCGACCTGCGTCGTGCCGCATTGCCATTCGCGGCCAATGGCGTCCTTCAGCGTATATTCGAACTTCGGCCCGTAGAACGCGCCCTCACCCGGCAGGATGTCGGTCTTGATGCGGTTGCCCGACTTCTCCTCGATGGTCTTCATCACATCAAGCATGACGCTTTCGGCGCGATCCCAGAGCGCATCGTCGCCGACGCGCTTGTCGGGCCGCGTCGAGAGCTTGAGGATGATCTCCTCGAAACCGAAATCTTCATAGACCGACAGGATCAGGTCGTTGATCTTCAGGCATTCGGCCGCCATCTGCTCGTCGGTGCAGAAGATATGCGCATCGTCCTGCGTAAAGCCCCGGACGCGCATCAGTCCATGCAGCGCGCCCGAAGGCTCGTAGCGATGCACCGCGCCGAATTCCGCATAGCGTATCGGCAGTTCGCGGTAAGACTTCAAGCCATGCTTGAAGATCTGGATATGGCCGGGGCAGTTCATCGGCTTGAGTGCGAAGACGCGCTCATCGTCGGTGTCGTCGCCGGCAACCGTGACCTTGAACATGTTGTCGCGATACCAGCCCCAGTGGCCCGATGTCTCCCACAGCGACTTGTCGAGCACCTGCGGCGCGTTGACTTCCTGGTAGTCGCGCGCCAGCCGGCGGCGCATATAGGCCGTCAGCGTCTGGAACATCCGCCAGCCCTTGCCATGCCAGAAGACCACGCCCGGACCTTCTTCCTGGAAGTGGAACAGGTCCATCTCGCGGCCGAGCTTGCGGTGGTCGCGCTTTTCGGCTTCAGCCAGCATGTGCAGATAGGCGTCGAGTTCGGATTGCTCCGCCCAGGCCGTGCCGTAGATGCGCGTCAGCATCGGATTGTTGGAATCGCCGCGCCAATAGGCGCCGGCCACCTTCATCAGCTTGAAGGCCGTGCCAATCTGGCCGGTCGAGGCCATATGCGGCCCGCGGCAGAGGTCGAACCAGTCGCCCTGGTAATAGATCTTCAGGTCCTGTCCCTCGGGGATCGCATCGACGAGCTCGACCTTGTAGGCCTCGCCCTTGTCGGCGAATACCTGGCGCGCCTTCTCGCGTGGCCACACCTCCTTGGTGAACTGCTTGTTGCGACCGATGATCTCCTTCATCTTCTTTTCGATGACAGGCAGATCCTCCGGCGTAAACGGCTCGTTCTTGGCAAAATCGTAATAGAAACCGTTCTCGATCACCGGGCCGATGGTCACCTGCGTGCCCGGCCACAGTTCCTGCACGGCCTCGGCCATGACGTGGGCGGTGTCGTGGCGGATCAGTTCGAGGGCTGCCGGATCGGCTCTCGTGACGATGGCGATCCTGCCGTCGGAAACCGGGTCGGACAGGTCGCGAAGCGCGCCGTCGAGCGTGATCGCCACGGCCTTCTTAGCGAGCGACTTGGAAATTGCTTCGGCGACATCACGGCCGGTCGTCCCGGCGGCAAATTCGCGGACCGAACCATCGGGAAATGTAAGGGAAATATTCTGGGCAGACATGCTTATGCTCTCCTATCCAATCCCGCCAACCAATGCGGGTGGTAAAAAACAAGCCGGGAATCCCCGGCGTTTGACGACGCGCGTGATACTGTTTTTCCGAAGTGAAGTCAAAGCGGGTTTGGCGATCTTCATCTCTCGGCAGCAGAACGCCCGCGGCCGAAAACCTCTTTGCTCCAAAGTCTTTCTGCGTCAAGCGGAACATCTGCCGCCGCCATCTGTTGAGTTGTGTTGGAGCAAATTTCTTTGAAAATTGATTGCACTGAAACCAATATGAACATTCTTGAGGCGTGGCGATGAATATCCAGATAATGAACGCGGACGATTGCCTGTCGCTCATTCACGGTCAGCGAATGGGCAGGCTCGCCTGCTGCAAACAAGACCGGCCTTACGTGGTTCCCGTCCATTACGTATGTTCCGGGGCGTTGATATTCAGTTTCTCGATGCCCGGACAGAAGCTCGATTTCATGCGGTCCAATCCGAATGTTTGCTTCGAGGTCGAGAGGATAGAGAGGTCGGACAAGTGGAGATGCGTGCTTGTCGAGGGCATCTTCCACGAATTCACAGCTCGCGAGGACCAGCAGCAGGCTTGGGAAATTCTCAAGGAACACAATGATTGGTGGGAAGTGGGAAGCCAACTTGTTCAGGGCCAGGAACATGAAGGCGAGCGCAAGCCGGCATTTTTCTCGATAACGATGGATTCGGTCAGCGGAAGGGAGGCTGTTGCGAGCTGATTACAAACTGTCGGAACTCTGCGGTCTAATGCAGGCGCGGTGACTGGGTCGCGCGCCGAGTAACCGAGATTTTCATCCCGCTCTCGTCGCTGACGATCTCCCTTGCAGCGTCGAGTTGCTTGACCAGGGCCTGAACGATGGCCGTGCCCAGACCTGCACTCATTCCGTCGCCTTCGTTGGCATTACTGCCAACGCCGTTGTCCGATACCGTAAGCTTCCAGTCGGCATCATTGATCCGATAAGTGATCAGGATATGCGCCTCGGGTGTGGCAACGGGAAATGCATATTTTATGGCATTGATGACCAGTTCGGTTACGATCAACCCGAGACTGACGGCTTTGTCGGAGCCGATCAAACCGTCATCCGCCGTGACTTTCACCATTATTGGCTGACTTTCGCCGATCATCGAGGCAGCCAGGCTGTTGCAAAGCTTCGTGAGATAGGAACCGACGTCAATCTGGTCGAGTCCTGTCGAGGCATGCAGATGTCGCTGCACCTCGGCGACGGACATCACACGCTGATGGGCATCCTGCAAATGCCTGCGAGTCTCATCCGAAGACACCGCTCGCGCCTTGATCAGCAGAATACTGGCAATCATTTGGAGGGAGTTGGCGACGCGGTGCTCCATTTCCTGCAGCAATACATCCTTCTGGCGCAGCAGTACCTGCGTTTGCCTTTGCAACCGGTCTTTCTCACGTTCGATCATCCGACTGGCGGTGACGTCCCGAATTGCAAGCAGGATGGTTGATTTGGATCGATCTTCGTAAACCACCTGTCGTGCATTCAGGACCATGGTCCTGTGTCCGATGTTTGGGAAATCGTGCTCGACTTCGAAACCGTCCATCGCGGCACGCTCCGGAATAATGGTCTCCAACAGCAGCCGCAGCCCAGGGATATCCCATTGACCGTCTCCCAGGGAGTAGAGCAGCCGGCCGGTCGTCTGCTCCGGATCGACCTGAAAGGTCTGGTAAAACGATACGCTCGCCGCAAGCACCCGAAAACCATCGTCGAGCACGACAAACGGTTCCGGAATCGTGTTGACGATCGCCTGCGCCAAGGTTTGCGCGTCTTCCGTATTTCGAAAATTGATCATGACAGAAGAGTGATTATCCAATCTGGAGCACGATTAGGCTCAGCAGGCGTTCCAAGCCTCCGATTTCGAATCCTACACGCAACTGCGATTGGCGTCCGATTTAATTGATGACGGCACCATCGAGATCGACAACAATGCCGTTGAACGATCCTGTCGCTGATCGAAACCGCAAAGCCCATTGATCTGACCCGTCTCGTTGACCGTTTGTTCATATCCTGCGTTCAACCCACTCACATTCGCGACGGCGGTCAGTGCAACCCTTCCGCCAAAGCTGATCTCATGCTGCTGCTGGCTCGTAGCGTCCACCCCATTTGGTTACAGCAGAGGGCAACAGTCCTGCCTTCTTGAAGCGCCAATTTCGCCGCGTCGGGCAGACCAGGGTAAGAAGCCTGAAAAGACACGTTGACTTTCACATAATATCCAATATTCTGGATATATGGATGAAAATCAGACGATCGCGGCGTTGGCCGCCTTGGCACAGTCAACGCGCCTGCAAACCTTCCGCCTGCTGGTGGAGCGCGAACCCGAGGGCGTTCCTGCCGGAGAACTCGCCCGGCTCATCGGCGTGCCGCAAAACACCATGTCGGCTCACCTGTCGACGCTCGCGCAGGCGGGCCTTGTCAGGGGGGAGCGCCAGAGTCGCTCCATCATCTATCGCGCCGATCTCGACAAGTTCCGGGACGTTACACTCTACCTGATCAAGGATTGTTGCGGCGGCAACGCCGCGCTGTGCGCTCCGCTGATCGCTGATCTGACACCCTGCTGTCCTCCAAGGGAGATCGCAGCTTCATCGACCTAAGCTAAACGACGAGACCCGCAATGACCGATAAAATCTACAACGTGCTCTTCCTGTGCACGGGCAATTCCGCACGCTCAATCCTCGGCGAATCCATTCTCAATCACGAAGGCAGAGGCCGCTTCCGGGCGTTTTCGGCGGGCAGCCACCCCAAGGGCGAGGTCCACCCGCTCGCTCTCAGGGAACTGGAAGTCCTCGGCTACCCGTCGACAGGCTTTCGCTCTAAGAACTGGGACGAGTTCGCCGAGCCCGATGCACCTGGAATGGATTTCATTTTCACGGTCTGCGACAGCGCGGCCGGAGAGGCGTGCCCGGTGTGGCTCGGTCATCCGATGACGGCTCACTGGGGCGTCGAGGATCCCGCCGCCGTCGAGGGCACGGAAGCCGAAAGACAGCAAGCCTTCGCACAAGCCGCCCGGTTCCTGAAAAACCGGATTGGTTCCTTCCTGAATCTGCCCCTCGCATCCATCGACAAGATGGCGCTTGAACAGCGGCTCAAGCAAATCGGCCGGATGGACGGGGCGACGAATTCCAATGGAAAAGTCGCCTGACCATGTCGGCATTCGAACGTTATCTGACCGTCTGGGTCTTCCTCTGCATTGTCGTCGGCATCGCGCTCGGCCACCTCATGCCAGGTGTCTTTCATGCCATCGGCTCGGCAGAGATCGCCAAGGTGAACATTCCCGTCGCCATCCTCATATGGCTGATGGTCATTCCGATGCTGATCAAGATCGATTTCCGCGCGCTCAAGCAGGTGGGAAACCACTGGCGCGGTATCGGCGTCACCCTGTTCATCAATTGGGCCGTGAAGCCATTCTCCATGGCTCTGTTGGGCTGGCTGTTCATCGGCTGGCTGTTCCGCCCCCTGCTGCCGGAAACGCAGATCGATTCCTATATCGCCGGCCTGATCATTCTCGCGGCAGCGCCCTGCACGGCTATGGTGTTCGTCTGGTCGAACCTGACCAAGGGCGAACCGCATTTCACATTGAGCCAGGTGGCGCTCAACGACGCGATCATGATCGTCGCGTTCGCCCCCATCGTCGGCCTTCTCCTCGGCCTCTCGGCAATTACGGTGCCATGGGACACGCTGACGATTTCCGTGGCCCTCTACATTCTCATCCCGGTCTGCATCGCCCAGCTTCTTCGCCGCCGCCTGACGCCAGACGGCACGACGGAAGCTCTCGACAAGGTTCTCGGCACACTGCAGCCGCTGTCGCTGGTCGCGCTTCTGGCAACACTGGTCCTGTTGTTCGGCTTTCAGGGAGAGCAGATCATCTCCCAGCCGACGATCATCGCGTTGCTCGCGGTGCCGATACTCATCCAGGTCTATTTCAATTCCGGTCTCGCCTACATCCTGAACCGACTGGCGGGAGAACAGCATTGCGTGGCCGGGCCGTCGGCATTGATCGGAGCATCGAACTTCTTCGAGCTGGCAGTCGCCGCAGCGATCAGCCTGTTCGGATTCCAGTCGGGTGCAGCGCTTGCGACGGTGGTCGGTGTGTTGATCGAGGTGCCGGTGATGCTGTCGGTCGTCTGGATCGTGAACCGCACGAAGGGCTGGTACGAGAGCGCCCCTTCCGTCTCCCGCAATTCCACCTCAGGTGAGAGAGTCTGACCATGGACGTCACCATCTACCACAATCCCGACTGCGGAACCTCACGCAACACGCTGGCCCTGATCCGGCATGCCGGTATCGAGCCCACTGTCATCGAATACCTCAAGACACCGCCGTCGCGT
The DNA here is from genome assembly GCA_028290545.1 of Rhizobium sp. Classification (GTDB taxonomy): domain Bacteria; phylum Pseudomonadota; class Alphaproteobacteria; order Rhizobiales; family Rhizobiaceae; genus Rhizobium_E. Next base: position 22,817 of record JAQGJP010000066.1, on the reverse strand, counting down.
GACCAGCTCAGGAAAATGATTGCCGACGCCGGTCTGAGCGTGCGGGCTGCCATACGCGAGAAGGGAACGCCGTATGCCGAACTTGGCTTGGACAACCCTGCCCTCACGAATGACCAGCTTCTCGATGCGATGCTGGAACACCCGATCCTGATCAACCGCCCGTTCGTCATCACGCCGATGGGCACGCGCCTGTCACGGCCGTCCGAAGCCGTGTTCGATATCCTTCCCGCTGACGCCTTCACGGGGCCGTTCGTCAAGGAAGATGGCGAGAGGATTCTCGATGAGGAGGGTAAGCGCGTTGTCTGATCTGCCAGCCGCAAGCCCCGAACATCTGCGCATGCCGGATATCGGGGCGCTTCGCCCGGCTTTCTCGATTCACAAGCCGCGTATCCTGATCCTCTACGGCTCCCTAAGGCAGGTTTCCTACAGCCGGCTTCTTGGGCACGAGGCACGGCGGTTGCTCGAACATCTCGGCGCAGAAGTCCGAATGTTCGATCCCACGGACCTGCCATTGCCGGATGGCGCACCGGTCACCCATCCCAAGGTCCAGGAGCTCCGCCAGCTGTCAGAGTGGTCCGAAGGCCAGGTCTGGGTAAGCCCCGAACGCCATGGCGCGATGACCGGAATCATGAAAGCGCAGATTGACTGGATACCGCTTTCGATTGGCGCGGTCCGGCCGACCCAAGGCAAGACGCTTGCCGTCATGCAGGTGTCGGGCGGATCGCAAAGCTTCAACGCCGTGAACGCGATGCGGATTCTCGGCCGATGGATGCGGATGATCACGATTCCGAACCAATCCTCGGTCGCCAAGGCGTTCCAGGAATTCGATGCGGATGGCCGTATGAAACCGTCATCCTACTACGACCGGGTCGTCGATGTGTGTGAGGAACTGGTGAAGTTCACCTTGCTGACAAGGGACGCCTCATCCTACCTGACCGACCGCTACAGTGAACGCAAGCAGGATGCTGAGAAACTGGAGCAGCGGGTGACGTTGAAATCAGCTGTCTGAGCCTTGTTTCGACATTCATCGAAATAGATCTTGACGAGCTAAAGGACAAGATTTAGCTTATTTCCATGCTTATCGAAATAGCAGCATCCCAGCTCGAAGCCCTCGGCAATATGACCCGCCTCCGGATTTTCCGGGTGCTGGTCCGTGCCGGAGACAAAGGCATGCCGGTTGGTCGACTGCAGGAAAAAATCGACATCGCGGCATCGACGCTGTCTCACCACCTCAAGAAGCTCGTCGATACCGGACTCGTCATCCAGGAACGGCAGGCGACCACCCTTATCTGCACGGCCAACTACGGCAACATGGAAGCCCTTGTTGGCTATCTCGTCGACGAATGCTGCGCGGATTCCAAATGCGGGACGATGCCGAAAGAGGTCGCCGTCTGATCTCTTTTTGGGCTTTATGTTTCTATTATTCTAGAACTACGGAATTTGAATAAATGAGAGCAAACAATGAATTCCCGTTCTGCGGTATCGGAGTCGGACCTGTTGGACTTGCCGCCGCTCACCTGGTCTCCCGCAATCCCGTCCCCTTATTTTCGAACGCGGCAAAACAGTCGGTGCATCTCTGACGGACTGGGGACATGTGCGGGTTTTCTCCCCGTGGAAACACAGTATCGATGATGCTGCCCGGCCGCTGCTGGACCGCCGGGGTTGGCAAGCGCCGATGCCGAATTGTCTGCCGAACGGCCGTGATATCGTCGAGGAATACCCGGTCCCGCTCGTTGAAGTCGGGAAACAGGTCTGGTTGCGAACCTCGGCCCACTGAAACCGAGTGCCTGATTGAAAGCGTTTGAGTAATGGATAACCGGAAACTGCCAGTCTCAGCCCTCTGGGGGCTCGGCCTTACCCAGATCATTGGCTATGGCACCCTCTACTATGCCTTCAGCATCCTGGTGCCGGATATTGCCCGGCAACTGGAATGGAGCGAGCAATGGATATTTGGCGCATTCTCGGCTTCGCTGCTGGTCAGCAGTCTGGCCGCTCCTTTGGCCGGGCACTGGGCTGACCGCATCGGTGCAGGACGGCTGATGGCGGCCGGATCGGCTGGGGCCGCGCTTGCACTCGTTCTGACTGCAGTCGCTCCAGGACCGGTGACGTTTTTCCTGGCACTCGCGCTGATGCAAGTCGTCGCGGCAACCGTCCTTTACAGCACTGCATTCGTGGCCATCGTTCAGCTCGGCGGTCCAACGGCGCAGAAATCGATTGTCCATTTGACCCTGATTGCAGGCTTCGCGTCGACCCTCTTCTGGCCGTTGACATCCTGGCTGCATGAATGGATGTCGTGGCGGCAGGTGTTTTTGCTGTATGCCACGATGAATCTCGGCATATGCCTTCCGATCCACCTGTGGCTCGCGAAGCTGACGTCCAGGACCAGAATTGATCAGCAGGTCGCCCCATCCATGCCTCCGAAGGTGATGGAAAGCGGGACTCCCGCGAACGGACAGTTGGTGTTCGTGCTGATGCTGATCGGCTTCGCCGTCGAGGGGTATGCACTGGCGGCCGTATTGGTCCACATGGTTCCACTGACGCACGCACTCGGACTTGGCGCATTCGGCATCTACGTTGCATCCTTGTTCGGTCCATCGCAGGTCGCCAGCCGGTTCATAAACCTGCTCTTCGGAGGCGCGCTCTCCCAAACATGGCTGGCGGTGATCGCGGCGCTCTTTCTTCCGGTCGGTCTGTTGATCCTGCTTCCCACTTCGCCATGGATCGCGGGTGCGATAATTTTCGCGGTTCTCCTGGGACTTGGATCGGGCTTGACGAGTATAGTCGGCGGCACACTTCCCTTGGAACTGTTCGGCCGCGAAGGCTACGGCAAGCGTCTCGGCTGGTGTACGTCGGCAAAACAGTTCACCTCGGCTATCGCCCCCGTGGCAATGTCGGCATCGATGTCGGGGATTGGTGTCGTACCCTCACTTTGGGCCGTCGCTGGCATTGGCCTCGCGGGAGCTGCAGCCTTTCTGGCCATCCCGCTGATCATCCGGCGAGGCTCGCTTCCGACTCAACTCAGTCAGCGAACCGCATCAGGCACACCAGGTCCGTGAGGTTGCCCCGAAGAACGACGAAATGATGCGGGACGATACTTCCGCAATATTCCAGTGATTCGTTTCTCCTCCTCAGCGTCATCGAAACGGCGCCCGCGGCCAGGCAGGGTAGCTGACGTCCCAGACCCTCGGAATGGGGATTGTCATGAACGTCGCACGCTCCATCACAATGCTGGATCAACCACCGCCAGACGATCCCGGAACTCGGCCGCATGAACAGCCGCCTGCTGTCAGCGTTATAGCGAATATTCAATTTTCAAACGCCCAATCCATGATCGCTCGGCGAGCGGTTGAGCCAGGCATGAAAGCCGGCGAGAACCGGCAAGAGCCCAGACATAGCCCTTCCGAACCCGGTGGGATTTGTCAATTTTCCAGGCAAGGAGGTGAAGTAGAAAGTGTTGGCGATCCCTGCTGGATTCGAACCAGCGACCACCTGCTTAGAAGGCAGGTGCTCTATCCAGCTGAGCTAAGGGACCGCTCTTGTCCGTCCGCCGGGACGAAACTGAATACTGCAGCAAGCAGCATGGACGTCAATGTGTCCAGGGCTGTGTCCGCGTATAACGAAAATTGTCGGTGTAGGATACGTTCTTCCGAGTCGCGTCCTTCGGCTCGATCACCCTGTATTCGATGCCTTCGCGCTTGGCGTAGGCTTCGGCAAGTTCCTGAGTCTCGAAATTCAGCTTGAGTTGCTGGCGCATATCGCCCGAGCCCGTATAGCCGGTCACCGAATCGATGACGCGCGGTTTTTCCTGCTCATATTCCAGTACCCAGATATTGGTCTTGGCTTTGCCCGATTGCATTGCAGTCTTGGCGGGACGATAGATTTTGGCCGGCATTCTTGAAATCACCCTGTCAGTCATCGCTGTCACTCTCTTATGCCACAAAATCATGAACAGGAGAATGCCGTTGGTTCCCTTTCGTTCCCCGACCGTTCCGTTGTTTCAGTGGCTGTTAGGTGGCGATACCACCCAACCTTCTGCGTGGTGTTTGAATAGTTGTCCACAGAAAGTCAAGAGACTTGCTCTGTCCTGACCGGAATCACCTCGCGACGCTTCAGCCATCAGCCGCAGGCGAACGAACGCCTGGAGCATGAGCAAAATTGCCTGATCCATCTCGGCAATAAACTCTCTTGTTCCTTGGGCCTGAGCCAGTTACCGCTAAACCACCCGCAAATTCGTAAACTTTCAATTTAACGCAGCAAGGCTATCTGCTTGCGGCGAAAGTTTACAAAACCTTCGCAGTTCCCTTCTAGAACGGGATGTCGTCGTCCATGTCTCGCGAGAAGGACGGCGCATTCTGGGCCGGGCGGTTCGCCTGCGGGGAGCGGGCCGGTGCGCTGCTGCGATTGTTGTTGTCGCCGCTGTCGTAATTGTTGTCGTCATAGCCGCCCTGGACACGCTGGCCACCGCCCGGACCATCCTGGCGCCCATCGAGCAGCGTCAGGTTGGAGTTGAAGTTCTGCAGCACGACTTCGGTCGAATATTTGTCCACTCCGGCCTGATCGGTCCATTTGCGGGTCTGCAATTGCCCCTCGAGATAGACCTTCGAGCCCTTTTTCAGAAATTGCTCGGCGACTTTGGCCAATCCCTCGTTGAAGATCACCACCCTGTGCCACTCGGTTTTCTCGCGCCGTTCGCCGGAATTGCGATCGCGCCAGTTCTCGGAAGTGGCGACACTCAGATTGACGATCGCCTTGCCATCCTGCGTGCGGCGGATTTCCGGGTCCGCGCCGAGATTGCCAACCAGAATGACCTTGTTTACACTGCCCGCCATACCAATATCCTGTTCACGAAAAGGGACGCCTAAACGCCCGAAGAAATAGTCTCGCCGACTTTACCCCTTTGGTGGAACCAATGCGCCCCCGGTGACGTCCAATCCACAGAAAAACGGGACTTTCATTTGTTCCGCATATGTTCTATGCATTTCCGCGATGTCTGTCAACAGAGTCGCGGCCTGTGGAAAAGCGGGATATTGTTCGGGATATTGTTTCAGCGCGCGCGCGGACAGACGGCGACTTGCGTATAAGGGCAAGACAGAAGGCACAAAGCAGGCACGATGAGCGAACACAAGACCATTTCCATCCGCGGCGCGCGCGAGCACAATCTCAAGGGCATCGATCTCGATCTGCCGCGCAACAGCCTGATCGTCATGACCGGCCTGTCGGGCTCGGGCAAATCGTCGCTCGCCTTCGACACGATCTATGCCGAGGGCCAGAGGCGTTATGTCGAAAGCCTGTCGGCCTATGCGCGCCAGTTCCTGGAAATGATGCAGAAGCCGGATGTCGACCAGATCGACGGCCTGTCGCCGGCGATCTCGATCGAGCAGAAGACCACGTCGCGCAATCCGCGCTCGACGGTCGGCACGGTCACCGAGATTTACGATTACATGCGCCTGCTGTTCGCCCGCGTCGGCGTGCCCTATTCGCCGGCCACCGGCCTGCCGATCGAAAGCCAGACGGTCAGCCAGATGGTCGATCGCGTACTCGCCTATGAGGAAGGCACCAGGCTCTATATCCTCGCGCCGATCGTTCGCGGCCGCAAGGGCGAGTACAAGAAGGAACTCGCCGAACTGATGAAGAAGGGGTTTCAGCGCGTCAAGATCGACGGGCAGTTCTATGAGATCGCCGAAGCGCCGGTTCTCGACAAGAAATACAAGCACGATATCGATGTCGTCGTCGATCGCATCGTCGTCCGTCAGGACATGGCCGCGCGACTGGCTGACAGCATGGAGACCTGCCTGCGGCTGGCCGATGGCCTGGCAATCGCCGAATTCGCCGACAAGCCTCTGCCGCCGGAGGAAACATCCGAGGGTGGCTCCGCCAACAAGTCGCTGAACGACACCCATGAGCGGGTGATGTTTTCGGAAAAGTTCGCCTGCCCGGTATCCGGCTTCACCATTCCGGAAATCGAACCGCGGCTGTTTTCGTTCAACAATCCCTTCGGCGCCTGCCCCGCCTGCGATGGCTTGGGCTCACAGCAGAAGATCGATCCGGACCTGATCGTGCCCGAGACGCAGCGCACCTTGCGCGATGGCGCCGTGGCGCCCTGGGCGAAATCGTCGTCCCCCTATTATTCGCAGACGCTGGAAGCGCTCGGCAAGGCCTATGGATTCAAGCTTTCCTCGCGCTGGAGCGATATTTCCGAAGAGGCGCAGAACGCCATTCTGCATGGCACCGGCAAGCGCGAAATCACCTTCCACTATGCCGATGGAGCCCGCTCCTACCAGACGACAAAGACGTTCGAGGGCATCATTCCCAATCTCGAACGCCGCTGGAAGGAAACCGATTCCGCTTGGTCGCGCGAGGATATAGAGCGCTTCATGAGTGCTGCCCCCTGCCCGACCTGCGCCGGCTATCGCCTGAAGCCGGAAGCGATCGCCGTCAAGATCGACAAGCTGCATATCGGCCAGGTCTCGGAAATGTCGATCCGCGTCGCCAACAGCTGGTTCGACACGCTGCCGGCAACGCTGAACGCCAAGCAGAATGAAATCGCCGTGCGTATTCTCAAGGAGATCCGCGATCGCCTGCGGTTCCTCAACGATGTCGGGCTTGAATATCTCAGCCTGTCGCGCAATTCCGGCACGCTGTCGGGCGGCGAAAGCCAGCGCATCCGGCTGGCATCGCAGATCGGCTCCGGGTTGACCGGCGTGCTCTACGTGCTCGATGAGCCCTCGATCGGCCTGCATCAGCGCGACAACGCCCGCCTTCTCGACACGCTCAAGCATCTGCGCGACATCGGCAACACGGTGATCGTCGTCGAGCATGACGAGGATGCGATCATGAGCGCCGATTATGTCGTCGATATCGGCCCCGCCGCCGGCATCCATGGCGGCGAGGTGGTGGCCGAAGGCACGCCTGCCGATATCATGGCCAATCCGAAATCGCTGACCGGTAAATACCTGTCCGGCGAACTGTCCGTCAGCGTGCCAGGCGAGCGGCGCAAGGCGAAGAAAGGCAAGGAAATCAAGGTCGTCGGCGCCCGAGGCAACAATCTCAAAAATGTCACGGCGGCAATCCCGCTTGGCATATTCACGGCGGTCACCGGCGTTTCCGGAGGCGGAAAATCGACCTTCCTGATCGAGACGCTCTACAAGGCTGCAGCTCGGCGCGTCATGGGTGCGCGGGAAAATCCGTCGGAGCACGATCAGATCGACGGTTTCGAGCATATCGACAAGGTGATCGATATCGACCAGTCGCCGATCGGCCGCACACCACGCTCGAATCCCGCCACCTATACCGGCGCGTTCACGCCGATCCGCGACTGGTTTTCCGGCCTGCCGGAAGCCAAGGCACGCGGCTATGCGCCGGGCCGTTTCTCGTTCAACGTCAAGGGCGGCCGGTGCGAGGCCTGCCAGGGCGATGGCGTGATCAAGATCGAGATGCACTTCCTGCCGGATGTCTACGTCACTTGCGACGTCTGCCACGGCAAGCGCTACAATCGCGAGACGCTCGACGTCACCTTCAAGGGCAAGTCGATATCCGACGTGCTCGACATGACCGTCGAGGAAGGCTGCGATTTCTTCACCGCCGTCCCCGCCGTGCGCGACAAACTGACCTCGCTCAGGGAAGTCGGCCTCGGCTATATCAAGGTCGGCCAGCAGGCCAACACGCTGTCGGGGGGCGAGGCGCAGCGCGTCAAGCTCGCCAAGGAACTGTCGAAGAAATCCACCGGCCGCACGCTCTACATTCTCGACGAGCCAACCACCGGCCTGCATTTCCACGACGTCGTCAAGCTCCTGGAAATGCTGCACGAACTGGTCAACCAGGGCAACTCGGTGGTGGTCATCGAGCACAATCTCGAAGTCATCAAGACGGCCGACTGGATTATCGATTTCGGCCCCGAAGGTGGCGATGGCGGCGGCGAGATCATCGCCCAGGGCACGCCGGAACAGGTGGTCAAGGAAAAGCGCTCCTATACCGGCCAGTTTCTGAAGGAGTTGCTGGAACGCCGGCCGATCAGGCGGGCGGCTGCGGAGTGATATCCTGCCTCCCTCACAATTGTTCGCGTCTAACGTCTATCAACCTGATTGGCTTTGCCACATTTGATTGACTCTAAAGTCATTCATTCGCATCTGCGAAACACGTGGGTTGCAGAATGAGTTGGCTTGTACTCTTTGTTGTAGAGGGCGATTTCGTTTTCCAACTCATCCCAGTCCGGATGTTGCTGATCTAATGGTACTCATCGTCTGCCCATATCTCCGTTTGGCGACTTAGTCTGACGACGTAAATTTGGGCGTCGATTTTCAGATTTGCGCCTCGCATGCGATTCAGCTTCTCAACAATCGCAAGTACCATTGCCCCGGACAGAACTAGACCACCAACTTCATCGATTTCACTGTTCAATTTTTCATAGTCAATGTGGGGTAGGTAAGATCCCTGCCCCCGCTCGCAGAAATCATCAATGTCTAGGAATTTTAACTGGAACATATGTGAGAGTTGCCCAGCAAGACGGGATTTGCCGGCTCCGAAATGACCGTCTATCAAAATAAGTTTAGGAGAATTTGGCCGCAATACGTCCGCCATTTCTGAAAAAGATTTCGTCCATATTATGCCCTCTCCGAACATAGACATTAGGACAGACATTGGCATTGAACTCCGTATTTGATTTCCTTGTCTTCTATAAAGGAATAAATTTATGTCGGATATTGAAGTTCTTCAAGAACGAAGGCGGGCGCTTCACGCTTCGCGGAGCGTGGAGCATAATGTCATAAAAATGTCATCAATGACGCAGCCGAACGATGCATGCCGCAATTGGACTTGAAGACATCGGCGAAAGCTCCGATACATTTTCGTTCGATATCCTTGCCCGATATGTCGGATTCTTTTCACTGGAGGTGGACAACGATTGAGCGGCTCGGTGATCTTCATCAATCTGGCGGGTGCGGTGGCGCTGCTCCTCTGGGCGACGCGCATGGTTCGCACGGGCATCGAGCGTGCCTATGGCGACTTCATGCGCAAGCAATTGCGCTATGCGCTGGGCAACCGGGTCAACGCCGCTGCCGCCGGCTTCTTCCTGGCAATCGCTCTCCAGAGTGCGACGGCTGTCGCCTTGATCGTTTCGGGCTTTGCGGCGAGCGGCTATGTCTCGGCCGGCATCGGCATCGCCTCGCTGCTGGGCGCCGATCTCGGCTCCGCCTTCGTGACCAAGATTCTCCGCCATGATCTTTCGCTGCTGATCCCGATCGCGCTGATCGCCGGCACGATTTCCTTTCGCACCAGTTCACGCCGCTGGCGGGAAATCGGCCGCATCATCTTCGGTCTCGGCCTGCTGCTGTTATCGCTGCGGCTGATCGGCGAGGCATCCCTGCCGCTCAAGGAAAGCCAAATCCTGCCGGTCATCATCACCTATCTGACGCAGGATTGGGTGACGGCGTTCATTCTCGCCGCATTGTTGACATGGGGTTTTCATTCCAGCGTCGCGGCCATCCTGCTTTTTGCGTCGTTGACCGAACAGGGCCTCGTGCCGCCGGTCCTGATCATTCCGTTCGTGCTCGGGGTCAATTTTGGCGGCGCCGTCATCGGCGCGGTGCTGACCCGTGGCGAGGAGAAGGCCGCGCGGATCGTGCCGCTCGGCAATGTGATGATCCGCGGCGCCGGCATGCTGATCGCGCTGGCGCTGCAATTCATGTTCATGGTCAAGCCGGAGACTTTCTTCCGCGAACCGGGCGATACCGTCGTCTGGGTCCATATCATCGCCAATGCCGCCGTGCTGATCATCGGCCTGCCCTTTGCCATGGCCATCGCGAACCTGCTTGGTCGTCTTCTCCCGGAGGCCGCGAAACCAGACGCAAGGCCGCTCGATCATGTCTCGGCGCTCAGTCCGGCCGACATCAACAATCCGCCACGCGCACTCGACAACGCCACTCGCGAGGTCGTGGCGATGTGCGACAAGATCGAAATCATGCTGACCCGGATCTTCGAGGTCTACGAGAAGCCGGACGCGCAACACATCGATTTCATCGAGAAACTCGACGACAATGTCGATCGCTATAACAGCCACATCAAGATGTATCTGGCCCGCGTGTCCCGCAACGAGCTGGATGAGGATGCTGCGCGCCGCCAGCAGGACCTGCTGAGTGCGGCAATCAATCTCGAACAGGTCGGCGACGTCATCTCGCAGAACATGCTGGCCAAGGCGAAGAAGAAGCATGCGCGCAATGCAGTCTTTTCCGATGAAGGCTGGAAAGAGCTGTCGGTCATGCATCAGCGGGTGATCCGCAATGCCCGCCTCGCCTTCAACCTGATCGTCAACCGCGATCTGGAACATGCCCGGCAACTGGTCCAGGAAAAAGAGATCGTCCGCGAAATGGTGCGGGAGAGTGAGGAAAAGCACATCAGGCGGCTGGCGGGCGGCAATGCCGCGAGCATCGAGACATCATCCATCCACATCGATACGATGCGCGATCTCAAGGAAATTAATTCGCTGCTGGTGTCGATTGCCTATCCGGTTCTGTCCCAAGCCGGCCTGTTGCGCACCAGCCGGCTTCTCTGAAGCCTGGCTCAGATATCGATATGCGAGACCAGCGTTTCGGCCGTCAGCCCCCTGCCGGCGCGGTTGCCCGCTTCGCCATGATGCCAGACCGCCGCACAAGCCGCTTCATACGCAGGATATCCCTGGGCCAGAAGCGCCCCGCAGATGCCGGCCAGAACGTCGCCCGAACCGGCGGTGGCAAGCCAGGGCGGCGCGTTGGCGTTGATTGCCGCCCGACCATCAGGCGATGCGACCACCGTGTCGGCGCCTTTGAGGATGACCACCGCATGGGCACGCTTCGCCGCTCCTGTCGTCTTCTGAACCTTGGAGAGAGCGTCATCGGCGGCGATATCGGGGAAAATGCGGGCGAACTCGCCATCGTGCGGCGTCAGCACCAGGTGCGGCTCGCCTTTGGCAAAAGCCGAGAACAATTGCTCCGGGTAATCGCGGAACGAACTGATGCCATCGGCATCCAGCACGAGGTTGCGATCCCGAAGCGCCATAACGTAGTCGCGCGCCTTGTCGCCAATGCCGAAGCCCGGTCCGAGCACGAAAGCACTGAGGCGCCTGTCGGCCAGCCATTCGTCGAGCGCTGTCCGATCATCAATTTCGCGGAGCATCACCGCGGTCAGATGCGCGGCATTGGTGGACATTGCATCGCTTGGACTGCCGATCGTCACCAGCCCCGCCCCGGCTTTCAGCCCCGCTTCCGCAGACAGTCTTGCCGCGCCTGTATGGCTTGCCGATCCCGAGAAGACCACCAGCGAGCCATGCTGATATTTGTGTGAGGCGGAATTCTTGGGACGGTCGGATTTCGCCCAGAGTTCCGGCCCGTTGATGCTTGTGCGGCTGGCAAACTGCTCGACGTAGCGCTGGGGAACACCGATACCGGCGATCTCCAGGCGGCCGCAATAGTCGCGTCCCGGCATCAACAACTGGCCGGGCTTCATCGCCATGAAGGTGATGGTGATCTCAGCGTTGAAGGCTGCACCCATGACCGCGCCGGTACGCCCATCAATGCCGCTCGGCATGTCGACGGCGAGAACCGGAATGCCAGCCTCGGTCACGCGTTCGATGAGGGCTGCGAGTTCAACCGGAAGATCGCGCGCCAGTCCGGCACCGAACAGTGCATCGACGATCACATCCCCGGCCTCAGGTTGATAGGCGATAATCGGCGACGGCGCGACTGCGCGTTCGTGCAGCGCACGCCGGGCATCTTCCGTCGACGGCGGAGCGGAGGAAAATTGGAAGATCGACACGCTTGCGCCACTGTCTAGCAACGCGTTGGCTGCGACATAGCCGTCGCCGCCATTGTTACCGGGGCCGGCGAGAACGACAAAGCGCTTTGCGGATGGCCAGTGGCGCAGAGCCGCGGCCGCGACAGCCAGACCGGCAGCGGACATCAACTGATAGCCGGCAATTCCCGAGGTTGAGCAGGCATGGTCGATTTTTGCAACGGCGTCGGGTTCGATCAACTGCATTGCATGTCCTGTGCATAAATTTAATGCAAATAAATGACGAAGACCGCCACGTTACAGATATGGGCAATCGGCCATAATTGAGCAAAAAGCATAATTTAGCCGACCAATTAGGCAAATGCTCAATTATTGAACATCAGAGGAACAGAGGGTGAAATTCGACACTCGGCGTTTGTCATGAGAAACGGGTATTTCATCAAAAAATTGCGCATTCGGCAAATTTTCCTCTGGTTTTTTGTCCGAATTCACGCATGATCGCCCGCGTCTCGATGATTTTCAAGCAAAAATGTTGATTGCCGTGAAAATCTGGCACGCTACGTGCATTGTAGAGGCGGGCGGGATCGAACCCGCTAAACGGGAGAAGCGGAGAGACATTTTCTCATGAAAAAGATCGAAGCGATCATTAAACCATTCAAGCTCGACGAAGTGAAGGAAGCCCTTCAGGAAGTCGGATTGCAAGGTATTACGGTCACGGAAGCGAAGGGTTTTGGACGGCAGAAAGGCCATACCGAGCTTTATCGCGGCGCTGAATATGTTGTCGATTTCCTGCCGAAGGTAAAGGTCGAGGTCGTGCTTGCCGACGAGAATGTGGAGCGCGTCATCGACGCGATCCGCAATGCGGCACAGACGGGCCGTATCGGCGACGGCAAGATTTTCGTATCCAACATTGAAGAGGTTGTGCGTATCCGCACCGGGGAAACCGGCGTCGACGCCATCTAGGGAATGCCCGGCCGATGGGAGCCGGGATGAACATCGTCATCAAAAAGGAAAAACTTAAATGACGACAGCTAAAGATATTCTGAAGCAGATCAAGGATAACGACGTCAAGTTCGTGGACCTGCGCTTTACCGACCCAAAGGGAAAGCTGCAGCATTTGACCATGGATGTCGGCGTCGTCGACGAAGACATGTTCGCCGATGGCGTCATGTTCGACGGCTCCTCGATCGCTGGCTGGAAGGCCATCAACGAATCCGACATGGTGCTGATGCCGGATCCGTCGACGGTCCATATGGATCCTTTCTTCGCACAATCGACGATGGTTATTGTCTGCGATATTCTCGACCCGATTTCCGGTGAGGCCTACAACCGCGATCCGCGCGGCACCGCCAAGAAGGCTGAAGCCTATCTGAAGGCATCCGGCATCGGCGACACGATCTTCGTCGGCCCGGAACCTGAGTTCTTCGTATTCGACGACGTCAAGTATAAAGCCGACCCCTACAACACGGGCTTCAAGCTCGATTCCAGCGAGCTGCCGTCGAACGACGACACGGATTATGAATCCGGCAATCTCGGCCATCGTCCGCGCGTCAAGGGCGGCTATTTCCCGGTACCGCCGATCGACAGCCTTCAGGACATGCGTTCGGAAATGCTGACCGTCATGGCCGAAATGGGCGTCGTGGTCGAAAAGCAGCACCACGAAGTGGCTGCCGCCCAGCATGAGCTCGGCGTGAAATTCGATACGCTGGTCCGCAATGCAGACAAGATCCAGATCTACAAGTATGTCGTGCATCAGGTCTCCAATGCCTATGGCAAGACGGCGACCTTCATGCCGAAGCCGATCTTCGGCGACAACGGTTCGGGCATGCACGTGCACCAGTCGATCTGGAAGGATGGCAAGCCGACATTCGCCGGCGATGAATATGCCGGCCTGTCGGAATCCTGCCTCTACTACATCGGCGGCATCATCAAGCATGCCAAGTCGCTGAATGCCTTCACCAACCCGACCACCAATTCCTACAAGCGTCTGGTTCCAGGCTACGAAGCGCCGGTCCTGCTCGCCTATTCCGCCCGCAACCGCTCGGCATCCTGCCGTATTCCGTTCGGCAACAACCCAAAGGCCAAGCGTCTCGAAGTGCGCTTCCCCGACCCGGCTGCCAACCCGTATCTCGGCTTTGCCGCGATGCTGATGGCCGGCCTCGACGGCATCAAGAACAAGATCCATCCGGGCAAGGCCATGGACAAGGACCTTTACGACCTGCCGCCGAAGGAACTGAAGAAGATCCCGACGGTCTGCGGCAGCTTGCGCGAAGCGCTTGAAAGCCTCGACAAGGACCGCCGCTATCTGACGGTCGGCGGCGTGTTCGACGACGACCAGATCGACAGCTATATCGAGCTGAAGATGCAGGAAGTCATGCGTTACGACATGACCCCGCATCCGGTCGAATTCGACATGTACTATTCCTGCTGATCCACCTTCAAGGACTGCATAAAAAAACTGGCGGAATCCCATGATTCCGCCGGTTTTTGTTTTCCCCAGATTGTCTGCGTGCTGCCTGTGATTACTTCTTCAGGCGATCCTTCAGGAGCTTGAGGTAATCATCGTTCTCGCCTGTCTGGTCACCAGCGTCTGTGGGCACTGCCTGGGCCACGCAGGCCGGCTTGTAGTTAGCCGCCAGCCCTTCCTTGACGCAAACTCCGACTTTCCAGCCCGGCGGCAGCGCGGTCAGATCCACGGTCTTCCATTTGGGATGGCCGTTCTGCTGCAGCTTGTCGAGATTGTTGATGATCAGACTGGAAAAATCCGCGACCGCCTTGCAACTGTCGCGATGATAGGCATTGCGCTTCTTGTCGTAATCATAGGTCATCAACACGGCCTTGACCGAGACGACATCGACCGGATTTTTCTGGAATGCATAGGTTCCGGCTTCGATCCGGGTCGGAATATACGTCGCCAGCAAAGGCGCTTCGGTGATCGGCAGAAGGTGGAATTTGCTGCCGTCGATCGCATCGCCCTGGAACAGTGCTGCAGGTGCGCCGGCGACATAGAAGAACGCGTCGATCTCGCCCGATTGCAGCTTGGGAAGGGCCTCGTCCGGATTGATGGTGATCTTCTCCGCGCCCTTGATGCGAAGAATGTCCATCATCAGGGTGGAGGTCAGGTAGGTGCCGCTGTCCTTGACGCCAACGGCAACCTTCTTGCCGGCGAGGTCATCGAGGCTGGTGATCGAGTTCCTGGCCAGCACGTGGACTTCTTCATTGTAGAGCGGGAACATGATCCGCACGCCCTTGACCGCCTTCTGGATCTCCGCGTCATTGGCCTCGAATGTCTTGAGGTATTCGAGCACGTCGTTCTGGACGATGCCGAACTGGGTGTTCTTGCGATTGCGCACGCCGATGAAATTCTCCAGCGAGCCGGCGCTTTCCACCACATTCAGCGTCTGGCCACATTCCTTGCCGAGACCGGCAATATCGCGCCCGATCTTGATATAGGTGCCCTTGGCGCCGCCGGTCATGATGTTCTTCTCAACCTCGGCGGCCGAAGCCGGCAGGCCGAAGAGTGCGGCGGCGAGAGCCGCGCAACCCAGTAACTTCAACATCCGCATATCGTTCTCCCAAAATTATCAGCAGCGTCCGCCGAGCTCGCGGAACAGGCTGCGTAGCGAAATCGGCGAAACATGGCCATAGGCCGCCTTCAGCGAGTCGGTGACACATTCGCCTTTTTCCAGCATGCCGACCAGCGCTTCCTGCTTGCCGCGGCTGAGATTGCCATAGCCCGGCAGGTCTTCGACGGCTTTCTCGACATCGTCACGGTCGCGGGGCGTCAGGCCGCTGTCAATTGGTGCATTGTCCTGATTATCATTGGCGTCAGGCTCGTTTTCGACAGGTGACGTCGCGCGCTTCAGATCTGAGATCGTCGCATTCAACGTCGCGACCTGGTTTTCGAGGCCGCGCTGCGCATCGGACAGCAGCTTGTTCTTGTCCCGCAGATCCTTGATCTGTTCGTCCGACTTCTCAAGTTCCGCCTTGGCTTGCTTCAGGTCCCCGGAGGCGTCGCGGGCCGCCTTGTCCCGATCGGCCACGGTCTCGGCCAGGTCGTCAAGCTGCTTCTGGAGTTCGGCAATTTTTCTGGTTTGCGCGTCCGCATCATCGGCGGATTTCAACGCATCTTCCAGTTGTCGCTGCAAAGTGTCCTTCTGCTTCTGCAATGCGTCGATCTGCTTGCGAGCCTCGGCATCGGCATCGTCGCTCCGTGCGGAGAGCTTGTCCTCCAGATCGGCGATCTGGCGCTTGAGGTCCGGTATGGCAGCGATCTGCTTCCTGGCGGAAGAAAGTGCCGATTGAAACGTCTTGGCCTGGTCGCTCAGCGCCTTCATCCTCGTGTCGGCGTCATCGCCGCGCTTGTCGACGAGCTTCTGAAGCCGGGTGATCTCAGCCTTCTGATCGCGGGTCGAGCTTTCGAGTTCGATGATCTGCAGCTCGGAAACCTTGAGGGATTTCCGCGCCCGGTTGAGCTGGGTGGAAAGATCACCGGCTTCCTCGATCGTCTTGCGTAGGGCCGCGATCTCGGACTTGGCGTCGTCACCGGCTTTCGATGCCTGTTGATCGGCATACTTCCTGAGCGTATCCTTGGTACGATTGAGGGTTTCGACCTGCTGCTCCAGATCCTTCACCCGCTGGCGCAACACTGTCTGCTGCGTATCCACACCCTGGCTGCTGAACTTCTTGTCTGAAATGGTTTGCTGCAGCTCGGCGATCTTCTTGTCGCGCGCCTCGAGATCCGATGTCGCGACACCGCTGAAGAAGCGCGCGCCTGCATAACCGCCGCCCGCGCCGATGATCAGTGCGATGATTGCCGGAATGATGATGCTGCCCGCCGAGCGGGAACTACCGGAAGAGAAGTTTCCATCCCTGCCCCATTGATTGACCACGTCCGACCTCTAAGCTGATGCGCCTGTCTTTGATACATAGGAAATGCTACGGAAAATGCACGACATTTTTGCGCGCGGCAATAACGTTGCCACATTTGCAACGCTATTATGACGGGTTCGTGGCAGTTTTCTGCGTCTTGAATTTTGGTAATTTCTAACCACATCAATACCAAATGAGTTCGAGGTACGGGCATGCGTGAGAGAGTTGCAAAATACCAGATAGGTCAGGCCGTCAAGCATCGGGTCTTCCCGTTCCGTGGCGTGATTTTCGATGTTGACCCGGAGTTCGCCAATACCGAGGAATGGTGGAATTCCATCCCGGCCGAAGTACGTCCTTCGCGAGACCAGCCGTTCTATCATCTCTACGCCGAAAATGCCGAAACGGCCTACGTCGCCTATGTTTCCGAACAGAACCTGGTCGCAGATGAAAGCGGCGATCCGTTCCGCCATCCGGCCGTCAACGAGAATTTCAGCCCGGAGGGCAATGGCAAATATCGCCCCAAGACGCTTCACACCCATTGATCTCGGCCATGCCTCTTGACCTTTGGCAAGGGCACTGGTTTATCGCGGCCTGTTGATATTCCAAGGGGTTTTGGCTGATGACCATGGCGACCGTGCTCGATGACGCGTTCATTCCCGAATTGCCGAATTATTACAAAGGCAAGGTCCGCGACAATTACGACCTGCCGGACGGCAGCAGGGTTATCGTCGCTTCCGACCGGCTTAGCGCCTTCGACCGGATCCTGACGGCCATTCCATACAAGGGCCAGGTGCTGACGCAGACGGCGCGTTACTGGTTCGAGAAGACCGCCGATATCTGCCCCAATCACGTGATCACCTATCCGCATCCGAATGTCGTGATCGGTAAGCGGCTCGAAATCCTGCCGGTGGAAATCGTCGTGCGCGGCTATCTCGCCGGAACCACCAGCACCTCGATCCTGACGAAATACAAGGTCGGCGAGCGGCAGATGTATGGCGTGACGCTGGCCGACGGCATCAAGGACAATGAGCAGCTTTCCACGGCGATCATCACGCCGACCACCAAGGCTTTCGACGGCGGCCATGACGCGCCGCTTTCGAGCGATGACATCCTCGAACAGGGCTTGCTGACCGAAGCGCAATGGAACACTGTTTCAGCTTACGCGCTGGCCCTGTTCAAGCGCGGCCAGGAGAAGAGTGCCGAGCGCGGGCTGATCCTTGCCGATACGAAATATGAATTCGGCACCGATTCCGCCGGCAATATCATCCTCGCCGACGAGATCCATACGCCCGATTCCAGCCGATACTGGATCGCGGAGACCTATCCGACGGCGCTCGCCAATGGCACGCGGCCGCAGAGTTTCGACAAGGATTTCATCCGCGCCTGGGTCGCCGAACGCTGCGACCCTTATAAGGACGAAATCCCGCCGATTCCGGCGGAACTCGTCGCGCAGGCGTCGGAGGTTTATATCCAGGCATACGAGATGATCACCGGCCGAAGCTTCGACCGCTCTAAGGCCGTCAATCCGCTTGCCGATATTCGCAAGGCGCTGAGCCCATATTTCTGAGGATCTTGGGACCTTTGGGTCCCCCCACGCGTCATCCTCGGGCTTGACCCGAGGATCCATATCCCAGTCACCGCGACGCCCGGCCGTGGATCCTCGGGTCAAGCCCGAGGAAGACGCGTGGAGAGATATCCGGAACGAGAAGCCTGATTGCGTGACAAGAGTTTTCGGCAGCCGAAACCAAAAACCCGTAACATAATCAACGTTAAAGTTCGATCTCGATCCGCATGCCGTCATAGGCAGGCTCGACATGGTCGGGCGTTTCGCGCCGAACAGTCTCATAGTCGAGCGGGATGTGCATGTGGGTGAGGACCGCCCGCTTCGGCGCGATGCGCTCGATCCATTCGAGCGCCTGCTGCAGCGACAGATGGCTCGGATGCCGCTTGTATTGCAGGCAGTCGATCACCAGCACATCGAGGCCCAGCAACTTCTCGACCGACGAATCCGGAAAATCGCTGACATCGGTGCAATAGGCGATGTCGCCGATGCGGAAGCCGAGCGAATGGCTGTCGCCATGCAGTTGCCAGACAGGCAGGAAGGCAATGGCGCCGCCAGGCCCTTCGACGTCGAAGGTCTGCTCGATATCCGGGATGATTTTCAAGCGGCCGATCGGCGGATAGGAACTGCCATCAGGAGTCTCGAAACAATAGCCGAACCCCTCCAGCACCCGTTCCATGGTCAACGCATCGCCCCAGACAGGCATGCGATGCTGGTTCTTGTAGACGAACGACCTCACATCATCGATGCCATGCAAATGGTCGGCATGCGCATGCGTCAGGACGACGCCATGCAGATCCGTGGCGCCGACGGCAATCATCTGGCTGCGAAAATCAGGGCCGGTATCGATCACCACAGAGGTCACCGAACCGTTATCGGCAAACTGCTCCACCAGCATCGAGGTCCGGGTGCGGCGGTTCTTCGGATTGCCCGGATCGCAAGCGCCCCAGTCGCCGGTGATGCGCGGCACGCCCGGCGAGGATGCACAGCCGAGGATGGTGAACCGCCGACGCGCCGCCATCAGCCAGCCAGCCTCGGCATTTTCGAAAAGCAGCGGAAAGCATTTTCGGTTGTGATCTCGGCGATTTCGTGCCTGGTCACGCCGATCGTGTCTGCCAGCACCTCCGCGGTGTTGGTCACATAGGACGGCTCGTTGCGCTTGCCTCGCCATTTCTTGGGGGCAAGGTAAGGTGCGTCGGTTTCGACCAGCAGGCGGTCGCGCGGCACCGATCTGGCGATCTCTCTGATGTCTTCGGATTTCGGGAATGTCAGGATACCGGAGAAGGAAACATAGCCCCCGAGTTCTATGCCGGTCCTGGCCAGCGCTGGGCCAGACGAAAAACAATGAAGCAGGAAGGGAAAGGCGCCCTTGGCGCTTTGGTCGATCAGGATAGCCGCCATGTCGTCGTCGGCGGCGCGGGAATGGATCACCAGCGGCAGGCCGGTGATGCGGGCCGCGGCGATATGCAGACGCAGGCCCTTGGCCTGTTGCTCCGGCGTCGCATAGTCATAGAAATAGTCGAGCCCCACCTCGCCGATCGCCACGCATTTCTCGTATTCCGACAGACGAACAAGTTCTTCCGTCGCAACGTCTTCTTCGTGCGCGTGGTTCGGATGGGTGCCCACGGAGCAGAAGACGTTGGGATAGGCCTCGGCAATCGCCCTGATCCGGTCGAAGCGATGGACCAGCGTCGAAATGGTGATCATCTGCTTGACGCCGGCATCCCTGGCGCGGCTCACCAGTTCATCCCGCTCCGCGTCGAAATCCGGGAAATCGAGATGGCAATGCGTATCGATCAGCATGCCTGCCTCTACTCCTTCGGCGGGAAATATTTCGGGAAGACCGGCTCGGGCTTCGGCAGTTCGGTACCGCTGATCAGCCTGCCGACTTCACCCAATGAACTGAACTTGCGTTCGGTGGCCGGGATGGCGAGCAGGTCCAGGAGCTTTTCGGCAGAGGCCGGCACATAGGGCTGAAGCATGATGCCGATCTGGCGCACGACGTCGGCAGTCACATAGAGCACGGTCGCCATGCGCGGCAGATCGGTCTTGGCGAGCGCCCAGGGTGCCTGCGCCGCGAAATAGCCGTTGGCTTCCGAACTCAGCGCAAACACTGCCGACAGCGACTTGTGGATCTGCTGTGTCCCCATCTCGCTCCGGCATGTCGCGATGGTCTTTTCGGCAAGCGCAAGGATCGCCTCGTCCTCGGCCGTGAACGGGCCTGGATCAGGAATCCTTGCTTCGCAATTCTTGACGATCATAGACAGGGAGCGCTGGGCAAGATTGCCGATATTGTCGGCGAGGTCCGCATTGATGCGGACAGCGATCGCGTCCTCGCTGTAGGAGCCGTCCTGCCCGAACGAGACTTCGCGCAGAAAGAAATGCCGGACCTGATCGACGCCGAAATGGGTGACAAGATCGAAGGGATCGACGACATTGCCGACCGACTTCGACATCTTCTCGCCCTTGTTGAGCAGAAAACCATGCGCATAGACGCGGGTGGGCAATTCGATACCGGCCGACATCAGGAACGCCGGCCAGTAGACCGCATGGAAACGGATGATGTCCTTGCCGATGATGTGCACGGCTGGCCAGAAATTCCACTTCGGACCGGATGTGTCGGGATAGCCGAGAGCGGTGATATAGTTGGTCAGCGCATCGACCCAGACATACATGACATGCTTTGTCTCGTTCGGCACGGGGATGCCCCAGTCGAACGTCGTGCGGGAAATGGAGAGATCCCTGAGGCCGGATTTGACGAAAGACAGCACTTCGTTGCGGCGCTCGTCCGGGCCGATGAAATCCGGATGCGACTCATAATAGGCCAGCAGCTTGTCCTGATAGGCGGAAAGCTTGAAAAAATAGCTTTCCTCCTCGACCCACTCGACGGGACTGCCCTGGGGTCCGTACCGGACGCCGTCGCGGACTTCCGTTTCCGACTCCTGGTAATAGGCCTCGTCGCGCACGGAATACCAGCCTGAATAGCTGTCCTTATAGATGTCGCCGTTCTCGGCCATCTTGATCCAGATATGCCTGACGGATTCATAATGCCGCTCTTCCGTCGTGCGGATGAAATCGTCGTTCGAAGCATTGAGCACCGACGCCATGCGGCGAAATTCGCCTGAATTGCGATCGGCGAGTTCGCGTTCGGTAATGCCCTCGGCACGCGCCGTCTGCTGCATTTTCTGGCCGTGTTCGTCGGTGCCGGTGAGAAAATACACCGGTCGCCCGTCGAGCCGCTGGAATCGCGCCAAGGCATCGGTGGCAATCAGCTCATAAGCATGGCCGATATGCGGTTTCCCGTTGGGATAGGAGATTGCCGTTGTGATGTAGAAGGGCGAACTGTCGGTCATTCGCTTATGCCTTATGGATTTTCATCAATTTGCTGCGCCGCTTCTAGCCTATGTCATTGGCCGTGGAAACAATAAGTTTCTACCGGATACGCGGAAATGCGGGCGAGTTCGGAGAGCCGCACTTCAGCACCCTCGCTTGACTTGCCGACACTGCAAAGATATCCGGGAAATGTGTGGGCGGCGGAAGGTCGCAATGATTGCGTAACCGGAAACCGAACATGGCGGGGGCTCGACCCGTCGTGTTTGAAGGGGTTTGATTTGGAATTCTTGGGTTCGTTTAATCCGCTCTTTTCGGTTTCGGGGCTGTTTGTCGGCATACTGGTGGGAATTACAGGCGTCGGCGGCGGCTCGCTGATGACGCCACTGCTCGTCGTGCTTTTCAATGTCCATCCGGCGACCGCCGTCGGCACTGACCTGCTCTATGCCGCGATCACCAAATCGGCGGGAACCGCGGTGCATGGCGCCAACAAGACGATCAACTGGACAATCGTACGCCTGCTTGCCCTCGGCAGCGTGCCTGCCGCTCTCGTCACGCTCTATCTGATGTCCGGGTTCGATCGCAAAAGCAGCGCTGCTGTTTCCCTGATCACATATTCCCTCGGCTGGATGCTCTTTCTGACGGCTTTCCTGCTGATCTTCAGAAACCAGATCGTCGACAAGGTCACCGAGTGGCGCCAGCACCACAAGCCGGTGCGCGAGGGTACAGTAAAGATACTGACTTTCGTCCTCGGGCTCATTCTGGGAGTGCTGGTGACGCTGACATCCGTTGGCGCCGGCGCCCTGGGCGTGACCGTGCTGTTGATGCTGTATCCCCGCCTGCAGATCCGCGATATCGTCGGTTCCGACATCGTCCACGCCGTGCCGCTGACCCTGGTCGGCGGTCTCGGCTACTGGTATATCGGCGAGATCGACTGGGGCATGCTGTTGGCGCTGCTGGTCGGCTCGATCCCCGGCATCATCATCGGTAGCAATCTGGCGCCACGCATGCCTGATCGGATCATCCGGCCGATCCTCGCCGCGACGCTCGGACTTGTAGCGCTGAAGCTGGTCACGTCATGAACTCATACCAAATCTCGATGATGGCGACCTATTGCGTGGGACCGGGAACGACCGTCCGGGCAGGAGCACACCGGAGAGCGGATTGGTTACGGTCGAGGATTGCGACGCATCCGGCGGCCGAATCCCGGCCCACCCGAAGGGCCGGGCGCTTTTGGCTTCCGGCCTTGTCGAAAATCCTTGATGGAGGAGCAACTCCATCTGCGGTTTTCTCC
>JAQGJP010000063.1 GCA_028290545.1 Rhizobium sp. | reverse complement strand
AGCAGATCGCCCCGATCACCCGGGTTGAAAGGATCGCGGCCCACTTGGCACGCTGCTCCAATCATAAGTCATCTACGAGTCCATCACATTGCGGACGCTAATCTGCTCCGACTCGGTGTCGCCGGGCGCTAATTCAACCTCGGTTTTTCCCAGGCCCTGGCGCTTCAGCCGGAACGTCGCGTGGCATGCGGTGCAGGTCTGGAGCATCATATGGAAGGCATGCTCCGAGCTAAAGGATGCGACATCGGCCGTGGCCGCCTTCTTCGCGAAGGGACCACCCTCTAGTACTTCGCCTGTCCTCATCCTCATCGCGGACGGGAGGTCCCTTCCTCCAACTGCGGAGGCGTCTACGCGCCTGGAATAGCGCTCGAGGTCGTAAGCCAGCGCCTCGAACTGAACCGACGGAAACGGTGAAGGCCGGGCCAACGCTACGACGTGGTGTGGAAGACGGAGTGGCCGTGCAAGTGGCTGGCCCACTGCCATGTTCTACACCACACCACCAACTACGAAGTGGAAGAAGCCGTCGATGGAAACAGTCGCACCATGACGGCCGCCAACATTCGGTCTCAATTGACAGGCTAACTTGGTGTGTTATCCAGAGGAAATGGGAAACGTGTTTCGAATCGCATTCGCTAAAATGCTGGTTCTTTTGCGCTTGGCGATCGTCGCATCGCTGGCTCTCTACACATTGCCCAATGCCACCTTCGCGATGCACGGTGACGACGTGCAAACCGCCAGGGTAAGTCTGGACGACGCCCACGCCGAACACACCTTGATGGAAGACTCCGGTCACCACGACCACGGCATCTCCAAAGACATGGCCAAGAAGGACCAGAAGCAGGACAAGCAGAACTGCTGCAGCGACTTCTGTATCAGCCTCGCGATCATGTCGGGCGCGCCCGAGTTTGGCTCGCTGCGCAGCGGTTCCGTCCGGCACTTCCTGAACGATGGCTTCGTATTCGGCCAGCTCCAGTCGCTGCACCGTCCGCCCAGTATCCGCGCATGAACGAACGCCGCTGAGGCGGCACGCCGGGCGTAGTTCGGGTTTTTCCTGAGCACGCCCTGTTCAAACCCATGCTCGGATTCCAACATGAAACACCTGTTTTCGGTGGCCATCCTGCCGTTGATCCTCGGCGGCTGCGCGTCTACCTATCCATCGGAGGTCACGGCCTCGAGGGACCCTTCCGACGTAAGCGTCGAAGTCGTACCATCCCACCACCACAATCCCGTCGCGGGCTACCAGCACCGTGATCCCGTCGATCCCAAGCCGTGGCGGAAGCTGAATGACGATGCCGCGTCCGAGGGGAGCGACGCGTCATGAGGGGACTGACAGTATCGGGGGCACTCGCGGCCACGCTTTTCCTGGCTGGCTGCGCGACAAACGAATTCACCGCAAAGGACGCCGGATTCTCGTCCGCCCAGAGCAAGAGCGATGTCCTTTCAAAGGAGACGGTTTGGGTACAAAGCCGGGCCGAGGCGGAGCGTGTCGAGACGCGCGTCCAGGCGCTTCTCGCGCAGCCCAAGACCGTGGATGCCGAGGTGGCCGTCCAGATCGCGCTCCTCAACAACAAGGGCCTCCAGGCGGCCTACGCCGATCTCGGTGACGCTGGCGCCGATGTCTGGCAGTCCACGCTGCTGGTCAATCCGACTGTGGCGGTCGGTCTTACGGGCATCGGCACGCCGGGTCTTGAGGCCTATCGCACGATCGAGGGAACGCTCGCCGTCAACGTGCTGGCGCTCGCGACCCGCGATAGGACGATCAAAATCGCCAAGGTGCGGTTCGACCAGGCGCAGCTCAACGCGGCGCTCAAGACGCTGGAACTGGCGGCCAATACGCGCAGGGCCTGGGTCAACGCCATCGCCGCTTCGGAGACGGTCGCACAACTCAACCAGGCTCAGGTGGCAGCCGACGCTGCGTCCGAACTCGCAAAGAAACTCGGCGAGAGCGGAGCCATGACCAAGGGCTCGCAGGCACGGGAGCACGCCTTCTATGCTGAACTCTCGGGCCAGACCGCCCAGGCGCGGCTCGCCCAGCGTCTGGCGAAGGAAGAGCTGACGCGGCTTATGGGGCTATGGGGAGACGATGTCGCCTACAAGCTGCCCAACCGCCTTCCGTCGCTGCCGAAGAAGCTGATCACCGACGACGTCATCGAGGCACAGGCGATCGCCAACCGGATCGACCTCCAGGTCGCCAAGCTTGAACTCGAGGCGAACGCCAAGTCATACGGGCTGACGGAAGCGACGCGCTTTGTCACCGATCTCGAGATCGTCTCGGGGTTCGAGACCGAGCGCGAGAAGGAAGACGGCAAGGTCAAGAAGGACACGAGCTATTCCAAGGAGTTGGAATTCGTCATCCCGATCTTCGACAGCGGCAAGGCGCGGATGCGCAAGGCCGAAGTCGCCTACATGCGGGCGGCCAACCAGCTCGCCGAGAAGGCGGTCAACGTCCGCTCGGAATCGCGGTCGGCCTACGAGGCCTATCGATCGAGCTACGACATCGCCCGGCATTACCGCAACAGCCTCGTGCCCCTGAGGGCCAAGATCGAGCAAGAGTCGCTGCTCACCTACAATGGCATGATCACCAACACGTTCGAACTGCTGACCGACAGCCGGGACAAGATCAACGCCGTTCAGCTCTCCATCAACGCCAAGCGCGACTTCTGGCTCGCGGCGGCGAACCTGACTGCGGCCGTCTACGGCGGCGGCGCGGGTTCGGCCCCGGCAGAAGCCTCGTCGGCCGCACCGTCCGGCAACCCCGGCGGACACTAGAAAGGAATCAAGATGTTTTCGAGACGACAGGTACTGGGAGCGGGCGCTGCCATGGTCTCCAGTTCCGCATGGGCGGCGACGACCAACATGGGACTACCCGAGGCGGCCATCATGGACAAAGCCAGCACGCAGGGGCCGCTCCATCCCAAGTCGGGACCGGACTACCAGCCGATCGTGACCCTGAACGGCTGGACGCTGCCCTTCCGCATGAACAACGGCGTCAAGGAGTTCCACCTCGTCGCCGAACCCGTGGAGCGCGAGATGGCGGAAGGAATGACCGCCCATCTATGGGGTTACAACGGCCAGTCGCCGGGACCGACGATCGAGGCGGTCGAGGGCGACCGGGTGCGCATCTTCGTGACGAACAAGCTGCCGGAGCACACGACGGTCCATTGGCACGGCATGATTCTGCCCTCCGGCATGGACGGTGTCGGCGGGCTCAGCCAACCGCATATCCCGGTCGGCAAGACTTTCGTCTACGAGTTCGACCTCGTGAAATCAGGCACCTTCATGTACCACCCGCATTCCGACGAGATGGTGCAGATGGCGATGGGCATGATGGGGCTGTTCATCATCCACCCGAAGGACCCGAAATTCATGCCCGTCGACCGGGACTTCGCCTTCCTGCTCAGTGCCTTCGATATCGAGCCCGGCTCCTACGTGCCGCGCGTCATGGAGATGACCGACTTCAACCTCTGGACCTGGAACAGCAGGGTGTTTCCGGGGATCGATCCGTTGGTCGTGTCGAAGAACGACAAGGTGCGGGTCCGCGTCGGCAATCTCACCATGACCAACCACCCGATCCACATGCATGGCTACGACTTCGAAGTGACCTGCACGGACGGCGGCTGGGTGCGGCCCGAGGCGCGGTGGCCCGAGGTTTCGATCGACATCCCCGTCGGCGCGATGCGGGCCTACGAGTTCGACGCCAAATACCTCGGCGACTGGGCGATCCACTGCCACAAGTCGCATCACACGATGAACGCGATGGGCCACGACGTCCCCACTTTCATCGGCGTCGACAAGCGCGAGGTGGCCAAGAAAATCCGCAAGCTCCAGCCGGAATACATGCCCATGGGCACCAAGGGCATGGCCGACATGGGCGAGATGGAAATGGAAATCCCGGAGAACACCGTCCCCATGATGACCGGATGGGGTCCGCATGGCCCCATCGAGATGGGCGGCATGTTCTCCGTGGTCAAGGTCCGCGAGGGCATTTCCGCCGACGATTACAAGGACCCGGGCTGGTACGAGAACCCGCCCGGTACGCAGGCATGGGAATGGACGGGCGCTCTGCCCGAACCGACCAAGGCCGACGATGCGAAGACCAAGGTGACCCCCAGGGCCACCGCCAAGCGATCCCACGAAGACCACCAGTGAAAGGAAACACGATGAAGAAATATTTCATGGCAATGGCGCTTGCCGCTCTCGGCACGACGGCGCTGGCATCCGGCACCCACGAAGGCGGGCATGACAAGGTGTCGCTGGCCGGGGAGCCGGGCAAGAAGTCGAAGGTGACCCAGACCATCCAGGTCACGATGAAGGAAACGGACGACGGCAAGATGCTCTATATGCCCGCTTCCGTCCAGGTGAAGGAGGGCCAGACCGTCCGCTTCGCGATCCGCAACGGCGGCGAGACAGATCATGAATTCGTACTCGATACCCAGGACGAAATCATGGACCACAAGAAGGTCATGGAGAAGTTCCCGGAGATGGAGCACGACGACCCGAACTCGGTGCGCCTCGCTCCCGGCAAGACGGGCGAGATCATCTGGAAGTTCACGAAATCCGGAACGCTCACCTTCGCCTGCCTGATCCCCGGCCATTACGAAGCCGGCATGCGTGGCGACGTCAGCGTCACCGCCAAGAAGTAACCCCGAAACCGAAGGAGAATCGACATGAGCAAGATCATCAACCTGGCCGTGGCCCTGACCCTCTCTCTGGGAACCACTGGCACCGCGTTCGGTGCCGAGTTCACCAAGGGCAAGGTCAAGAAAATCGACGAGAAAGCCGGGAAGGTCACGATCATCCACGAGGAGCTCAAGAACCTTGAGATGCCCGCGATGACCATGGTGTTCCGAATTGGTGAAGGGGTCGACGCCGCCAAGCTCAAGGAAGGGGCGAATGTGGAGTTTGTCGCCGACCGCGTGAATGGCAAGATCACCGTCACCGAAGTGAAGTGAGATATCTCGGCCACAATCCGCTGGCATCGATGATGATGCTCTTGCTTATCGCTCTTCTGACGGCAACTGCCTTGACTGGTTGGATGACAACGTGGGACCCCTTGTGGGGCGAAAAATGGCTTGAGCAATTGCACGGAACGATCGCCAACAGCATTATGGTTCTCGCCTTCATCTATGCTGGCGCTGCTGTCGTGGAAAGCTGGAGGCATCGAGAAAATCTCGTCTGGTCGATGGTTACAGGTCGAAAGAAGGCATGAGAATTCTGCTCATCGAGGACAGTGCCCGGCTTCGTGAGCTTCTTTGTGAGGCCATCCGGGATGAGGGCTGGAAAATCGACGCGTTCGAAACCGCACAAGAAGGGCGGCTGGCCCTGCGAGAGGGGGAGTACGACCTGCTGCTCCTCGACCTCGGTCTACCTGATGAAGACGGGATCGATCTTTTGAAGTCGCTCCGGGACGCGGGGACGCAGACGCCAGTGCTTGTCTTGACTGCGAGGGGTGCGATCGATGAGCGGATATCCGGACTTGATGCAGGCGCTGACGATTATCTGACCAAGCCGTTCCACAACGGCGAACTCACTGCTCGGATACGCGCACTGGCGGAGACGGCATCGGTTCTCCTCAATGACCTCGCCGGCCGTCGAGCAATTGTGGACTTCGACCCCATTCCGAGGCCAACGACATCCGCTGAGGAGGCCGCTGAGCGCCGCCGCCGTAACAATGCGAAGCGAGTGGCGAGGGGACGGGAACCGAGCCGACCGCGATCAGATAAGCAACTCGCCAACCAAGACTCCGACCGCGAGAAGACGGAACGTTTCAACCTGCATCTCGAGACCGTAGCTTCGACCTGCGTACTCCAGGAAGCTTGGCAGATCATGCGGTACCCGCCCAGCACGGCACCTTGGCCACGGAGTAGTGGGAGGCCGAGGTCGCAGGAACGACCCCGGCGTGGATGCGTGCTTATTTATGGTTCGGGCCATGACGGCCGTGATCGTCATTCTTGTCATGGTTAGGGCCATGGCGGCCGTGGTCGTCATTCTTGTCATGGCTCTTCGGGTCGTCGGCTCCATGACGGGCGAACGCAGGGGCTGCTGTCAGGCTTGTGAGCGCAACAAGCGCGGCGAATACAAAGGCGATAGTGTTTTTCATCTCAATCTCCGGTCGTTGTTGACAACGCAAAATTACTGCACGATGGCTGACAGAGCGTTGACATGCATCGTCAGCGTACTGTCAGCCAAACCACAGACGATTAGTCGAAAACGCATACGGCGGGTTTCCAAGCCCTCGGGGCCAACGCCGCCAGGAGACATCGAGATTAAGCCACTGTGGCTTGCACCTCGGCCTGGCCACCAAAGGACTTATACAACCCACGCCACACTCCCAAGAACCAGCGCATCTAAGCGCCAGGGCTGCGAATGAGATTTACTCTCATTCGCAGCCATCTTGTTGCAAGCCTTTCTTATCATTAAGAAAAATTCTGTCTTCACCGTTGACTTCCTACGCGCGGACTTCTATCTGCCGGTCAAACGCGCCGTCCTGACATGCAACGGGCGTGAATGTGCCAGCGTGACCGTGATCAACTTGGCGTAGCGGCATTGAACGGGTTGTCGATACGACCAGACCTGGGTAATGGCTCCATTCCGCGCAAGCGAGAGCGGGTGTGGTGTTCGTGCAGGAAGGAATTGACTGACCGTGGACAGAGCCCTCAAAATCGCGATCTGCAGTTTTGCCATAAGCATCGTGGTCCTGGCGATCAAATGCGCGGCCTACTTGCTCACCGGAAGCGTCGCGCTGCTGTCGGACGCGTTGGAAAGCATCATTAATGTCGTCACTGCTTTGGCCGTGATCATTTCGATCCGCGTTGCCGTCCGCCCGCCGGATGCCCAGCACCCCTATGGACATCACAAAGCCGAATACCTCTCGGCGATCGTCGTCGGCGCGATGATCATCGGCGCGGCCCTCGCTATCATGAATGCGGCCTACCAGGGCTTCCTCCATCCCAAGCCCATAGAGGCAGCCTGGGCGGGCCTCGCGGTCAGTAGCGCGGCAACGATGCTCAACGTGTTGTGGGCGCTATATCTCATAGGTCAGGGCCGCGCCCAGCGCTCGGCGTCGCTTGCCGCAGACGGCAAGCATCTGATGGCTGACGTGGTGACAACCATTGGGGTGCTGCTCGGCGTCGTGCTTGTCATGTTTACGGGGATCGAGGAACTGGACGCGGGCGTTGCCGCGCTCGTGGCGCTGCATGTCCTGTGGAGCGGCTGGGGGGTCGTCCGGGAGAGCGCCAGCAGCTTGTTGGACGAGGCCGCGCCTCCCCATGAACTGGCCCTTATCAAGGAAGTGATCGTCAAGAACTCCGTCGACGCCATCGAAACCCATGATCTGCGGACCCGCAACGCTGGAAAGGCCACCTTTATCGAATTCCATCTCGTGGTTCCGACCGGAATGACGGTGGAGGATGCACACAACATCTGCGACCGCCTCGAAGATGCCCTGAAAGCAAGCGTGAGCGGTGCCGTCACCAATATCCATGTCGAGCCGCAAACCAAAGCCAAGGGAGCTTTGGCGACGGCGTTCTGAAGAATGGTCCCGGCTTTGTGCGGCACCCAAGGGCTAGCCGGGCATGCTGGCAAAATTCGAAGACGCGGTTCTTGTTTCGGCCGGGCAACCTCGGTTTAGCTCGGCAACCACTCACTTGCCTGCAGCTGTCCGCAACAAACGACGTTCGTGGCGGCAGAGCAGCGCCAGCGCCGCGAGTCCGAATGTATGGTAGCCCGGAAGCGGCACGCTCTCCCGAGCGACACGCTGACAGAACGCTGACAGCCGGGATCAGCATCATGTCAGTGCACTTCGCGCTTAATGGGGCGATGGAACAACGGTCCTCTGCCTGCCGTGATGTGATCGCGGCAGGTAAACTTCATTTTGGCGATTGACGATGGAGGTCCCCGGGGTAAAGATCGCACCAACACGGATTGGATGTCATCAGTGCCGACAAACCGACGCCACGCGCTCGGAATTTTGACAGGGTCGTTGCTGGCCGCCATTTGCTTGCCTGCCTGGGCAAAGGACGGCGGCGAAGGACATGACGACGGTGGCCATGACGACGGTGGACATGACGATGACGGCGGCCACACGTCCAGGGGCAAGGACGACTATTCCCAGGACGAGGCGCTGAATGAGGTCCGCACGGGCAGGATCATCCCCCTGAAGGCTGCTCTGCGCATCGTTGACGAGAAGGTCGGCGGCAAGGTCATCGACGTGAATCTCATCCGGCGTCAGAGGCCTCAGTACCGCGTCAAGGTGCGGCGCGAAAGCGGCAATATAATCATCATCCTGCTCGACGCCCGTACTGGACGGTTCATCGGTTTTCTGGTG
>JAQGJP010000052.1 GCA_028290545.1 Rhizobium sp. | reverse complement strand
TGGCCGACGGCTTTCCGTGCCAGAGTCGATTTTGATGTGCCCAAGGCTGGATGAACCGCGCTTTTCGGATCGCTGAAATAACAAGGTCGGAATGAAATTCTACTCTAAAAAATTTTGCGACAAGCCCCTCCGCGCCCTTTTGATGGGCTGTTCGCGCCAGCTCTCGTTCGTTGGCATCGTCTTGATCGGAGAAAAACGCATGGCTACCAGGATGGGTGTGGAAGATTGCAGGGGTCTTACCGGCGATTGCCGCATCGCCGAGCATCCGCATGAAGCTGCGAGTGCTCTATGTCGCATGCACGCCGGACGAGCTAAGCGTGTCGGCTGCCGGTATTTCTATGACCTGGTGCGAAATAAGACGGCGGCGAGGGGTTCCTGTCCAAGGGTCAGCGGCAATATCGGCCGAACCAAACAAAATGTAAGCCGCTGCCTCCGGGGACGCGGTATCCGGAAGCAAGCGCGAAAGCATATCCATATGCTGATCGAGAAGGGTAATGTCCAACATCGTCATCTTACTTGGCCTTCTCGAAAGCAAGCTGGGCGCGGGCGACCATGGTGCGGATGCCATCGATGCCTGCTCTCCATTCTGCGTGCCGTGACCAGCGCTGCCAGTTGGCGCCAGCGAACTGGTGGGCGACATCGGCGCACGCTGCGTAGGTGTTGGTCGCACTGAGCTTGATCCAGGGCAGCGTCTAGAACATATCGACGCTCGCGTCGGGATAGCCTGACGGCAGCTGGATCATCACGTCAACTTTGTCGTGATCGAACTTCCCCGGCGGAAGGGCGAAGTTCTTGAGGACGACCGCTCCGATACCGCTTTCGTTGATGATCTCATACGAGATGCCATGGGTTTCGAGAAAGCGCCGATCGGCAGAAGGGAGGGCCTAGAGGCCCTCCGTGGTTTCGCTGATGACCGTGATGAAGCGCTCGATGCCTTTACCTGCCAGATCGACGAGATCATTGTCAGCGATCAAGCGGTCATGACCACCGCGCACTTCGAGGTAAATGCTGTAACGAGTATCGACGCCCGCCAGATTGCGGAGGGTCTTCCCGCTGATGAGGTTCTTGCCCCACGACATCTGGCGGTTCTCGATCGTAAAATTGAAGGAACAATCAGTCTCGAAGTAGGCGAAGGTTTCAACGCCCTTGGTGCGAAGGTCGAAGGTCTCGTCCACGCGAAGAAGAAGAACTCGGGCGAGGATGGTGGCTGCCAGACCTGGAGGAGTTGCGGACCGCTCGGCAAAAGGCCAGATCAAAACGGCGCACCTAACAGCGCAGGGAAGTGCAGGACGATTCGGCGTAGATAGTGCCGCACATCGCCGGAAGAGGAGCGTCGAGATTGCGCAGGCCACAGATGCAGAAAGCACTTGAGAAATTTCAAAGCTTGCCGCCGGTCGAACCGTGCGAGATGATCGGGCTATGGACCGGCCGGGGTATTCCGTCCGGCCACCCTTTCGACGGTGTGCTGGAAAACCTCGGCTGGTTCGGCAAGCGGTTCACATCGGACATGCGCGGGGATGCGCTGCTGTTTCGCTTCGACGAGTGGCGACTCAAGGCCGTGTGGACATGGACGATTGGGCGGTTTGTCCGAGGACGTGAAAACGGACGGCTATGTGCTTGCTTGCTGTAGTCGGCCCCGCGGTGCTGTTTCACTCGACGCATGATGACAAGACATCGTCGTATCTGCTGACAACGCCTCGGGTTGGGCCATGAGATGTCCGAGATGGCCTGATAACGCCCAGGGTCTTGATACCAGAAGCGCGCAGATGGGAATCAAAACGGGAAAACGGTTGTTCATATCAGTCACTTGTCACGCATGGCGAGATCGACGCTGGCCCAATCCCGGCGCGCAGGGACGCAGCCGGGCGGCAGGACGAATTGTGTCGTCGTCCTCAATTCTCAAAATCCCCAAAAATGTCCTGCAGCCGCGTCAACAACTGGACGCGATCATCGACCTCGTTGCCCAGCAGCACGATGATATTGCTGAGCATCAGGTCCATGACGGCGGTCATGGTTGCCGCGCCATCCCAGAGCGGTCCATGCGAGCCGGGCACGACCAGCGCGATATCGGAAGCATCCTCCGCCCATGGGCAGAATTCGTCGGTCAGCAATATGACCTTGACGCCGGCGCGGCGTGCCTCGTCTGCCAGCGGGCGTGCCTTGGCGGCAAAGCGGCGGACGTCATAAAGAAACAGCACGCGGCCTTCCACCGAACCATCGAGCAGTTCGGCATAAGTGCCGTTGACGCCATCGACGAACTGTACGCGCGGGCGGGCATAGGAGAGCTGGCTGGCGAAATACTGCGCGATGCCGCGGACGTTCTGGTAGGCGGCGACATAGACCTCGCTCGCCGAAATCAGCGCGTCGATGCTTTGCTGCCATTGCGGCGCGGCGGTGAGTTCGTAGATCTTGCCGAGATTTTCCACCTGCTGCTGCAAGAGACCGGCCAGCAGCTTGCCGTCGCGGATGTCCTGCTGGAAGCGATCCATCGCGCCCTTGACCTGCCAGGCGGGGTTGGAGCGGCCGCGCCGCATCTCGCTCTTGAGTTCTTCCAGTCCGTCGAAACCCAGCCGGCGCAGATAGCGGCCCACGGTCATCGGCGAGATTTCAAGGCGCGTGGCGATCGATTTCGCGGTTTCGAACGGCAGCTCAGTGATGTTGCGTTCGAAGTAGTGGGCAATCAGCTTGTCGGACTTCGACTTGCGCATCTCTGCGCTCTGGACGAGTTTTAGGATTTCTTTCGACACTTTGCCCCCAGAGTTCCCGCCCGTCGAAACGGGCGGGAAAGCGCCAATTATTGCGCAGTCTTGACTTTGGTCCATACCCGATCGACTTGGCGAAGGCCGGCACCGAGATCTTCGAAGATCTGCAGCCGCTTCATGGTCTCGTCGGTCGGATTGATCTCTTTGCTATTCTTGATATTTTGGGGCGTCAATTGCCGCGCCGGCACATTCGCCGTGCCGTTGGTCTGCTGCGACACGTTCAGTGCGGCAATTTCCGGCTTGGTGTAGAACTGCAGGAACTTGACGGCATTGCCCTTGTTCGGCGCCGTCTTCAAGACGCAGATGTCTTCCTGGTACATGGTCGCGCCTTCCTCGGGGATCACATAGCCGAGATCCCTGGGAGTGCCGAACACATCGACCATCGCGCCGACGAAGAAATGTGCTGCGGCGACATCGCCGGACGCTACCATCGGGCGGGAATCATAGGTGAAGGCCGCGACATCGGGCTTCATGGCGATCACCGTGTTGGCCGCCTGCTGCAATTCCTTCGGGTCGGTCGAGTTGACGGAATGGCCATTGAGGATCAAGCCGACGGCCATGACTTCGCGCATGTCGTCGAGCAGGGTGAATTTCAGGCCCTTCGCCTTGACCGTGGCGAGCAGGTCCTTCCAGCCGGTAATGTCCTTGCCCAGCACCTTGCGGTTATAGAGGATACCGACCGTGCCGAAGGCGTAGGGCAGGCAATATTCGCCCTTCGGATCGCTTTTGGCGCGCAGGAACTGCGGGTCGATGTTCTTGAAGCCTTCATAGGTGTTGATATCGGTCTTCTCGAGCAGGTCGAGTTTGGCCATGATGTCCTGCATATGCACGGACGGGAAGACGATGTCATAGCCGGTGGCCCCGCCCTGGATCTTGGCCAGCATTTCCTCGTTGGAGGAGTAGGTCGACAGGTTGACCTTGATCTTGGTCTCTTCCTCGAATTTCTTCAGGACCGCCGGGTTGATGTATTCGCCCCAGTTATAGATGTTGAGTTCGTCGGCCATCGCAGCGCTGGCCGGAATGCAGATTACGGTCAGCGCGATCAGGCCCAGGCGCCGCAGCGCGCCATGAAAGAGTGTCATCTTTAGTTCCCCTTATTATGGATTTTCCACCCCTGGTTCAGTTGAGATTCCACGTTTGGGACGTTGAAATCGCTGAGCCGGCGGGCGTTGACTTCGACAATAAAATGATATCAACATATCTTAATCGCGCAAGAGTTAATTAAATAACATGTCGGGGAACGATACATGCGAGATGCAATCGTGCGGCTGGACAAGGCCGCCAAGGCATTTGCCACGCCTGAAGGCCGGCAGGTCAAGGCACTGGATGGAATAGACCTCGAAGTCGGACGCAATGAATTCATCACTCTTCTCGGCCCCTCGGGCTGCGGCAAGACCACGCTTCTGCAAGCGATCAGCGGCTTCGTCGAACTCGATTCCGGCCGCATCACCATCGACGGCGAGGATATGACCGACCGGCCGCCCTACAAGCGCCCGGTCAACACCGTCTTCCAGAATTACGCGCTGTTTCCGCATATGACCGTCGGCGCCAATGTCGCCTATGCGCTCGAGGTCGCCGGCGTCGCCAAGGCTGAGCGCACCGAGCGCGTCAAGGCTGCACTTCAGATGGTAGGCCTCGAAGGCATGGAAGGCCGTCTGCCGCGCCAGCTTTCCGGCGGCCAGCAACAGCGCGTTGCACTCGCCCGCGCCATTATCGCCCGCCCCAAGGTGCTGCTGCTCGATGAGCCACTGTCGGCCCTCGACAAAAATCTCCGCCAGTCGATGCAGCTGGAGCTCAAGACGCTGCAGCACGAGCTCGGCATCACCTTTATCTTCGTGACCCACGACCAGCAGGAAGCGCTGACCATGTCGGATCGTGTTGCCGTGCTGTCGAATGGCCTCATTCAGCAACTCGATACGCCGCGCACGATCTACGACCACCCCGCAAGCACCTTCGTCGCCAATTTTGTCGGGGCCAGCAACCTGTTCGAAGGCCGCGCCGACGGAACGACCTTCGTCACCAATGACGGAGCGCCGATCCAGCTCGCCTCGGCCAGCGCCGCAGGCAACGCTACCGCGCTCATCCGGCCGGAGCAATTCTTCCTGAAGTCATACACCGATGCCTATCCGGCCATCGACGTGACCGTCGAGCAGATCGTCTTTGTCGGCTCGTCTTTCGAGCTATTTGGACGGACGGCCGCGGGCCGGACGCTGGTGGCGGAAATCCCTGCGACCCAGCGCGCCGCCGTTGGAGCGCTCGATACCGGCGCCCAGGCCCGCTGGTACTATGATCCGGCAATGGTGCATATCATCGGTGGGCAGGCGGAGGTGGTGGCATGAGCATTGTGAGCCGAAGGCGGTTCCAGCTCGGCCTGCTGCTGGGGCCGGTGACGTTATTTCTCCTGATATTCTTCGTGGTGCCGCTCGGCATCATGGTGGTCACGAGCTTTCTGGCGCCCGGCCTCTATGGTGGCGTCGAATGGATTTTCTATCCCGATAATTTCGGCCGCATCCTCGGCTTTGCCAATCCGGAATTTGAGGAGTATGACCCTGTCTATATCTCCATCTTCCTTCGCTCGGTGAAGATCGCGCTGCTGACGGTCGCTGTCACCTTGCTCGTCTGCTATCCCGCTGCCTTCCACATCAGCCGCCTGTCGGAGACGTCGAAGAATTTCTGTCTGTTCCTGATCACGCTGCCATTCTTCTCGAGCCTGATCGTGCGGCTGTTCGTCTGGGTGCTGATCCTGCGGCAGACCGGCCTGGTCAACGAAGCGCTGCAGGCGACCGGGCTGATCGATCGGCCGTTGCAAATGATCTACACCGACGGTGCGATCATCCTGGGCATGGTCTATGTCTTCATCCCGTTCATGTTCATGCCGGTCTATGCCAGTGTCGAGAAGCTCGACTGGCGGCTGGTGCAGGCTTCGCTCGATCTAGGTGCCGGTCCTGTCCGCACCTTTCTCAGGATCATCCTGCCGCTGACGGCGCCCGGCATCATCGGCGGCTCGGTCATCGTCTTCATTCCGGCGCTCGGCAATTTCGTCGTGCCGGCGGTATTGGGCGGTGCCAAGGTGATGATGCTCGGCAATCTCATCGAGGCGCAGTTCCTGTCGGCCCGCAACTGGCCGTTCGGCTCAGCACTGGCGATGATGGTCATGGCGGTGATGCTGGTGCTGCTCGTCGCCTACGTCATCGTCTCCGGACGGCGCGGCGCTGCCGCGCTCGCACGCTGAGGAGGGAAGAGATGAAACTCGCACAAACCCTCTTTCGTGGCGGCCTCACGCTCTACACCGGGCTGTTCTTCGCCTTCATCTACATCCCGCTGGCGCTGATCGCGGTCTATTCCTTCAATTCCAACCCGGTCAACATGATGACCTGGAGCGGGTTCACGACGGAATGGTACGCGCAGGTGCTGGGCTTCAAGACGATGATCTCGGAAAACGCGCTCTACATCGAATCCACCGAACAGCTGCTGGCCGCCGTGATGAACAGCCTGAAGATCGCCGCGGCAACGACGCTGATTTCCACAGTGTTGGGAACGGCGATTGCTATTGCGCTGCATCGCTTCAATTTCCTTGGCCAGCGCTTCTATCAGGTCTCGATGTTCATGCCGATGCTGATGCCCGATATTGTGCTGGGCATCGCGCTGCTGATCTTCTTCGTCAATGCCGGCATCCATCTCGGCCTTGCCACGATCATCATCGGCCAATGCACGTTCCTGATCTCCTATGTCTTCATCGTCGTTTCGGCACGGCTTGTCGGCATGGACAGGACGCTCGAACATGCCTCCGCCGATCTCGGCGCCAACGAGTGGATGACCTTCCGTCGCGTGGTCTTGCCGCAACTGATGCCGGGCATTGTCGGCGGTGCGCTGCTTGCCTTCATCATCTCGATGGACGATCTGGTGATCACCTATTTCATCGCTGGCGTCGATGTGACGACGCTGCCGATGTTCATCTTCGCGATGCTGAGGCGCGGCATCAAGCCGGAGATCAATGCAATCGCGGTGATGATGCTGACCTTTTCCTTCCTTGTGGCCTCGCTCGGCCTTTACCTTCGTTCCCGGCAGAAATGACATGACCATAGCCACTCCGATCCTGAACAAACCGCGCGGGCGCGAGCTCGGCCTGCCCTTTGCGGGCCTCACCGGTCCGCACAATGCGATCACAGATGTGGCCGGCATTGGTGTAGGCTTCCGCACCATAATGGAAAACGAACCACGGCCCGGCCGCAAGCGCCCGGTCCGCACCGGTGTTACCGCCATCCTGCCGCATATGGCTTCGGAAACGCCGGTGCCGGTCTATGCCGGCGTGCACCGCTTCAACGGCAACGGCGAAATGACCGGCACCCACTGGATCGAGGATGGCGGCTCCTTCCTCGGACCTGTGGTCATCACCAATACTCACGGTATCGGCATGGCCCACCACGCGACGATCAAATGGATGATAGACCGCTATGCATCGACCTACCAGACCGATGAATTCCTCTGGCTCATGCCCGTCATCGCCGAGACTTATGATGGCGCTCTCAACGACATCAATGGCCTGCATCTGATGGAGGCGGATGTGAAGGCTGCGCTGGACGCGGTCGCGGCTGGTCCGGTGCAGGAAGGTAATTGCGGCGGCGGCACCGGGATGATCACTTATGGCTTCAAGGGCGGCACGGGCACATCCTCGCGGCTGGTCGAACTGGGCGGCGAGACCTACACGATCGGCACGCTCGTCCAGGCCAATCACGGCCAGCGCGACTGGCTGACGATCTGCGGCGTCCCTGTCGGCCAGCATATGCGCGATGGCACGCCGCAAAGCCAGCTGCAGGAGCGCGGTTCCATCATCGTCGTCATCGCCACCGACCTGCCGCTGGCCCCGCATCAATTGAAGCGGGTGGCGCGCCGCGCGTCGATCGGCATCGGCCGCAACGGCACGCCGGGCGGCAACAATTCCGGCGATATTTTCCTGGCCCTCTCGACCGCCAATCGACAGCCGATGGCGCATCGCGCGCCGCCCAGGTTGGCGCTTGAGATCATCAATGACGAACTGTTCGACCCGGCCTACAGCGCCGTAGTCGATGCTGTCGAAGAAGCCGTGGTCAATGCGATGCTGGCCGCCGAGGACGCAGGCGGAACGGTCCATGATCGCTTCCGCGTCGATGCCATACGCCACGAACCGCTGATGGAATTGATGCAGCAATATGGGCGGCGGTCGCGATAAGTGCTTCGCCAGCCTGAAGATGATCCTTTGCAACGGCGGCTTCGGCCGCCGTTGTCGTCTCGGGTTTATAGCCAGCGCAATTCTGATCATGATGCCGCCGAAAACCGGTGTTCGATGAGCAATAACAAGGACCGCGCCGCTGACAGCTCCTTCCAGATCCGCAGCGAAAGCGAGACCGCGCGGTCGCCCCACGCCGGAGGCTGCATCACATCCGACATGAGTAAAGGCAACTCAGGTCGCTGCATTTTCCCTGGATTCTACTGACCATGTTAACGTCTGGGCCGATGAGCGTGAAGTCAAGCCTTTTGCCGGAGCCGATGTTGCCGTAGCTCACCGAACCGTAATGGAGAGCTATGCCGGCGGCAATCTCGACGTCCCTGAATAGTGGCCCGGAAAGAAAGCAAGTGGGCTTGTCGCAAAATTTTTTAGAGTAGAATTTCATTCCGACCTTGTTATTTCAGCGATCCGAAAAGCGCGGTTCATCCAGCCTTGGGCACATCAAAATCGACTCTGGCACGGAAAGCCGTCGGCCA
>JAQGJP010000051.1 GCA_028290545.1 Rhizobium sp. | reverse complement strand
CTGCTCGGCGGCCTTTACGCGCTGTTCGCCGCCGGGCTGTCGCTGATCTTCGGCATCATGCGCTTGGTCAATCTCGCCCATGGCGACCTGATCGTGCTGGCGGCGTTCGCGATCCTGGCGCTGGCATCCTGGTTCGGCATCGATCCTTTCCTCGCCGTGCTGCTGGCGATGCCGGCGATGTTCGCGGTGGGTTTTGCTCTCCAGCGCCTGCTGCTCAACCGCACTTTGGGGCGCGACCTGCTGCCGCCGCTGCTGGTGACGTTCGGCCTGTCGATCGTCATCCAGAACGGCTTGCTCGAAGGCTTTACGGCCGACAGCCGCCGCATCTCGGCCGGCGCGCTGGAAACGGCGTCTGTGCCACTCGGACCGGTCACTGCCGGCATCATGCCGATCCTGACTTTTGCCTCGGCGATCGTCGTCATCGTCGCGCTCAATCAGCTGATCTACCGCACGTCGATCGGCCGCGCCTTCCGCGCCACGTCGGACGACCCGGTGACCGCCGGGCTGATGGGCATCCGCCCGCAGCGCATCTTCGCGATGGCGACCGGACTTGCCATGGTGGTGGTCACGATCGCCGCACTATACTTGGGCACGCGCGCCAATTTCGACCCGGCGGCAGGGCCGGCACGGCTGATCTATGCCTTCGAGGCCGTCATCATCGGCGGGCTCGGTTCGCTCTGGGGCACGCTGGCCGGCGGCATCATCCTCGGCGTTGCACAAACCATTGGTGCAGCCGTCAGCCCGGAATGGCAGATCCTCACCGGCCATCTCGCCTTTCTCCTCGTCCTGCTGTTCAGGCCGCGCGGCCTGTTCCCGCGGGCGGTGGATTGACGCCATGACCCTTCCCGCTTCCCCCACATTCAAGGTCGAGACCCGCACCAGGGCATCTCAGGCCTTCGCCGTCGCGGCGATCCTGATCGTGCTGCTTGCCGTCGCCGCCCCCTTCATCGTCTCGCGTGGCGTCATCCAGGACCTGTTCTTCATCCTGACCATGCTGGTGCTGGCGCAGTGCTGGAACCTGCTGGCCGGCTATGCGGGGCTGATCTCGGTCGGCCAGCAATTGTTCGTCGGCTGCGGCGGCTATGCGATGTTCGGGTTCGTCAGCCTGCTCGGCTTCGACCCGATGCGGGCAATCCTTGCCGCCGGCCTGTTCGCAACGCTGGTCGCCGTGCCGACCGCCTTCTTCACGTTCCGGCTCTACGGGCCCTATTTCGCCATCGGCACCTGGGTGATCGCCGAGGTCGGGCGGCTCGCCTTCGCCCAGTGGAAAGCGCTCGGCGGCGGAACCGGAACATCGCTGCCGCGCGACGCGATCAAGGATATGTTCGGCATCCAGTGGCTCCGCGATCTCGGCATGAAATCGGCCCAGGCGGGCGACGCGATCACCTATTGGCTGGCGCTGATCCTTGTCGTCGTGTCGATCGGCTTCATCTATCGCCTGCTGCGCTCCAAGCAGGGGCTTGGACTGGCCGCCGTTCGCGACAACGAGCAGGCAGCGCGTGCCGTCGGCGTCGATGCGATGCGGATGAAGGCCACGGTCTATCTGGTGACTGCGTTTCTCACCGGCTGCTGCGGTGCGCTGATCTATGTGCAGAAGCAGCGGATTTCGCCCGACGCCGCCTTCTCGGTGATCGACTGGACGGCCTATGTGATCTTCATCGTCGTCATCGGCGGCATCGGCACGGTCGAGGGCCCGATCATCGGCGTCATCGTCTTCTTCCTGCTGCAGAACCTGCTGGCTGATTACGGCTCCTGGTATCTGCTGGCTCTCGGCACCATTGCCATCGTCACCATGCTGTTTGCGACGCGCGGACTCTGGGGCCTGTTTTCCGACCGCACCGGGATCCAGCTGTTTCCGGTCCGCCGGATACTGAAGGGCGGACTGCTCAAGACCAAATTCAAGGGAGGGCCGAATGGCTGACATAACAACCGACGTACTCATCATCGGAACAGGTCCCGCCGGCGGGGCGACCGCAGCACTGCTCTCGACCTACGGTGTCGAGAACCTGATCATCAATCGCTACCGGTGGCTCGCCAATACGCCGCGCGCCCACATCACCAACCAACGCACCATGGAAGTGCTGCGCGATCTCGGCCGCGACGTCGAGGACGAAGCCTATATGTTCGCCGCCGAACAGGATCTGATGGGCGAGAATGTCTTCTGCACGGCGCTCGCCGGCGAGGAAATCGGCCGCATGAAGAGTTGGGGCAAGCATCCCAGTTCGCGCGCCGAGCATCAGCTCTCCTCACCATGCCGCATGAACGACCTGCCGCAGACCTATATGGAGCCGCTGCTGTTCAAGACCGCCTGTTCGCGCGGGACCCAGCCCCGCATGTCGACGGAATATGTCAACCATGTCCAGGACGCCGAAGGTGTGACCACCACCTGCCTCGACCGTCTCACGGGCAAGGAAATCACCATCCGCTCGAAATTCCTCGTCGGCGCTGATGGCGGCAATTCCAAGGTCGCCGAACATGCGGGCCTGACATTCGAGGGCAAGATGGGCGTCGGCGGCTCGATGAACATCCTGTTCGAGGCCGATCTTTCCCGGCATGTCGCCCATCGACCCTCGGTGCTTTACTGGGTACTGCAGCCGGGCGCCGATGTCGGCGGCATCGGCATGGGCCTCGTCCGCATGGTGCGTCCCTGGCATGAATGGCTGATCGTCTGGGGATACGACATCAACCAGCCGGCGCCGGAGGTCAGCGAGGACTTCGCCATCCGCGTGGTGCGCGATCTGGTCGGCGATCAGGAGCTGACGCCGAAGATCAAGTCGGTCTCGACCTGGACGGTCAACAACATGTATGCGACAAAAATGTCTGTTGGACGCGTCTTCTGCATGGGCGACGCCA
The DNA here is from genome assembly GCA_028290545.1 of Rhizobium sp. Lineage (GTDB taxonomy): Bacteria > Pseudomonadota > Alphaproteobacteria > Rhizobiales > Rhizobiaceae > Rhizobium_E. The sequence continues at coordinate 33,515 of JAQGJP010000051.1, read as the reverse complement.
CCCATCGTCATCCACCGTCGAACGGGCTGGGCTCCAACACCTCGATCCAGGATGCCTTCAACCTCGCATGGAAGCTTGCCATGGTGCTGAGCGGCCAGGCAGGTTCGGGCCTGCTCGAAAGCTTTGATGTCGAGCGCGCGCCGATCGCCAAGCAGATCGTCACCCGCGCCAACAAGTCGATCGAGGAATTCGGCCCGATCTTCAAGGCGCTCGGCCTGCTCGATTCCGTCGATCCGGTGAAGATGCAGCAGAACATGGATGCGCGCTGCGACGACACCGACGAAGCCGAAATCCAGCGCGCCGCCATCCGTGAGGCGATCGCCTACAAGGTCTATGAGTTCGACGCGCATGGGGTCGAGATGAACCAGCGCTACACGTCGAGTGCCGTGATCACCGACGGCCAGCCGGAGCCGGTCTTCGCCAGGGATGCTGAACTGCATTACCAGCCGACGACATGGCCCGGCGCGCGGCTGCCACATGCCTGGGTGTTCGGCCGTGACGGCCAGAAGGTTTCGACGCTCGATCTCACCGGCCATGGCGTCTTCACCATTCTGACCGGCATCGGCGGCGACGGCTGGGTGGACGCCGCAAAGACCCTCGGCAAGGAACTCGGCATGACGATTGCCGTCCACAAGATCGGGCCCCGCCAGGAATGGCAGGATCTGGTCGGCGACTGGGCGAACGCCCGCGAGATCCGCGATTCCGGCGCAGTGCTGGTGCGCCCCGACCATCACGTCGCCTGGCGCTCGGAGGGCATGGTGGACGATCCGGCCGCCGCGCTTCGCAGCGTCTTCAAATCCATCCTGAACAAGTGAGGCTGTCATGGAAGCGCATGAAAAAGGGTTCTTCACCGAGGACGATTCCGTCGCGGTCGTGACAGGCCGCAACGATAAAGCCAAGGACGAACGGCTCCGCGAAGTGATGGAAGTCATCACCCGCAAGCTGCACGAGTCCGTCAAGGAGATCGAGCCTACTCAGGACGAATGGATGGCGGCGATCCTGTTTCTGACCCGCACCGGCCAGATCTGCAACGAATGGCGGCAGGAATTCATCCTGCTCTCCGATATCCTCGGCGTGTCAATGCTGGTCGATGCGATCAACAACCGCAAGCCGTCCGGGGCGTCGGAAAGCACCGTGCTCGGGCCGTTCCACGTCGCCGACGCGCCGGAACTGCCGATGGGCGCCAATATCTGCCTGGATGCGAAAGGCGAGGACATGTTCATCGAGGGCCGCATACTCGACACAGAAGGCAAGCCGATCGCCGGCGCCGTGCTCGATGTCTGGCAGGCCAATGACGAAGGTTTCTACGACGTGCAGCAGAAGGGTATCCAGCCGGATTTCAATCTGCGCGGCGTCTTCCGCACCGACGCCGACGGCCGCTACTGGTTCCGCGCGGTGAAGCCGAAATACTATCCCATCCCCGATGACGGACCAGTCGGGCAATTGTTGCACAGCCTTGGCCGTCACCCCTACCGCCCGGCACATCTGCACTACATCATCAAGGCCGACGGCTATGAGCCGCTGACCACGCATATCTTCGATCCGCATGATCCCTATATCAATTCGGATGCGGTGTTCGGCGTCAAGGAAAGCCTGCTTGCCGAATTCGTCATGACCCACGACCCAGCGCGAGCTGAGGAATACGGCTTCACCGGCGATTTCTGGGATGTCGATCATGACTTCGTGCTGGCGAAGAAGGGCGAGGCACGAGGCTGAATAACACCCCTCCCAAACCCTCCCGACAAGAGCGAGGGCTTAATGCGCAGTGCTTGACAATATTCCATATATGAGACATTTTCTCACATATGGAACCTCTCTCGGACGACAACGCGATCGACCACCAGATCGCCCTGCGCCTTAAAAGTCTGCGTGCCGAGCGCGGTTGGTCGCTGGACGAGCTTGCCAAGCGCAGCATCGTCAGCCGCGCGACGCTGTCGCGGCTTGAGAATGCCGAAGTCAGCGCCACAGCCGCCGTGCTCGGCCGGCTCTGCGCGGCGTATGGCATGACCTTGTCCCGGCTGATCCGACTCGTCGAGGACGAATTCGCACCGGTGATTGCGAGGGATGCGCAGCCTGTCTGGACCGATTCGAAGACCGGATTCGTGCGGCGCTCGGTGTCCCCGCCCGCGCGGATGCTCGCGGCCGAAGCGCTCGAAGCCTGGCTCGAGCCCGCCACCGAAATCATCTATGACAGTCCGCCGCGCCCCGGCCTGGAGCATCATATCATCCTGATCGAAGGCAGTCTCAGTGTCACGGTCGAAGGTCGCGAACATGCGCTCGCCCCCGGCGATTGCCTGCGCTACCAGCTGTTTGGCCGCAGCGAATTCCGCACGGGCGACCAGCCCGCCCGCTATTATCTTTTCATGGTATGATCCGATGACGAAAGACATCACGATTTCAAAATACAACGCGGCTGATTGCGAGGCCCATCTCGATGAACTCGCAGGCCTGCTGCATGCCTGCGTCGAGGACGGTGCCAGCATCAACTTCATCCATCCCTACTCGCATGAGGACGCCCGGCGGTTCTGGGTCAAGAAAGTCCTGCCACGAACCGGAGACGATGCGCTGACCGTGCTGGTCGCCGAGCTTGGCGGCCGGATCGCCGGCTCCGTGCAGCTCGATTGCGACACGCCGCCCAACCAGGCCCATCGCGCCGATATCAAGAAACTGCTCGTGCATCCGGATTTCCAGCGCCGTGGCATCGGTCGCCTGCTGATGACCGAGATCGAGAAGGTCGCACGGCGGCTTGGGCGGAGCCTGCTGACGCTCGACACCCGCAGCGGCGACAAGGGCGAGCCGCTCTATCAATCGCTCGGCTATATCACCGCCGGCATTATTCCCGGCTACAGTCGCGATGCCATTGCCGATCGGCTCGATGCTGCAACCTTTATGTATAAGCTGATCTAATATTCTCGCTACCGCAATATGTTAGCAGCTATATGCGCCAGGATTCGCGTTTACACACGTGACTTCGGAAGCAAAATCGTCCATAACGCCTGCAGTGCGGGAGCGTGAAGAGATCGATCGGGCGGTGTTGAGTAATTTTCAAACGGATATTGATACTGTCAGTAACATCAAAGCTGTTCCTACAATCCTGGATATCGTCTGCCGGACGACGGGGATGGGCTTTGCTGCGGTGGCACGGGTTACGGATGACCGCTGGATTGCCTGCAGCGTGCTGGACGAGATCGATTTCGGCCTCAAGCCGGGCGGCGAATTGAAGGTCGAAACGACGATCTGCCATGAAATCAGGGGCCATCTCGACACGGTCGCCATCGACAATGTTGCCGAGGACGCGGTCTATTGCGGGCATCCGACGCCTGCACTCTACGGTTTCCAGAGCTACATATCGACGCCCATCCTGCTCGCGGACGGCAGTTTTTTCGGAACGCTTTGCGCGATCGATCCGAAGCCCGCCCGCGTCAACAATCATCAGACGATCGGTACGCTGAAGCTGTTTGCCGAACTGATCGCCCGCCATATCGATGCCGCCAGGGAACTCGCCAGTTCCGAAGCAAAGCTCAATGATGAACGGGCTTCGGCCGAACTGCGCGAACTGTTCATCGCTGTCCTCGGCCACGATCTCCGCAATCCCCTCGCCTCCATCCAGGCCGGCACCAAGCGGATCGCGCGTTTCTCCGACAACGAACAGGTCCGCATGACCGTGGGGCTGATGCAGAAAAGCGTCGACCGCATGGCAAACCTGATCGAGAATGTGATGGATTTTGCCCGGGGACGGCTTGGTGACGGCATTCACCTTCGCCGGAGCGGCGAAGAACCGTTGGAGCCGGTTCTCACCCAGGTGATCGAGGAACTGCGCGTCAGCTGGCCGGAGCGCCGGATCGATACCAATTTCCGCTTCACAAGAACCATCGACTGTGATCGCGACCGGCTCGGCCAGCTGTTTTCCAATCTGCTCGGCAACGCCCTGACCCATGGCGCGCAAGACGGCACGGTACGCGTCCATGCTGCGACCGAAGGAGACGAATTCATACTTTCAGTTGCCAACCCAGGACGCCCGATCCCCGAGGCGCGCCGCGAGCAGCTCTTCAAGCCGTTCAGTCACGACAGTGGCTCCGGCAAGCAGGGGCTGGGTCTCGGCCTGTATATCGCCTCCGAGATCGCCATAGCCCATGGCGGTGAACTGAGCGTCACTTCCACTCCTGAAGAAACCAGATTTATCTTCCGTATGCCAATCGTTAACCATCAAAGCTGATTGCTTTCAGCTATCTCCACCCCCTGCGGAACAATTTGAGACAGTCGGCTGTTACCCGTTTAAGTTAGCCAAACAATATATTGGCATTGCCCTCCGCCAGACGGAGCGCTGTACTTATGCGAGGGAAATATGCATTCCGATCCGATATCTGTACTGGTTGTGGAAGACGAGACTCTTATCAGGATGAGCGTCGTCCTGGATCTTGAGGATGCGGGCTTCAACGTGCTCGAAGCGGGCAATACCGATGAAGCGATTTCGCTGCTGCGAACACACCCGGAAATTCAGGCCCTGTTCACCGACATCGAGATACCGGGCAGCATGAACGGGTTGAGCCTGGCGGCGACCGTGCATGACCGCTGGCCGCCGATCAGGATCATTGTCACGTCCGGACGCGTCCGGGTTTTCAGGCGCGATCTTCCCGCTGACGTCAAATTCTGCCCCAAGCCCTACGACAACACCCAGGTGATCTCGATGCTGCGCGAGATGGTGGCTGCTTGAATTCCGGCAGCTGGGAAGCTTCACGCTGACTTAAGCAGCATGCTTAAGCTGCATGCGCCCGGAACGCAGCCATCTGCCCTTCGAGGGCGCGCTGGAACGCCGGCCGGGCTTCGCAGCGTTCGATATAGGCTGCGAGGTTGGGCTGTTCGCCCACAAGTTCGGTGTGGCGCAGGATGCGAAGCACCGACACCATGATAAGGTCGCCGACCGTGAAATGTCCTTCGAGATAGAGTTTATCGCCAAGCGACGCCGAAAGGTCCGTCAGTCGCCGCCTTGTAAACTGCTCGGCGCCAGGGCGGCGCTCCTTTGCCCATGCCTCGTTGGGATAGAACAGGTCGATCTGGACCAGGGGCGTGATCGCGATCTCCATTGAGTTCAGCGCGGAAAACACCCAGGTGACGGCACGGGCTCGCAGTTCTCTGTCCTTCGGCAGAAGCGTCTCGCTCTTTTCGCCGATATGCAGCACGATCGAACCGGATTCGAACAGCGTCAGATCGTCCTCGATCAGAACCGGCACCTGGCCGAAGGGCTGCATGGCCAGATAGTCCTCCGTCCGCTGCACCGAACCATCGATCAGCCTGACATCGTAAGGCAATCCGGCCTCCTCCAGCGCCCAGCGGACGCGAAGATCGCGCACCAGGCCCTGCGCCGATGGCGGCACCCATTTGAAAGCGGTGATGGTGATCATGACTGCGCCTCCCGGGCAAGATTCTCGGCATAGGCCTGTTCGCGGTCGAAGCATTCGTTCCAGCCGCCGACATGGCTGTCGCGGGATTCAACGCTGATGAAGGGCGTCTGGTGGAACCTCTGCACCGTCTTGCCGCCCTCTTCAGTGAAGTCGACGGTGATCGTGGTTTCCATTTCAGGCTGGTCGCGGCCATCTTCCCAGGCGAAGGTGTAGACGATACGGCGGTTCTTCTCTATCTCGCGATAGGTGCCGCCCATCCAGCTCTCCCCGTATTCGTCAGAGACGATGCAGGCGCGCCATTTGCCGCCGGGGCGGAAATCGCTGTCGAGATGCGTGCAGGTGAACGCTTTCGGTCCCAGCCAGCGGATCATGTGGTCGCGGTCTTCCCAGATACGGAAGACCAGCGCCGCCGGCGCGTCAAATGTGCGGTCGATCAACAGTTCGTCGTCTGCGAGTTTGCGGGCTTCAGTTCTTGCGGTCATTGGGGTCTCCTTTCTGAAGATCCTGGAGGTATGCATCCATTTTGTCGAATGTGCCTTCCCATAGGGTCCGGTATTGGTCGAGCCAACTATCCACGGTCTTGAGCGGCGCCATAGCGAGCTTGCAGGGCCGCCACTGCGCTTCCCGGCCACGGGTGATCAGCCCCGCCGTCTCCAGCACTTTCAGGTGCCGCGAAATCGCCTGCAATGTGAAATCGAACGGCGCTGCTATCTCATTGACCGTCGCCTCGCCTTCCGACAGGCGGGCAAGGATTGCCCTTCTTGTAGGGTCTGCCAGTGCGGCAAAGGTGGCGCTCAGCGTATCCTGCATATTCAACACATCCGTTGATTAACATAATTGTTGAATAAGGTGATGCTTGCTGAGAGTCAAGCATGTCCTTCGAGCATAAAAAATATTTCTCGATATAGGTTGCCAACCACATATCCCGTCCCCACTATTATGTTGCCAACCACATAAAGGACAACCCCATGGCTTCTCTCTGGACCCCGACCACTGTCGGAAACGTCAACCTGCCGCACCGCCTCGCGCTGGCACCGATGACCCGCAGCCGTGCCAATTTCGACGGCACACCGAACGAACTGGTTCCCACCTACTATGCGCAGCGCGCATCGCTCGGCATGCTGATCACCGAGGGCACCCAACCTTCCGAAGATGGCCAGGGCTACACGATGACGCCCGGCATCCATACTGAAGCGCAGGTCGATGCCTGGAAGAAAGTCACCTCCGCTGTTCATGCGCAGGGCGGCCACATCTTCATGCAGATCATGCATGCCGGTCGCATGGCTCATCCCGACAATACACCGCATCACCGCCAGCCGGTGGCGCCGTCGGCGATCGCCCCCGGCCAGCAGATGTACACCCCGACCGGCATGCAGGACGCGCCGACACCCCGGGCGCTGACGACAGACGAAGTCAAGCAGACGGTTGAGGATTTCAGGACAGCCGCCCGCAATGCCATCGCCGCCGGCATGGACGGTGTCGAGATCCACGGTGCCAATGGCTATCTCATCAACCAGTTCATCGCACCCAACGCCAATATCCGCACGGACATCTACGGCGGCTCGATCGAGAACCGCGCCCGTTTCGCCATTGAAGTTGCAAAGGCGGTCGCAGACGAGATCGGCCCGCAGCGCACCGGCATCCGCCTGTCGCCCGGCTTTGAAGTGGGGGGTCTCTCGGACGGCGCTGAAGGCGAGGATCTCTATCGCTATCTCGTCACCGAACTCGACAAGCTACAGCTTGCATTTCTGCATATCCATCATTTCGGCAATGACAGGCTGCTCGCCGATCTCCGGTCCCGCTGGTCGCAGAAGCTTCTGGTCAACCGCAACGGCCGGCCGCTGGAAGCGCTGGGCGACGATATCGAACACGGTCTCGCCGACATCGTACCGGTAGGCAAGTGGGGCCTCGCCAATCCAGATTTGGTCGAGCGGTTGAAATCGGGCGCCGAATTGAACGAAATGGATGCTACAACCTTGTTTACCCCCGGCGCCAAGGGGTATACCGATTATCCAACCTTGCAATCGAGCCAAAGCGCGGTTGCCTGACAAAACCATGGAAGATTATGGAAGACACCGATCCATGCTCGATTTCAGGACCTTGCGTCTGTCTCTCGACTGACTATCCGGTGAGCTTTGCCATCTTCACTCTCGCCCGGTCGCACCGGGCGAGAGCCGCCGGCATGCTGGCCGATATCGGCCTGTTTCCGGGGCAGGAAATCATGCTGACGAAGATTGCCGAAAAGGATGGGGCGTCACAGAAATCGCTCGGCGACAGTATCGGCCTCGATCACTCCACCGTCGCCAAGTCGCTGACGCGGCTCGAGCGCTGCGGTTTGATCCACCGGCACAAATGCGCGACCGACGGTCGCGTCACGAAAGTCTTCATCACCGACAAAGGCCGCGAGATGACCGCGGCGATCGCCAAAGTGTGGGCCGATCTTGAACAATCGACAATCGCCGATCTGAGCGAAGCCGAACAGGCGACACTGATCGCCATCGCCGGCAAGCGCGCTCCTCACTTGGATTAAAATCACTCCATCATCAGGATGTGGTTGCGCACCACCGGATAGATCTCGTTTTGCCAGCGCTTTCCGTTGAACACGCCGAAATGCCCGACATTGGCCTGCAGATGGTGCCGCTTGAGATGCGGCCGGAGCGAGTGACAGAGATCATGCGCCGCAGCCGTCTGGCCGAGGGCGCAGATGTCGTCGCGGCCGCCTTCCACAGTCAGCAATGCCGTGCTGCGGATCAGGCCCGGATCGACCTTGCTGCCACGATAGGTGAAATTGCCGGTCGCCAGTTCCGCCTTCTGGAAGATCCGGTCGATCGTCTCGATATAGAATTCCTCGGTGAGGTCGAGCACGGCGAAATACTCGTCATAAAATGACTTGATTTTCTCGGCCGCCGCCGTCTCGCCGGCGGCCAGATGGTCATAGAGCGTCTGGTGCGCCGTCTTGTGGCGCTCCATGTTCATCGCCATGAAGGCCACCAGTTGCAGGAAGCCGGGATAGACCCGTCGTCCGCCGCCCTTGTAGCGCAGCGGCACCGTGGAGATCACCGACTGCTCGAACCAGGCGAGCGACTTGGACACCGCAAACTCGTTGACTTCGGTCGGGCTCTCGCGCGGGTCGATCGGGCCGGCCATCAGCGTCATCGAACGCGGCGTGCACGGATGGCTTTCCGCCGACATCACCGCCGTCGCCACCAGCCCCTGCACGCATGGCTGGCAGACGGAGAGAATATGAGCGCCGGGACCGATCGCCTCGAGGAAGCGGATGATGTATTCCACGTAATCCTCGACGCCGAATGCTCCCGCCGACAGGGGCACGTCGCGGGCATTGGCCCAGTCGGTGATGTAGACATCATGGTCGTGGAGCATTGTCTCGACCGTGCCGCGCAACAGCGTCGGGAAATGCCCCGACAGAGGCGCGATCACCAGAACCTTGGGCTGGCGGATGTCGGTATCCTTGACGAAATGCAGGAGATTGCCGAACGGCAGGTGCAACTCCACCATCGGCGTCACGCTGACTTCGCTATTGCCGCTCAGAACCTTGTTGATGGCGAAATCCGGCCTGACATGGGTGAGTCCGAAGCGGGAAATCATTTCGAGCGCCGCGGCATACGGACCGCCCATCATTCCCTTTATGTTACAGAAGCTGGAATTGAACATCGACAGCCAGTTTCGGGCAAGCGACCGGAACGGGGCAACGAGATCATCCTGAAACTGGTACGCCCGATATAGCATCCGCCGCCTCGCTTTTACCCATTGTGCAATGCAAAAAACTAGTGCATTTTTTGCGCTCTGGCCAGTTAATTATATGACAGAATCTGAGGCGTGAGGTTATGGGATCATGGCGGAAACAACGCTGACTATTTCTTCGAAGAATTACTCGTCATGGTCGTTGCGCGGCTGGCTGCTGTGTAAGATGGCAGGCCTGGAATTCACTGAACTGCGTGTGAACATCGACGATCCCGGCGCCCGGCGAGAGTTGCTGCTGTTGTCGCCTTCGGTTCTGGTGCCACGACTCAGCCACAAGGGCGTGACCGTCTGGGACACGCTGGCGATCGCCGAATATCTGGCGGAGATCAAGCCCAAGGCCGCGCTGCTGCCCAAGGATATTGCTGCGCGTGCGCACTGCCGGGCAGTATCGGGCGAAATGCATTCCAGCTTTCATAACCTGCGCTCGGCCCTGCCGATGAACCTCAAGGCTCACCACGAGACGTTCAAGATCTTTGCCGGCGCCCGACCGGATATCGAGCGCATCCGCACCATCTGGAGCGAGTGCCTTGCAGCCTACGGCGGCCCCTATCTGTTTGGCGCGCATCCGACCGTGGCGGATGCGATGTATGCGCCCGTCTGTTCGCGCTTCCGGACCTATGCCGTGGAACTGTCGCCTGAACTCACCGCCTATCGCGACCTGATTCTCGACTGGCCGCTGATCAAGGAATGGGCCGAAGGCGCCAGGACCGAGGCTGACGAGATCATCGAGCTTGAGGTGGAGTTTTAGGTCGCATCGTTGACGTGAAACCGTTTTGCCCGATATCATCTTCACCTTGAAAATGTGATTTAGGTATTCAAAATGGAACGGAATCTGCTGTGCTATGCCTATGGCCATGGCTCGACTTGGGAAGCCATCTGCATCGATTTCGACCTGGCTATTCAGGGGCATTCCGTCCGGGAGGTCCAGGATGGTCTTGACCAGATGATAAAGTCCTTTGTAGCCGACGCCCATAATGAGGATTCGGCGACTTCGGTTCGTCTGCTTGGCAGACGCGCCCCGCTGATGGTCCGGGTTGGATTTGCCTATCGTCTGCTCAAAAATCTCATTATCAATCGCGGCGGCAAGAATGGCGATCATTATGCGGGATATGACGTCCCGTGCCGCGCCTGAAGTGCACGGGTCGCGAGGCCTATCGAAATCCTGCTCGCCCACGGATTTGCACTGCATCGGCACGACGGTACGAGCCACCGTCGTTACCGGGGCGTGATCGGGGGCAAGATCATGTTCGTCGATATCGCCGTTCACAACCTGAATGACGAAATTGCCACTGGCACGCTGAATTCGATAATCCGTCAGTCCGGCTTGTCCAAAAATCTGTTTCGCAAATGATATGACTCAAAGCCCGATTTCCTTGGCCCATGGCGGGTTGGCTCCGGCGCGGGACACGGTGACGGCGGCGGCCTTGGCGGCCAGCGACAGCGCATTGTGGATCGCCTTGTCGTCGAGATCGGCGATCTGGGCCTTGGTCAGCAGGTTGTCGCGCTTCAGCGAGGCCAGCACGCCGGCATCGAACGTATCGCCCGCGCCGATCGTGTCGACCACCGTCACCCGCTGGCTCGGTACGGCGACCTTGTGTCTGGCGGTATAGCCAATGGCGCCATCGGCGCCCTTGGTGATCACCACCAGCTTCGGGCCCATCTCCAGCCATTTCGCCGCCAATGCATCATGATCGCCATGCATGCCGAACCAGTCGAGATCCTCGTCCGAGAACTTGACGATATCGGACTGCGCCGTCATCCGCATGATGCGCGCATGGTGCGCGGCCTTGTCCTTGATGAAGCCGGGGCGGATGTTCGGATCGAGCGAGATCACCCGCGCCGTGTGTTCGCGCTCCAGCAGCGCCTCGTAGGTGCCGCCACAGGGGTCGGGGATCAGGCTGATCGCGCCGAAGTGCAACGCCTCGCAATCATCGCCCAGCGCCGGCAGGTCATCTATGGTGATCATCCGGCCGGCGGTGCCTTCGTCATAGAAAGCATAAGTCGCCGAGCCGTTGACCAGCTTGACGAAGGCGACCGTGGTCGGCCGTCCGGAAATTGCGCAGGGGCTGTAGTCGACATTCGAGGAGGCCAGCGTTTCGCGTAGCACGTCGCCGAGCATGTCGTCGGAAAGACCGGTGAAGAAGCTCGTGGAAATGCCGAGCCGCCCCAGCGCGATCGCGGTGTTGAAGATTGCGCCGCCCGCATAGGGCGCATAGGCCGCTTCGCCGAGCGTCGACTGGCGCGGCAGCATGTCGATCAAAGCTTCGCCACAGCACAGAATCATCGTCAGGCCTCCCCGGAACGCTTGTTATTCAATCGATTTAGAATATCGCGCAGACAAAATCCAGCGCCCGGAGAAGGTTTCCACGGGCGCTGAGGAAAATTGTTTTTCTCAGGACTGGATCAGGCCGCGGTCTTGGCCAGCGGCACTTCAAGGCCCAGCAGGAAATGGATCTGCGGCCTTGCCTTGACCAGGTCGTCGATCGTGTATTCGGACAGCACGTCGAAGAAGGCATTGAGCGCCTTGCGCAGTGCCGAATTCAGCCCGCAGCTATCGATCAGCGGGCAATCCGTCGCGTTGTCATCGAAACATTCGGCCATCGAGAAACTGTCCTCGGTGACGCGAACGACATCGAACAGGGTGATCTTGTCGGCAGCACGGCCCAGGCGCACGCCGCCATTGCGGCCACGTAGCGTCTCGACCAGTCCGGCCCTGTGCAGCGGCTGCAGGATCTTGAACAGGAATAGCTCCGAAACGTTATAGGCCCTGGCGATTTCGGGAATGCGGCTTAACTTGTCCCCATTCGCGGCACAGTACATCATGATACGCACCGCGTAGTTCGTTTGCTTGGTCAGCCGCATGCCATACTCCCTGGCCGTTTCGCTTGCCTGAAGCCTATATAGACCTTCGCGTAGTTTGGAACAATTCCAAAAACGTGAAAATCACAATCATGTTATAGCCTTTTGCGGCATTGACGGGATATGGTCCGAAATCGTGATCCAAAAACAACACCAGAATAGTCAAGTTTTAAAAGAACGAACATGCGCTCGACCAAAACTCTCTTGAATATCGCTGTAATCGCAGGCTTTTTTGGCGCGGCTCCGCCTGCTATGGCTGGCGGCGACGTCAATGTCTACAGCTATCGCCAGCCTGAACTGATTCAGCCGGCGCTCGATGCGTTCAGCAGAAAAGCCGGAATTGCAGTCAACCTGTTGTTTCTCGACAAGGGCATGATCGAGCGGATGCGGATCGAAGGCGAAAATTCGCCCGTCGATGTGCTGTTGACCGTCGATATCGCCAGGCTGGACGATTTGAAGCAGGCGGGCCTTACCCAGGCGCTGGCCGACGCGGCCGTGGACCAGGCCATCCCTGAGAAATTCCGCGATCCCGATCGCCAATGGTTCGGACTGACGATGGAGCCTCGCGCCATCTATGCGGCCAGGGATCGCGTCAGGCAGGAGGCCTTTACATATGAGGAACTCGCCGACCCCAAATGGAAAGGCAGGCTCTGCCTGCGTGACGGGCAGCATTCGTCCAATCTCGGGCTTTTCGCCGACATGATTGCAACGCACGGCGCCGCCGACGTCGGGAAGTGGCTGACCGGCGTGAAGGCCAATCTTGCCCGCCGGCCCAGCGGCAGCGACCTCAACCAGGCGCAGGCGATCGCGGAGGGGCAATGTGATATCGCGCTCGGCAATACCACGGTCATCGCCACGATGCTGGCGGATGACAGCCCGCCGGAAGAGAAGAAATGGGCGGGGGCCATCCGCGTGATCCTGCCGACCGCCGGCGACCGGGGCAGCTATGTCAACATTTCCGGCATGGCGCTCGCCCGTTATGCGCCCAATCGCGACAATGCCGTCAAGCTGATGCAATTCCTGGCCTCGAAGGATGCACAGGAGACCTATGCAGGGGACACGCTTGATTATCCGATCGCGGCGGGAGCCGAACCGGCGGATATCCTGAAACGCTTCGGCGTGCTGAAGCCGGATCCCGTGCCGATGAGCGACATCTTGAAGTATCGCCAACAGGCGTCCGAACTGGTCGATAAGGCCGGGTTCAACGACGGGCCGGGGGAGTAGAGGCGACGTCATACCAAATCTCGATGATGACGACCTATTGCGTGGGACTGGGGACGACCGTCCGGGCAGGAGCACACCGGAGAGCGTAACCTTGGTTACGGTGGAGGATTGCGACGCATCCGGCGGCCGAATCGCGGCCCACCCGAAGGGCCGGGCGCTTTTGGCTTCCGGCGCGATAGGTTGCCATCATCGAGACTTGGTATTACTTCCCTTCCACTTGCCTGGCATAATCATCGATCGCCTGGCGGCGCTCCGGCGTGCCCGGATGGGTGGAGAGCATGTTGGTGCCGCCCTTGTCGCCCAGCTTGTCCTCCAGCAGCTTGAAGAAGCGGCCGATTGCCCGCGGGTCGTGCCCGGCCTTGTACATCAACTCGACGGAGACCCGATCGGCCTCGGCCTCGGAACCGCGCGAATAGGAGAGCGCCAGCAGGGCAGCGCCATCGGTCAATATTTCCTCGCCGCCGGAGCCGATATCGCCGGCAATCAGCATGATCAGCCCGGCTGTTCCCGCGGCGCGATACATCTGGCGTAGCGCATGGTGTTTTTCGACGTGGCCGATCTCGTGGGCCAGCACGCCGAGGATCATTTCGGTGTCACCGGCCGCCATCGTCACGAGCTGATCGGTCAGAACCAGCGCGCCGTCCGGCAGCGCGAATGCGTTGGGCCCGATATAGCCACCGTCCCGGAAATGCAGTACATAGCCGGTCCTGCCACGGCTCGAGAACCCGGCGATCTCGTTGAAACGGTCGCGGATTTTCCGCTGCTCGGCGGTGGACAGCTTGGTCGGCCCGAGCAAGGCCTTGTCAAGCGAGGCGAGCGTGCCCGACGACATCATGTCGCTGACGACGGGCGGCGTTGCCCAGACCGCGACCTCCACAAGCGCCGGCAAGGCATAGCGGTAGATTAGCCCCGAGAGCAGGAACACCAGCACGACCAGACCGATCAGGCGCGGATGGAAGCGTTCCAGTTCATGGATCCAGAGCCCGCGATTGCGGCGATGCGCCGTCAGCAGCATTTCGATCGCGTCATTGTCCTCTGTCTCGAACATGCCGCCATCGGCAAATGTAATGCGTCGGGGAATGCGGCCGATACGGTCCGAAACCACCATGCCGCCGACCGTTTCCTCGCCCACCAGACTACGGTCGGGCAGCCGCACCGCCAGCCGCCGGCCGTCGACGAGCAGAGCCGCTTCCAGCGCCTTGTTGGAGCCGGGCGGATGCCAGATGCCACGCGCGACCTCCACCTCAGAAGCCAAAATCGACCCCCTCCAGATCCATGTACTCGGCGCTGATCGCCGATCCGCTCGCCTGGATCGATGCCATGACCTCACCTATTTCGCCTTGCGGCCTGATTCCCGTATGCTCGACCATGTAACGCTGTTCCCGCACGGCCGCCCACGGCCGCATCAGTCCCAATGTAGCTATTGTCACGACTGTATTGGAGATCACGATCCAGAAATACCGGAGGCGTGACAGATCGCTGTACAGCGGATGGACCCTGTCGAACAGCATGGCGTTGAGCACGATATTGCGGACGGCGATCCGGTAGATAATGCCCGCCACCACATAGGTGACGATCAGCGGGATGATCATCAGGTAGATCAATCCGATCAGCATGAGCACCTGCGCCTCGACGCTGTCGCTCCTTGCATGGTTGTAGTCGTTGAACATCGGCCATGCGATGAGCACCGCGATGGCCGCGACGATGGCGCAGCCGATCACGAAGATGATCACCGGCGGGATGAGTGCGCGATAAAGCGCGCCGACTTTGGGATCAGTGGAGAATGGACGGTCGCCATAGCGCAGATTGTTGAAAACATAGCGGCTCGACCAGCGGCTGGCGAGCGGCGCGAGGATGCCGAGCGACAGGGCGGCCATCACACTGCCAAGCACGATCGCGGTGAATGCGCCCCAGCTCTTGCCGGTGAAATCGAAGCGGATGTTGCGATAGCTGGTGACGCGGGCGTTGAAACGCAGGCTACGGACGATGAAGAACGGCAGGGCCGCCAGGAACAGGAAGGGCGTGATGATGGCCGCGAGCGGAAAGGCGGTGGTGACGACCTGGAAAATCGCCAGCACCACGAAGACGATCATCCGGCCGATGAAGATCTGCTTGCCCTTGGCATGATAATCGAAGGAATGCCCATCGAGGTAAGTGTTGCCCCGGAAATATCGCATGCGCCGGACCTTGGCCCAGGCCGAATAAATGCCGAGGGTGACGATCGTCAGCAGGATATTGACGATCCAGATGCCGAAATACTCGCCCGCGTTGCCCCGGAACTCTCCACGCTCGAGGGTCCCGCCCGTCTCGACCGATGCGCCAATCATGCCTAGCCCTCATTCTCCATGCCTTCGGACTGTTGACGGTCCAATCCCCCTGAATATTCAGAAAGCATGGAGGAGGAAAGATTGCAACCGAGGGCTTTGGGTCAGGTTGCGTTAGCGGCTGCGGCTGTTGGGCCGGCGAAGTGAGGAGAAGGCAGGTTTTGGCCCAAAGAGGCCGTCGGCCCAATGCCATCGTGGCAATTGGGCTGACCCCGCATCACTGCTCGCAAACATATAGGCCAAGTGGAAACAACTCTTCGTAACGCGGATGGTCCCTGATGCGTTCAAGGCAACCCTCATGGCGAATGACATCAATCATATCGTCAGCAACACGCTGCATGTAGGCTTCGAGAATGTGCATCGCCGTGTCGAGCTCACCGACGATCGAATAGACGGCGGCGGCATTGTACTGTGTCGTCAAATCGTCAGGGTCGATTGTCAGAGCGCGGACGATCCACGAAGTGGCTCGCTTAGCGTCGCCCAGAAACGCAAGCGCTACCGCACCGCGCGACAGCGGCGCAGCGTTCCCGGGCTGAAGTGTGGCGATGCGCTCGGCCCGTTTGAACACCAGTCTGGCCCAACGCATTCGTTCGGGGTCATCGCGATTGGTCATCCCGAGAACGAAACACATCGCCCGAGCCCACGATTCGCGAGCGTTGGGAGCGCCCACATTTGTCTTGATGATCGGGTTTGCTGAGCCTCCGCGATCCTCTAGGTTATCTTGCCCTCAAGGCGGGTGTCACGATTTAGCCGACGCCCTCCGACGGCGACCCGAAGCCGTTGCGTCTGTCAGAATTGAATCTCGATCAGCTCGGGAGGCTCCTTGTTGAAATCGGAATATCGAATCCACCGCGGCGGCGCTTTGAACATCACGGCCCCTCTCTCGATGAACTCCCTATCGGCCGGAACGCTGTTGAGATAAGCTTCCTGGTATTGTTCGATATCCGCGGCAGGAACCCTTGTTGCCTCACCCTCGTATTGAACCGTGATATTGTCGTTCCATCCGACTACGAACGCGACGCCGGGACGCTCCGCGAGATTGTCGAACTTTCGCGTGTCCTTGAAAGTGCTGAACACGATCTCAAGATTGTCGCGCACCGAGAAGTCGATCGTAGCAGCCTCCGGCGTTCCATTACGATGGCAGGTCGCGATGACCGCCAAGGTGTGCTTTCTCAGGAATTCAAGGATCATGCGTTTCGTATGAAAATCGTCCATTGTCTCGTCCCTCAGTGAGTATTCTCGATTTTTGTGCAGTCCCATTCGACAACCCGCCGGCCTCAGCGGAGTTTGGCCGCCAGCGCCGCGAGCTTGCGAGATATGCGTTCACCACCCGACCCAGCCATCGATGCGTCCGTTCTAATCTCGTGCCTTCCAGGACGATTAACACATTGCTCGCCCTCTTTCCATGGTCGTCGAGACCGTGACCTGGACCTCGAGCGGACTGATTGTGGTTTTGTTCCGCTTCGTGCGCGCCTCAGCAGTTCAGACTGCATGCAAGCGAGGAAGTGGTTGCAGAGGTGCTCTCCCACGTCATCGGCCGGCAGGGTCCTGCGCCGAACATCATGAAGACGGTCAAGGTTCTAAAAGAACGCAAGATCGCCGACAGGACGTTGCTTCACCTGCATGGGGATGACCGCTCTTGGCGCGAAGCTGCCGCGACCGAGTATCCCATCGCACTATCAAGGCCATCCCTCCCATCAGCCCCCAAAAAAGGGCCGCTTTCGCGACCCGTTTCACACTATCATTCGACTGAATGTCGCTTACTTCATGGTCGGGATGGAGAATTCCGCGCCGTCCTTGATGCCCGAGGGCCAGCGGCTGGTGATCGTCTTGGTGCGGGTCCAGAACTTGATCGAATCCGTGCCGTGCTGGTTGAGATCGCCGAAGGACGACGACTTCCAGCCGCCGAACGAATGATAGGCGAGCGGCACCGGGATCGGCACGTTAATGCCGACCATGCCGATATTGATGCGGGATGCGAAATCGCGGGCCGCATCGCCGTCTCGGGTGTAGATCGCGACGCCATTGCCGTATTCATGCTTCATCGGCAGGTCCAGCGCTTCCTCATAGTTCTTGGCGCGGACGACCGACAGCACCGGTCCGAAGATTTCGGTCTTGTAGATGTCCATGTCCGGCGTGACATGGTCGAACAGGCAGCCGCCGACGAAATAGCCGTTCTCATAGCCCTGGAGTTTGAAATCGCGGCCATCGACGACGAGTTTGGCGCCCTCCTCGATGCCCCGGTTGATCAGGCCGGTGATGCGGGCCTGGGCTTCCCTGGTGACGACAGGGCCGAGATCGGCCTTTTCATCGGTATAGGGGCCGATGCGCAGCGATTCCACCATCGGGGTGAGCTTGTCGATCAGGCGGTTGGCGGTTTCCTCGCCGACGGGGACGGCCACCGAGATCGCCATGCAGCGCTCGCCGGCCGAGCCGTAGCCCGCGCCGATCAGCGCCTGGGCAGCCTGGTCGAGATCGGCATCCGGCATGATGATCATATGGTTCTTGGCGCCGCCGAAGCACTGGGCGCGCTTGCCGTTCATCGCCGCCGTGCCATAGACATAGCGGGCGATCGGGGTTGAGCCGACGAAGGAGACGGCAGCGATATCCGGATGGGTCAGGATTGCGTCGACTGCGCCCTTGTCGCCGTTGACGACGTTGAGAACGCCGGCGGGGAGGCCCGCTTCGATCATCAGTTCGGCCAGACGGATCGGCAGAGACGGATCGCGCTCGGACGGCTTGAGGATGAAGGCATTGCCGCAGGCGATCGCCGGTGCGAACATCCACATCGGGATCATGCCGGGGAAGTTGAACGGGGTGATGCCGGCGCCGATGCCGACAGCCTGGCGGATCGAATACATGTCGATGTTCGGACCGGCGCCTTCGGTGAATTCGCTCTTGGTGAGATGCGGCGCGCCGATGACGAATTCGCAGACTTCGAGGCCACGGACGACGTCGCCCTTGGCGTCTTCAATGGTCTTGCCATGCTCGCGGGAGAGCATTTCAGCCAGTTCGTTCATGTTGTCGTTGAGCAGCTGGACGAACTTCATGAACACGCGGGCGCGGCGCTGCGGATTGGTTGCCGCCCATTTCGGCTGCGCGGCCTTGGCGTTCTGCACGGCGGCGTCGAGTTCGGCAGCGCTGGCGAGCGCCACTTCCGCCTGGATTTCGCCGGTGGCGGGATTGAAGACATTGGCCTTGCGGCCGGACGTGCCGGCAACCTGTTTGCCGCCGATGAAATGCCCGATCTGGTACATGCGTGATCCTCCTGTAATCTGATGGCGGGTTATCGCACTTGAATTTGCACAAAGCAATGATTTGGAATAAGCATCCGCTGTGCATGGATTGAAGTTAAAAGGAAGCATTTACCCCTTACCAAGTTCGTCCAGCCAATCGGCTCTGCCGCGTGGGGACGAACTATCCTCTCCCACAAGGGGAGAGGAGGGCTGTGGCATGATCTCGCTCCGGCTTTACTTCTCCCCTTGTGGGAGAGGATACGAAGGCCGGGCGAGCTTGCGAGCCCTTGGCCGCAGTTGGTGAGGGGTATCACGGGCGATTGGACCAACAATGAACTGGGACGATATCCGCATTTTCCTCGCCGTGGCCCGCGCGGGACAAATCCTGGCGGCCTCCAGGCGGCTGGGTGTCAATCACGCGACGCTGTCGCGCCGCGTCACCGCGCTCGAGGAATCACTGAAGACCCGGCTGTTCATCCGCCGCACCAATGGATGCGAACTGACCGCTGAAGGCGAAGTGTTCCTGGCCTCCGCCGAGCGGATGGAAACCGAGATGCTGGCGGCGCAGGCCAATCTCGGCCGCACCGATACGGCGATCGCCGGCACGGTGCGAATCGGCGCGCCGGACGGTTTCGGCGTGTCGTTTCTCGCGCCGCGCATGGGCCGGCTGATCGAGCGGCATCCGGAGCTGAAAATCCAGCTCGTGCCGGTGCCGCGCTCGTTTTCGCTGTCGCAGCGTGAGGCGGATATCGCCATCACGCTGGAGCGGCCGGAACAGGGGCGGCTGGTTTCCTCCAAGCTCACCGATTACACGCTTGGCCTCTACGCGTCCCGTGGTTATGCCGAGCTGCACGGCCTGCCCGAAGATGCCGAAGCGCTGAAAAGCCATCGCCGCATCGGCTATGTCGAGGATCTGATCTTCTCGCAATCGCTGAATTTCACCGGCGAAGTTATGCGCAACTGGGACGCCGGCTTCGAGATTTCATCTGCCATCGGCCAGAACGAAGCCGTGCGCTCCGCCGCCGGCATCGGCATATTGCACAATTACGTCGCCCGCCAATATGACGATCTCATCCGCGTCATGCCGGATATCGCCATCCGGCGCACTTACTGGACGATCTTCCATGAAAGCGCCCGCGACCTCGCTCGCGTCCGCATCGTCGCGGATTTCCTGCATGAGATTGTCAGGGAAGAGCGCGGCATCTGGTGACATTGCCTTTGCCGGTCTTCCCCTATCCATTTGCCTTACCTATATGCCTCCCATACCCACATCCCGGAGCCTCGCATGACCGACATCCAATCCATCCCCGTTTCCCGCATCGACGGCAGCGCCGCCACGCTCGGCGATTACCAGGGCAAGGTCCTGCTGATCGTCAACACCGCCTCGAAATGCGGGCTGACGCCGCAATATGAGGGGCTGGAAGGCCTCTATCGCGACAAGCACGATCAAGGCCTCGAAGTGCTCGGCTTTCCGGCCAACAATTTCAAGGACCAGGAACCCGGCACGGATCAGGACATCGCCGCCTTCTGCACGCTGACCTATGACGTGACCTTCCCGATGTTCTCCAAGATTTCCGTCAGGGGCGCCGACACGCACCCGCTCTATCGCGCCCTGACAGCGGAGAAGCCCGATTCTGTCGGTGCCGAGGCGCTCCGCCAGCGGCTCACCGAATCCGGCCAGGGTCCCGAACAGCCCTCCGACGTGCTCTGGAATTTCGAGAAATTCCTCGTTTCGCGCGACGGCAAGGTGATCGGCCGCTATTCGCCCAACATGGCTGTGACCGATCCGGTGATATCAGCCGATATCGACAAGGCGCTGGCCGGCTGATCAGCCTTTCGCACGCTTCTCCTTGATCAAGTCGATCATCGCCCTCAGCCCTGCCGGCACATGCCGCCGGCCGGGATAATAGAGGCAGAGACCAGGAAAGGGCGGCGTCCACTCGTCCATCACCAGGACCAGCCGTCCGTCAGCGACATGATCCTCGACATTCCACTCGTTCATGAAGGCGATGCCGACACCGGCGAGTGCCGCCTCCAGTATCAGATTCGGCTCATCGAGCGTCAACAGGCCATCGACGTCGATATTGACCATTTCGCCGTGCCGCTCGAATTCCCATGACCAGATGTTGCCGCCCGGCATTCGCATGCGGATGCAACGGTGCGACAGCAGGTCGGCAGGCGTCTTCGGCGGCGGGTTGGCCGCGAAATAACCCGGTGAAGCGACCACGACCATGCGCTGCCGGTCGCCGAGCGGCACGGAAATCATGTCCTGCGGCAGATATTCCGCCAGCCGGATCCCGGCATCGAAACCGCCGGCGACAATATCCACCAGCTTGTTTTCGGTGACGATATCGACCTTCATCTCCGGATAGCGGCTGATATAGTCGAGCACGGTCGGCATGAATTGCCGCGCCGCGCCGACCGACGTGTTGATCCGCAGCGTGCCCATCGGCGTTTCCCGATGCGAATTCACCTGTTCCACCGCATACCGGATATCGGCGAGCGCGGGGGCCACCCGCGCCACGAACTGCTCGCCGGCCTCCGTCAGGGAGACGCTGCGTGTCGTCCGGTTGAACAGCCGGATGCCGAGCCGCGCCTCGACCGCCGCCACCGCATGGCTGAGCGCGGAGGGCGACATGCCGAGTTCTACCGCCGCCGCCCGGAAATTGCTGGTCCGCGCCAGCCGGACGATTGCCTCATATTCGTGGGTAGCGTCACGCATTGTTTCGATTCCTGCATCATCGCATGCATGTTTATGCGGCTTATCCGATTAATCATAGAGCGCTATCTCTTGCTCATCAACAAGGAGAGAGATCATGCACTCAATCGACCAGATCTATATCGACGGCACCTTCGTCACCCCGCATGGCGAGGAACGCTTCGACCTTTACAATCCCGCCACCGCCAAAGTGATCGGCACCGTCCGGCTCGGCGATGTCGAGGACACGCGCCGTGCCATCGCCGCCGCCAAACGCGCCTTCGAGACCTATTCCCGCAGCACGGTGGCCGAGCGCATCGAACTGCTGCATCGCCTGCACAAGGCCGTCGCCGCCCGCGCTGACGATATGTCCGCCGCAATGACCGAGGAATATGGCGCGCCGCCGGAGCGCGCCCACTGGACCTCGGTCTATGCCGCGCAATCCTTTCTCGATGCGGCGAAGACGCTCGAGACCTATCCGCTCAGCCGCCGTATCGGCACAGCCGAAGTGATGATGGAGCCGGTTGGCGTGGCGGCCCTGATCACGCCATGGAATGCCAATGCCGGCTTCATCTGCAGCAAGCTGGCCACGGCGCTCGCCGCCGGCTGCACGGTTGTGATCAAGCCTTCCGAGATGAGTGCCATCCAGACGCAGGTGGTGCTGGAAGCGCTGCATGACGCCGGCCTGCCCAAGGGCCTCTACAACGTGGTCAATGGCCGCGGCGACGTGGTCGGCAACGAGCTCTCGACCAACCGCGACATCGCCAAGGTCTCGTTCACGGGCTCGACGGCTGTCGGCAAGACGATCATGCGCGCCGCCACCGAAACGCTGAAGCGGGTGACTCTGGAACTCGGCGGCAAGTCGCCGACCGTCATCCTGCCCGATGCGGATCTCGAAACTGCCATCCCGCTCGCCGTCGCCGCCGGTTTCGTCAATTCCGGCCAGGCCTGCATCGCCGGCACCCGTATCCTGGTACACGCGGACAGGCTTGAGGAAGCGAACCGGCTGGTGAAGGCTGCGGTCGAAAACACTGTCGTGGGCGACCCCCTCGATGCCAGGACGGAAGTCGGCCCGATGGTCAGCTTGAAGCAGTGGGAGCGCGTGCAGAACTATATCAGGCTGGGCACCGAGGGCGGCGCGACACTGCTGGCCGGCGGCGAAGGCAAGCCCGACGGGCTGGGCGGCTATTTCGTCAAGCCGACGGTGTTCACCAATGTCACCAACGACATGCAGATCGCGCGCGAGGAAATCTTCGGGCCCGTGCTGTCGGTGCTGACCTATCGCGACGAGGAAGAGGCGATCGCGATTGCCAATGATACCGATTACGGACTGCAGGCCGTCGTCATCGGTGCCGATCTGGCGCATGCCCATGAGGTTGCCGGACGTCTGCAAGCCGGTCGCGTGCTGATCAACGGCATGCATCACGAGCCCTTCGCACCGTTCGGCGGTTTCAAGCAATCCGGTATCGGCCGCGAGTTCGGCACGTTCGGGCTCGAAGCCTATCTGGAGCCGAAATCGCTGCTGGGCGCATTTGCGGCCTGATCGAGCTGCGACAGGTGGCGGCATTGACCGCCGGTTGTCCGGATGGGAAACCATGGCATGTGTCCGAAGGAAGCGATCCATGCCCTGGTCCCCCAGCCAATATGTGAAATTCGAGGATGAGCGGACGAGGCCGGCGCGCGACCTGCTGGCGCAGGTGCCGCTCGACAGCCTCGACCGCGCGGTCGATCTCGGCTGCGGACCGGGCAATTCCACCGAACTGCTGATCGAGCGCTTCGGCGCGGCACAGGTCTCCGGCCTCGACAGCGACGCCAACATGGTGGAAGCGGCCCGGAAACGCCTGCCCGGCACCACCTTCACCCAGGCCGACCTTGCGACATGGAAACCCGGCGCACCGCAGGACCTGCTGTTCGCCAACGCCGTCTTCCAGTGGCTGCCCGAGCATCTCGACATTTTCGACAGGCTGATGGATGAGCTCTCCCCGGGCGGCGTACTGGCGGTGCAGATGCCCGACAATCTCGATGAGCCCAGCCATCTGCTGATGGAGGAATCGGCGCATGCCGGACCGTGGCGCAGCGCATTCGAAGGCAGAAGCACCCGCCGCGCGGCGCTTCCCTCGCCTTCGGTCTATTATGACCGGCTGGTGGCCAGATCTTCCCGCCTCGACATCTGGCACACGATCTACAATCACCCGATGAACGGCGCCGGGGCGATCGTCGAATGGGTCAAGGGCACCGGCCTGATGCCCTATCTGCAACGCGTGCCGCCGCAACAGCGCGACGACTTTGTCGAGGACTACACCGCCCGCATCGCCAGGGCCTATCCGGCACTCAGCGACGGCAAGGTGCTGTTCCGCTTTCCGAGGCTATTCATGGTTGCGGTGAAAACTTGAACCACATGTCTAGACATATTGATTACCGGTCCGTTGCGTTCTAGCATGCATCAGATTTCCGCTGATCGCGTGAACGAACCGGCGAGACCACCCATGGACCATCGAACCATCATCGCCTCCCTCACCCCTGAACAGCGCGACCGGCTGACCGAAAAGTCCGATCGCGCCGGGCTTGCCCATCTTGTCGCCCATTGGGGGCTGATCGTGCTCTTGGGCGGGTTGATCGCCTTGCGGGTGCCGTTCTGGTGGCTGTTGCTGCTGCCGCACGGGATATTGATCGTCTTCCTGTTCACGCTGCTGCACGAGGCGGTGCATCTGACGCCCTTCCGCACGCCGTGGATCAACAATGCCGTGGCGCGAATCTCGGGCTTCCTGCTGTTCCTGCCGTCGGACTGGTTCCGCTATTTCCACTTCGCCCATCACCGCTATACGCAGGATCCGGACAACGATCCGGAACTCTCCTCGCCCAAGCCGGATACGCTGTGGCAGTATATCAGGCATGTCTCCGGCCTGCCGGTCTGGTGGGGGGCGATTTCGGGCCTGTTCATCAACGCCGCAGACCGCAACCGTGCCGCCTACCTGCCGCCCAAGGGCTATCCCAAGGTGCGGCGCGAAGCGCGGGTGATGATCGTGCTCTATGCGGCGATGGCCTGCCTCTCCATCTATTTCCAGAGCACGGTGCTCGTCTGGGTCTGGCTGCTGCCGGCGCTGATCGGCGAACCGTTCCTCAGGCTCTATCTGCTGGCCGAGCATGGCCGCTGTGCCTTCGTGGCCAATATGCTGGAGAACACGCGGACGACCAGGACCACCTGGCTGGTCAGGAAACTCGCCTGGAACATGCCCTATCATGCCGAGCATCATTCTTATCCAGGCGTGCCGTTCCATCGCCTGCCGGAATTCCATGCGATCATCGAAAGCCACCTGAAAGAGGTGGAGAACGGCTATGTCCGGTTCAACCGGAAATATATCGAGGGGCTGAATTGAAGACCAAGACCCCTCCCAAACCCTCCCCACAAGGGGGAGGGCTTAACCTGCGGCACTCTCCACTCGATAAATCTAACATTTCCAAGAGGATAGAGTTCTCGGTCTTGGGATGAAGGTGCAACGAATTAAGCCCTCCCCCTTGTGGGGAGGGTTTGGCAGGGGCCTTTGCTAAAACTAGGCCACCTTGTCGACAAAGCCGCCCTCGCGGGCCTCATGCGGGACGTTCCAGCCGAAGAACACCTCGACCTCCCTGATCCTGCCGTTGGTGATCGTCATCACCTCGGTGTTGCGGAAGCGTTTGCCGGTCGTGCTTTCGGCCTCGTAGGTAATGAACACGCAATCGCCATCTGCCGCGAGGTGAACGAATTCAAAACCGCCGGTCGTGCGGCTGTTGGGCCAGCAGCGCTCGAAATAGGTCTTGCGGTCGATGCGGTTGTCGAACGGACTGGTGAAGTGGAAATCGTCGGCGATCAGCGCCTCGATCGCCGGCCGGTCCTTGTCGATATAGGCCTGATAGCAGGCGCAGGCGATTTGCAGATTGTCCTCCGACATGATCGTCCCTTCCGTTGGCAGACTGTTCTGGGCCGGCGCCGGCCGGTAGGCATCATGGCGGTGAAGGGACTGGTTGACATGCGAGGCCTGCCACGCCAGACGTCCCGGCTGGGCGTGTCCCGCAACCAGACGCGCCATTTGGCGAAATATCCGATTCCATCTGAACCAGCTCAATTGTCTCAAAATGAGCATCCTTGCTTTTCCTATGCAACGGAAAGAAGACGGATCAGTTCCCGGAATATTCGAAATCGCTCTCCGCTCAGGATCGGAATCCCGACCGGAAATGAAATTTCGCGGCCTTGGCAACCCCTTCGGTATCTCCTGCCTATAGACTGCTTGAACATGCAGTTCCCATGCGGCGATACAAACCATCCCGCTTCGAGACATATTGCCGATACAGAAACTGGCCATATGGATCGCGGGCTTCGAAAAGGCACAAACGCGCTTAACTTTTCAGCCGCTTGCTATAGTTTGCGCTGTGGCAGGACACCGCCCAGCGCAAAGCCTGAAGACGGGGACATCATTCATGGCAGAAATCAATAGAAGCCCGGCCTTCTGGCGGTCCTTTCCGATCTTCGAGGAGTTTTCAAAAGAACTCGTCGCCGAGGTCGCGGCGCTTGCCCAGTGGCGGCGATGGTCTTCCGGCACGGTCATCTTCCAGCGCGGCGATGACGGCAATTACATGATCCTCGTCACCGAGGGCCGTATCAAGCTGTCGCTGATCACTGCACAGGGCAAGGAGCTTTCCCTCAGGCATCTCGAACCAGGTACGCTGCTCGGCGAAATGGCCGTTCTCGATGGCGAGCCGCGTTCGGCCGATGCCACCGCCTCGATTGCCACCGAAGGCTATGTGATCGGCAAAAAAGAATTCATGGCACTGATCACCCGCAATCCAGACGCCGCAGAAGCCGTGATGCGCTATCTCTGCAAGCGCCTGCGCGAGACCACGGATCAGTTGGAAACCATTGCGCTCTACGATCTGGACTCTCGTGTGGCGCGCTTCTTCCTGGCGACCCTTCGCCAGATTCACGGCGAGGATCTGCCGGCGCAGGCCAATCTGCATATCGCGCTCAGCCAGACGGAGATTGCCGGCATCCTCGGTGCCTCCAGGCCGAAAATCAACCGTTCGATTCTTTCCCTCGAAGAAGCGGGCGCCATCAAGCGTCAGGGCAATGTCATTGATTGCAACGTCAATCGGCTGATGAACCTCGCGGAACCCGATGACCACTAGGGGCATCTGGTTGGGTTCCCTTGACAATTTGCGTAAAAAGACTCGGCAACCTGCCAGTCATAAGTGTAGATCTGGTCCATGACATTCCGCTTCAGGCCATTCCATATGGGCATATTGGCAAGCCTGGCAGCTGCGTTTCTGGTTATCTTCATTCCGGAAACCTGGCTGGAAGGCGGCCGCGAGCTCTATTTCGATCGGCTGACCCAGTTCTTTTCGCTCCAACACTCGCCCGACATCGCCGTTGTCGATATCGATCGCAAGGCTATTTCGGCGGCCCCGAACCAGAAATGGTATCGCCCTGAAACTGCCCGGTTGATCGACAAGATCACCGCGGATAAACCAGCGGTCATTGCCTTCGACCTGGTGTTCTCGACCGAATGCGACGATACGGCGCCAGCCAACCAGGCGCTTGCCAAGGCCCTTTCGGCAGCGCCCAGCGTGCTGGGTTTCCTGCTTTCCGACATCGAGGGGCCGTCGCCACAGCCGCTGCCGCCGCTGGCGATCTCGCGATCGCTGACCGTGCCGGAAATATGGTTCCTCCCCGGCGCTGAAACCGCATGCCCGCTGTTCCAGAAAGCCGCCACCAGCACGGGTGGTTCCTTCCTGATCGGCGACGACGATTCGCTCGTACGCCGCGTTCAGGCCTTCTCGATCCTGGGCGCCAACCCCTTCCCCGCGCTCGGGCTTGAAGCAGCGCGCCGGTATATGAGAATCAAGACCCCGATTCTCGGCGGCACGCCGCCCTGGCTGAAGCTCGGCCGCGAGACCTTCAGTCTCGCCGAGGACGGCAGCCTCCGGTTTGTCGCCAGCAACCGAGCGACGATCGCCAAGCGGACGGTCTCTGCCGCCGACGTGCTCGCCGACAATCCGCCCAAGGGATTTTTCACCGGCAAGATCGTTTTCATCGGTTCATCGCTGCCCAATCTCGGCGGCTTGCGTTCGAGCGCCGCCGAGCCGCTGGTCGCCTCGCTGCAGATCCACGCCGATCTCGCCAATTCGCTGCTCGAAAATTTCATACCTGTCCGCGACGACCTGTTTGTCGATTTCGAAGCCGGCTTCGTCCTGATGGCCGGGCTGGTCATAGCCTTGCTGACGGTTCGGTTCCGCCCGTCGATGATCGCGCTTGGTGGCGTCGGCGTGATCATCATCTCGCTCGGCGCAGCGGCGGCGATCTATGCCTATACCGGCTGGCTGATCGACGGATACACCGTCGGGATCGCGCTCGCGGTCGTGCTGCTGGTCACTGCCTTCTCGCAATTTGCCGAGACGAAGCGCGCCGAACGCACCGCCCGCCAGCGTTTCTCGCAGTATCTGCCGCAATCGGTCGTCGACCGCTATATCGACAACCCGAACGCCAAGCGGGCAAGCGGCGAAGAGCGGCAGGTAACGGCGCTTTTCACCGATATCGAGGCCTTCTCGAATCTGGCGGGCCGCGTGCATCCGCAATTGCTGGTCGGGCTGCTGAATGTCTATTTCGCCGAAGTCACCAAGCTGGTTTCCGATTACGGCGGCATGATCGACAAGATCGTCGGCGATGCGGTGCACGCCTTTTTCAATGCCCCCGAGGATCTCGACGACCATGTCAACAAGGCGATCGAATGCGCTCTGGCGATTTCGCGCCTGACGGAGGAGATGCGGTCGCGGCCGGATTTCAAGGCCCAGGATTTCGGCCGGACGCGGCTGGGCATCGAGACCGGCCTGGCGGTACTGGGTGAAGTCGGCATCGCCGGCAAGCTCGATTACACCGCCCACGGCAATTCGATCAATCTCGCCGCCCGGCTGCAGGATGCCAACAAGTTCCTCGGCACGACGATCTGCGTCGGCCCGGCGGCAAACAAGGCCAGCGCCCGGACGCTGCGGCCTTTGGGCGAGCATGAAATCCGCGGCTTCGGGACGATGGAACTGTTCACGCCGGATGATTTCATCAAGAAGGGGAAATAGGAGGAGCTTTCTGCTTCACTCTTCCGGAAACAGAACCTGTTCGTAATCCATCGCGCCGTTAAGGATGCGGAGGATATAAACTGCATCCGGGTCAACCCTGTAGAAAATCAGATACTCGCCGTGAACAAGGCGACGTATGTTCGTGTGCTCATGGCCGGGTAGCAAAGAGAACCTGCGCGGCATATCGGCAAGGCGCTCACAGCGTTGGACCAATTCACGAACGAAGCTTGAACTCCGCCGAGGGTTGTCCTCCGCTATCGTATCGCCGATACGCTCGAAATCGGCGTCGGCCTCGTCGGTCATAACGACGATCATTTCTCGCGTTCTTCCGCCATGCGCTCATATTTGGCGATAAGGCGATCCGCGACTTCACGAATGGGCTTTACGCGTCCCGCTTCCACATCCGCCAACCCCAACGCCAGCGCCGCATCAAGCGCTGCAAGCCGCTTCTCGCGTTCTTCGACAAGCCGGACGCCCTCGCGAAGCACTTCGCTTTTCGAATTGTAGCGGCCGCTTTCGACCAGTTGCGTCACGACCGCTTCGAGATTTCCAAGTTCGACACTCTGCGCCATTCGATCACCTCATCTATTGTTACATATTATGAGGTGACCAATAACAGTTATCAAGCGCCTATCAATGCGCCTCGTCCCAGTTCTTTGCTGCGCGGGCATCGACGGCGAGCGGCACGCTCATGGAAACCGCCGGCATGGCGGCATTTTCCATGACGTGGCGGATGACCGGAATTGCCTTTTCGGCTTCCGCCTCGGACGCCTCGAAGATCAGTTCGTCGTGGACCTGCAGCAGCATGCGCGCATTGACCTTGGCGGCGTCGAGCGCCGGCTCCATCTGGATCATCGCCCGCCGGATGACATCGGCCGCCGAGCCCTGGATCGGCGCGTTGATCGAGGCGCGTTCGTTGAACGCCCTGACCGACGGATTGGACGACTTGATATCGGGATAATGGATGCGCCGGCCAAAAATCGTCTCGACATAGCCGAGATCGCGCGCCTTGGCCTTGGAAGCCTCCATGAACGCCTTGATGCCCGGAAAGCGCTCGAAATATTTGCGGATATAATCTCCGGCTTCAGACCTGTCGATGCTCAGCTGGTTGGCCAGCCCGAAGGCGGAAATGCCGTAGATGATGCCGAAATTGATCGCCTTGGCCCGGCGGCGGACATCCGACGGCATGCCTTCGACCGGCACGCCGAACATTTCCGACGCGGTCATCGCATGGATGTCGATGCCGTCGGCGAATGCCTGCGTCAGTTGCGGAATATCGGCCATGTGGGCGAGCACGCGCAGTTCGATCTGGCTGTAGTCGGCCGAGATCAGCACATTGCCCGGCTCGGCGATGAAGGCGGTACGGATCTTGCGGCCTTCGGTGGTGCGGACCGGAATATTCTGCAGGTTGGGTTCCGACGACGCCAGCCGCCCGGTAGAGGTCGAGGCCATGGCATAGGACGTATGCACCCGCTTGGTCTCGGGATGCACATAGGACGGCAGCGAATCGGTATAGGTGCTCTTGAGCTTGGTCATCTGCCGCCAGTCGACGATCTTGCGCGGCAGTTCGTGGCCGGTTGCGGCCAGATCCTCCAGCACCTGAACCGAGGTCGACCACTGGCCGGTCTTGGTCTTGCCGCCGCCGGAATCAAGCCCCATCTTGCCGAACAGGATATCGCCGAGCTGCTTGGGCGAACCGATGTTGAAGCGCTCGCCGGCGATCTGGTAGATCTCGTCCTCGATGCGGGCGGCCGATTGCGCCAGTTCGCCAGACAGCCGCGACAGAATCTGCCGGTCGATCGAAATGCCCCGCTCCTCCATGCGCGTCACCACAGGCACAAGCGGCCGCTCCAGCCGCTCGTAGACGCGGCTTAGCCCCTTGGCGACGAGGCGCGGCTTCAGCACCTGCCAGAGCCGCAGCGTGATATCGGCATCCTCAGCGGCATAGGTGGTGGCCTTGTCGATCTCCACCATATCGAATGTGATCGAAGACTTGCCCGATCCGGTGACGTCCTTGTAGGCGACCGGCTTGTGGCCCAGCCAGCGCTCGGAAAGCGAATCCATGCCATGGGTGGTGTTGCCGCCGCCGTCCAGCACGTAGGACATCAGCATCGTGTCGTCGAAGGTCGAAATCACGATGCCGTGGCGCTTCATCACCAGCCAGTCATATTTGATGTTCTGGCCGACCACGAGCACGGAATCGTCCTCGAGCAGATCCTTCAGCAGGTCGAGCGCCTCGCGCACCGGGATCTGGCCATCGGCAATGCCGCCGCCGAGCAGATCGCCGCGGCCGGTCTTGTGGCCGACCGGCACGTAACAGGCCATGATCAGCGGCCCGGACGGCGACTGGCCGTTGTCGGCGACCGCCAGCGAGAAGCCGCAGAGTTCGGCCTGCATCGGATCGAGAGACGTCGTCTCCGTGTCGAAGGCGACCACGCCGGTTTCGCGCGCCATGGCCACCCAGCGCTTCAGGCTGTCGATGTCGCGCACCGTCTCATAAGTCGAATGATCGAAGGCCTGGGTGGCGAATTGCGCCGCCCGGTCGTCGGCTAGTTTTTGCGGCGCGAATACCGGATCGCCGTTCCTGGCGACGGAAACAAGCCCGCCCTCGGGTTTTGCGGCGCCATCGGCCTGCGGCGCGTCCGCTTTCGGCGCATCGCCCTTGTCGAGATCGGGTCCGCGGGCGGCGCCATCCCATTCGATCCTGACGAAAGCCGGCTCGATCTCGTTGGCGTCGCAGCCGCAGGCGTCGGCCACCCGGCGGGTCAGCGTGGTAAATTCCATCGTCTTCAGGAAGCCCACCAGTTTCGGGCCGTCCTGCGGCTCCAGCACCAGGTCGGCGAGCGGCAGGGTCACCGGCGTGTCGGTCTTCAGCGTCACCAGTTGCTTGGAAATTTTGACGAGTTCCTTGGCGGCGAGAATGCTTTCGCGGCGCTTTTCCTGCTTGATCTCGCCGGCGCGCGCCATCAGCGTTTCGAGGTCGCCATATTCCAGCAGCAGGGTCGCGGCCGTCTTCGGCCCGATGCCGGCAATGCCAGGCACGTTGTCGGTGGAATCACCGGTCAGCGCCTGCAGGTCAATCATCTTTTCCGGCGGCACGCCCCATTTCTCGATCACGTCGGCGATGCCGATCTGCTTGTCCTTCATGCCGTCATACATGTGGACGCGATCGCTGACGAGCTGCATCAGGTCCTTGTCGGACGAGATGATCGTCGCTTCGGCGCCGGCTGCTTCCGCCTGACGGGCATAAGTGGCGATGATGTCGTCGGCCTCATAGCCCTCGATCTCGATACAGGGCAGGTTGAAGGCGCGGGTGGCCTCGCGGATCAGCCCGAATTGCGGGATCAGGTCCTCGGGCGGGGCCGAGCGGTTGGCCTTGTATTCGGGATAGATCTGCTTGCGGAAGGTCGTCGCCGAATAGTCGAAAATCACCGCAAAATGCGTCGGCACCACCCCCACGTCGGTGTTGCGCGCATCGACCAGCAGCTTCCACAGCATGTTGCAGAAGCCCGAGACGGCGCCCACGGGCAGCTTGTCGGATTTGCGGGTCAGCGCCGGCAGCGCATGGAACGCGCGGAAAATGAAGCCGGAGCCGTCGACGAGGAAGAGATGATCACCATTTTTCATGGGCGATTTGTTAGCATGGAGAACGGATCAGGCCAAGGCGGGCGGGCGCGGCCGATCCGCTTTTCCACGTCGCTGACCGGCGATATCGCAGCCTTCACAATCGATCGTGATATTGCTCGTGGCGGAGTTTATGCTATGTCCGCCCCACGTAAACGCGAGGAGACTGTTTTATGGCGCACGAGATGCAGGCCGATCTGGTCAAGGACATTGCCGGCCTGGTTGGCGAGTACCGCGAGGACAGCGCCGCTTTCGTGAAATTCGGCCTGAAATGCGGGATCGCGCTCAACAAACTGCCGATCGCCGCCGGCATCATGCACAGCCCCAAGCATAATGACGAACGTTTCCAGATTGGTGATCCGGCCTTTCGAGGCAAATTTCCGGCCGACAAGGATGCCTTCTACGCCGTCTTCGACCGGTTCACGTCAAGTGCGCAGTTCCTTGCCTGGGATGGCCACGCGCCGGATGCCGGCAATTTCGACATGGTCAAGGGCCTGAGCGAGAACTACAAGTGGCCGACCATGATGCTGGAAATCATCTGCCGCAAACGCGGCGCCCCGGACGAGAAGAAACTGCGGATGTTCTTCATCGGCTTTCCCGGCGACACCGAGGCGATGGAATACGCCATGAAGCACAAGAGCGTCCGCTGATTTTCGCAGGCCGGAACCGCTCGTCATCGGAATTTTATCTGACTCCCGTCCGCCACGTTGCCGGTCAGTAGTCGTGACGCACCGGCGACTGGATGCTGTAGTGCTGGCCGCTCTGCATATGCGTGCAATTCATTCCCGGTTCGCAATCGGTCGTAACTTTTTCGACCGGTGGCGCATCGATGCAATAGTGATTGCCGTTCTGTTCGGACGGGCAGCCCCGTTCCTCGCGCAAGCCGTCGCTGCCCTGGATATAATCGGCAGCCGAGGCAGACACGGGCAACACAAGGCCGATCAGTAACGCGTATTTCAACATGGCGCGGCGGTTTCCTGCTTGTTTCGGTGCGAACAATACGTCGAACCCGGATAATTGCAAAGCCCTAAACGCCAGTGTGGTGTAGGCGCGATAGCACCCACGGTGCACTTCCGACCCCTCCACGTGGCCTCGACCTCGCCCCCCCGAGGATGACGCGTGGAGAGGAAACGTCACAAAATCCCCCACTTTCATCCACCCCCTCCCGGCCTGCCCTATAATCCCTGCCGTTCCCTTTCGGTTACACCGGGCCAGCGCGTCGCCCGGCGAGGCGGGACATGCGCTTTCATCGGTTCCAGGACGCAAGGGACGGATGCGAGGCCCA
>JAQGJP010000017.1 GCA_028290545.1 Rhizobium sp. | reverse complement strand
CGCAATTCGCGCCGCCGTCCGTCCATCTGCCGGTTCATGGAGCCTGAGAGGCGGGCGGTGAGGTTCGCCACCTGCGCCTCCAGATCGGCCTTGACCGGCACGGCCATTTCGGCAGCGCCCGTCGGCGTCGGTGCGCGCTGGTCTGCGGCATGGTCGATCAGCGTCCAGTCCGTTTCGTGACCAACAGCGGAAATCAGCGGAATTTCAGAGCTTGCCGCAGCCCGGACGACAATCTCGTCGTTGAAGCACCAGAGATCCTCCAGGCTGCCGCCACCGCGTGCGACGATCAGCACATCCGGCCGGGCAATCGGCCCGCCGGGTTCCAGTGCGTTGAAGCCGTTGATGGCGTTGGCGATTTCCACGCCCGCGCCGTCGCCCTGCACTTTGACCGGCCAGACGATGACATGCAGCGGGAAACGATCGGAAATCCGGTGCAGGATATCGCGGATGACAGCGCCGGTCGGCGATGTCACGACGCCGATCACCATCGGCATGAAGGGCAGGAGTTGCTTGCGGCCGGGATCGAACAGGCCCTCGGCGGTGAATTTCCGCTTGCGTTCCTCGATCAGCGCCATCAGCGCACCGATACCGGCCGGCTCCAGGCTTTCGATGACGATCTGGTATTTCGATGAACCGGGGAAAGTCGTGATCTTGCCCGTGGCAATCACCTCCATGCCCTCCTCCGGCCGCACCTTGAGCTTGGAAAACGCGCCTTTCCAGATCACCGCTTCCAGTCGGGCGCGATCGTCCTTCAGCGCGAAGTACGCATGTCCGGAGGAATGCGGCCCGCGATAGCCCGAGATCTCGCCCCGCACCCGCACCTGGTCGAAGGCGGCCTCCATCGTCCGCTTGATCGAACCGGAGAGCTCGGTGACGGTGTATTCCGTGAGATTGGTGGGCGAATCATTGTCGAAGAAAGTCATGGCCCATACTGTCTCCAAAAAGCCCCCTATGCCAGTGTCCGGTTCAAATCGACCAAATCAATAGACCGGAATGTCTTTATCGGTTAGAGCATCAACTTGCGTTGCAGTTCCAACCCGGTAACCGATGTCTGACGATCCCACTCGCCCCTTCCGCCGACAGGTGTTCTTCATCAGCGGATATGATCCGCGCGGCGTGTTGTTCCTGCACAAGAGCTGTGTGACGGAAACCGAAAAGTGGAGTGCAGCGTCAGGCTATCCGGTCAAGACCGGCGCCCGCAAGAATATCAGCAAGCTCGTCCGCCGCTGGCCGATCACATCCGACCTGCCCAGCGGCAGAGGCGAGACCACGTTCGATTTCCTGCAATGGGACGATATCATCCGCGAGCATTGGGAAAAGCGCAACTGGCTGGTCTATCTGCAGAATCTCGGTGTCTTCTGGCGGCTGATGGTCGATGGCGTGTTCTTCCGGACCATTCGTGAAAGCTGGCCGATCGCGATCGTCATGGCGGCACCGGCGAGCGTTGCCCTTATCCACGGCCTCGGCTTCCTCCTGCCGCTGGTCGGGCTTCTCGGCCTCTATTTCTTTCCGGGAATCATCGGCAAGGCCATGGCGGTTCTGCTGATCGCGCTTGGGGCTTCCGGGCTCTGGTGGATCCGCAGGAACATGGACCGCTACAAGCCGGAGTGGAATGGCCGGATCGGCATCTTCGCCAACAAGATGATTGTCTCCCGCGATCATGTGCCGGGTCTCGATGAGCGGCTCAACCAGATGGCCGACCATGTGATCGCCGCCATTGAGGAGGGCAATCCGGATGAGGCGCTGATCATCGGCCATAGCTATGGAACCAGCCTGGCGACGATCGTGGCCGCACGGGTGCTCGAACGGCGACCGGACCTGGGTAGCAAGGATTCGCCGCTGGCACTGGTGACGCTCGGCCAGACGCAGGCGCTTTCATCGTTCCGTAAGCGTCCCAACTGGTATCACGAGGAGCTGTCGCGATTTGCGCGCTTTCCGGATTTCACCTGGCTCGATTTTTCGTCACCGCCGGACGGCGCCTGCTTTGCAATGATAAACGTGCTGGACTTCTTGCCGAAGCCTCCCAAGGCCATGCCCCGGCACCTGAACGCGCAATTCCACAGGATTTTCACCGAAAGCCATATGAACGAGGCGCGATACGCCCGCATGCTGATGCACTTCTTCTATTTGCAAGCCAATGACAATATCGAACTCGACAGCGATCTCTACGACTTCGTGCTTCTGATCGGCGGGACCGAGCGAGCCCGGGATCGTTATGGCAAGCGGCCGAATGCCAAGCCATTCTTCAGGAAAGGCTGACGCCATGGCCAAACGTATCATCGGCCCCATGCCGCTTATCCGCAAGGATCGGCCCTCGCCGTTGACCCGCATCATGAAGGGCCGCCATTCCTCGCTCGACGTGCTGTTCGAGCGCAGCTATTCGATGAAGATGGGGGAGTTCACCGGTCTCCGGCGCCGGTTCTATTTCCTGACACAACCCGACATGATCAACCGTATTCTCGCCTCGGACGTCGATCTCTATCCGAAGAGCGACCTGATGGGCACCGTCCTTCATCAGATCCTCGGCAACGGCATTTTCGTCTCCAATGGCGAGACCTGGAAGAAGCAGCGCCGGATGATGAATCCGGCTTTCGAATTCGCCCGCATCTCGGAAGTCTTTCCGCTGATGATGGACTCGGCCAATGAAATGAAGGCGCGGCTCGACGCGGTCGCCGATGGCCGCGAGGTGCAGATCGATTTCGAGATGGCGCATGTTACCGCCGACATCATCTTCCGGACGATCTTCTCCGAACCGCTGCCGCGCGACGAAGCCGAAATCATCTTCAATGCCTTCAACCATTATCAGGAACTCGCCTATATCCACGGTGTCTGGAACATGGCCGGCCTGCCGCAGGCGCTCTCGATCCCGCGGCTGCGCGCCATCCGCCACGCCCGCAATATCCGTGGTCCGCTGGCGCGCATGGTGCGCAAACGCTTCGAGCTTCTCCAGACCAATCCGGAAAATCCGCCGCAGGATATCCTGTCCTCGCTGATATCAGCCCGCGACAATGACGGCTCGCGCTTTTCCGAAAAGGAGCTGGTGGACCAGATCGCGGTGATGTTCCTCGCCGGCCACGAGACCTCGGCAAGTGCGCTGTCCTGGGCGCTTTACCTGATCTCACGCGACAGGGACGTGCAGGATCGCATGCATGCCGAGACCGAACTGGCGTTCGGTGGCGAGGGTGGTTTCTCGCCGCGCAATTTCAAGTTTTTGAAGCTGACGCGCGATGTATTCCGCGAGACGCTGCGGCTTTATCCGCCAGTTTCGGTCGTGCCGCGCGATATCACCGTTCCGGAGATGATGCGCGACAAGAATGTCAAAAAAGGCTCCGCGATCTTCATTTCGCTCTGGCTGCTGCATCGGCATCGCGATATCTGGAAGAATCCGGATATGTTCGATCCGGATCGCTTCTCCCGCGAGGATGAGAAAGAGGCGATCCGCTCGGCCTATATGCCCTTCAGCCAGGGACCGCGCGTCTGCCTCGGCGCCTCCTTCGCATTGCAGGAATCGGCGATCATCCTGTCTATGATCGCCCGGCATTATGAGATTCTGCCGGTCGAGGATCATGTGCCGAAACCGGTTGCGCGGTTGACGTTGCGTTCCGAAAACGGCATCCGCGTCCGGCTTCGCAAGCGCTGAAAACGCGCGGTCGATCCGCGTTTATCCCCGCATCCCGCCACTGTGGGAGAATGCTCCTGTTTTCCATTATCAGGAGCTTTTCATGGCAGACAGATTTCAGAATTCATCCCCGTCGATAGCCGGCTCGGCCAGTCATGGTTTTGCCGTCGCGCCCAGCGATTCGTCGTTGCTTTCGGAAACCACGCGCGGGGTCTATGTGGGCACCGGCGGCAATATCGCCGCATTGCTGCTTTCGGGCGCCAGCGTCACATTCACTTCGGTGCCATCCGGGGCGTTGCTGCCGGTGCGGCTGACCAAGATCATGGCCACCGGTACCAGTGCGAGCAATATCGTCGCTTTGGTTTGAGGGCGGCGAGCCGGCTCGGTTGTATCGGGCCGGCTCCTTTCTCAGAGAACCCGGAACAGCTTCATCCGCTTGTCGATACCTTCGACCGGCTCGAGGAATTCGGGAATCTCGCCATTCGCAAGCCGTGAGAACAGGCCTTCCGGGGATTTTGCCTTCAGCATTTCCACCTGAGGATCGCCATCGCAGACCAGCACATAATCGACCTTGTCCCGATGCAGCATGCCGACGGCATCCGCCGGCGATGCCATGCCGGCTTTCAAAGCCTCCACCATGCCGGTCTGGTTGCGATGATAATTGGCCGTCAGCACCGAATGCGGCGTGAAGCGCAACAGCGCGGCGCCGGGGTTGGCGGTGGCGAGAATGCGGCCGACCGGCAACAGGGCAAGCGGTTTCAGGCTTTCAGCAGAGGTACAGACATCGACGCTGTCATCCTCGGGCTTCGATGGCGTTCCGGCGAGTGCCGAACCCGCCTCCACCACGACGACGCCGGAGAACGTCCAGACGGATGGAATGCTGGCCAGTGCCGAGAACACGAAAGCCGCGGCCGCCCGCATATCGTTCTGGCGCGCGCGATAGATGTCGCGAAGGTCGGCGATCAGTGCCGACAGCGGAATGAAGGCGAGGAAGTTCGCGAATATCATTCCGCGGATCTGGTAGGCGGTCACCGCCCAGCTGACGGCGATCAGAACCAGCAGAATGGCATGGGCGAGCGCCTGCTGACCGTGCCGGATGCGGAAGGCGCAGACCGCGATGGCAATCAGCCCGACCGCATAGAAACCGCCGGCAGTCGATGGATCGACCGCCATTTCCGCGACGATCGATTGCGCCTCGGTGATGCTGCCGAGCCACATTGTCTTGAGCAGCGGGTCGAGATCGTTCAACGGATTGCCGAGGCATTGCGGCGCCACTGCAAGGGTCAGCGCCAGTACACCACCGCCGATCGCCGCAAGTGACACCAGACGAAGGAATATTCCCTTACCTGTCAGTGCTCCTGCGGCTGCGGCCAGGCCCAGTCCGCCAGCGGCCGCCAGCGCGAAGAAGCCGACCGACAGCGTATCGCAGGTCACCATCGAATAAAGCCGTGCCGGCGTGGTGCCGAAAAACAGCGCGCCGGTGCCGATTGCGAAGGCCAGCCCGAAACCGATCGCCGCCCGTCGGTAGCGTTCGCCATGGATTGCCCAGAGGATGGAAACGGTTGCGGCGGTCACCGCTACCAGAGGCGTGGTTTCCACCCCGATCGCCAGCGCCAGGCCACAGGCGAGCGCGGCTGCGGCGAAATTCGATGCGCGCGCCAAGGGATCGATCAGCATGGCGGCGATGAAAACGACCAGCACCAGCTGGACATTGTGGTGATCCAGCGCGCCCGGCCGGAAACGAATGATTGCGCAGGTGAAAAGCACGGCGAGGCCCAGTGCCATCAGCATCGCGTGTCGTCCGCCGATGCGATAAGCGGCAAGTCCGGTCGAAGCCATCAAGGGAAAGAGAAGCAGGGGAGGCCAGACAAGGGCGGCGGCGGCTTCGGCGCCTTGCTGCGACAGAAAAAGTGAGAAGAAGGATATGAGCGCCGCAATCGGCAGGTCAATCAGCCGTGACCAGTGCATCAGCGTGCCGCCATCGGGGCCGAGCCGGTACTGTGTCAGATCGAACCAGTTCTGCCCCGCCAGGAAGTCGCGCACCTCGACCAGCCGCATCGAATCGTCCGGATCGGGGCCGATATAATCGGTATAATGGGTGAAATGCGCTCCGAGCTGAAACAGAATCGCGGCAAGGCTGAAAAGCGCCACGATGCTCCAGAAGCCGTATTTTGCGGCATCTCCGTCCATAGAGCCCGTGCGCCAGCTGTGGGCGGGCTGCCATGCAGATGCAGCTTCTTTACCATCTTTCATAATCGGGAACTCATCGCTACCAGGTTCTGTCCGTTTGAAACCTAGCCTTAACCTTCTCAAGAAATAGTAAAGGCGCGGATATCCGGGCGCGCCGGGTCGATCGCATTCCGGGAAGAGAACCATGCACGACAGTTACGAAATCGCGGTGCTGATCCCCTGCTACAATGAATCGCTGACGATCGGCGAGGTCGTGACCAATTTCCGCCGGGCGCTGCCGACCGCACGCATCTATGTCTATGACAACAATTCCCGCGACGAAACGGCGATGCGCGCGGCCCTTGCCGGCGCAACCGTGTTCCGCGAGCGCCGCCAGGGCAAAGGCAACGTCGTCCGCCGGATGTTCGCCGATATCGATGCCGACATCTATCTCATGGCCGATGGCGACGGCACCTATGCGCCCGAGGATGCCGAAGACCTCATCAACACGCTGATCACCGAGCGCGCCGACATGGTGGTCGGCACCCGCCGCGACGTGAAAATCGACGCCGGACGCCAGGGCCACGCGTTTGGCAACATGCTCTTCAACCGGCTCTATCGCTCGATCTTCGGCAAGGATTTCACCGATATCTTCTCGGGCTATCGCGCCTTCTCGCGCCGCTTCGTCAAAAGCTTCCCGGCGGTTTCCAACGGTTTTGAAATCGAGACCGAAATGTCGGTGCATGCCTCGCGCCTGAAGCTGCCGGTCTGCGAGATCGAACTCGATTACGGCCGCCGTCCGGAAGGCTCGCATTCCAAGCTTTCGACCTTCGGCGACGGGGGCAGGATTCTCTGGATGTTCGCCATGCTGATGAAGGAAACCAGGCCCTTCGCATTTTTCGGCATTCTATCGGCGGGCCTGATGTGCCTCGGCATTGGTTTCTCCCTGCCGGTGTTCTACGAATTCTTCACCACCGGTCTCGTTCAGCGCATGCCGACCTGGATTCTTGCCGTG
Source organism: Rhizobium sp. (assembly GCA_028290545.1). Classification (GTDB taxonomy): domain Bacteria; phylum Pseudomonadota; class Alphaproteobacteria; order Rhizobiales; family Rhizobiaceae; genus Rhizobium_E. The sequence continues at coordinate 54,648 of JAQGJP010000017.1, read as the reverse complement.
ACCACGATCGGCATGTCTTTCGGCATGTTCATGGCCGGGCTGATCCTTGATTCGGTCGCCCGCTCGCGCGTCGAGCAACTGCGCTTGCGCTATCTCGCAATACCCGGCGCGTTCGGTTTTGCGCGCCCGAGCTTCACCTTCAGCGAGCAGGCCCCGACCACCGAACAGGCGCCCGCCGCCGCCAATCAGAAAGCCGCCTGACAGCGCCGCGTAAGGACAATGCCATGAACCGCGAAATGACCAATCGCATCCGCTACGTGATCGAGGATATCCTGCCTCCCGTGGTCAGGGATTCGCAGCTCTTCCGGGGCATGGCGAAGCTCGCATGGGGCAGCCATATCGATCATCTGGCGCAATTCCGCGAACGGGCACCGTTCCTGACAGCCGAGGAATATGCCGATCTCTACCGCAATCACCCGCGTGTGCATGAAGGGACCGACAACTCCGAAGCCTGCATCAAGCGCATCGTCCAGTCGATCAAGGGCGAGAGCGTCTGTGATGTCGGCTGCGGCACCGGCGCGCTTCTGAGCCGCATCAAGACCTCGAGCAGCTTCGACCGACTGACCGGCGTCGATTTCGTCATCGACGATGCATCGAAGCTCGACGGCATCGAATATGTCGCCGCCAAGATCGAGAATCTGCCATTTGCCGATGGCGAATTCGACACGGTCATCTGCACCCACGTCATCGAACACGTGCTCGAATACCGCGAGGCGATCGCCGAACTTCGCCGGATCGCCAGAAAGCGGCTGGTCATCGTCGTGCCGCGTGAGCGGGAATCGCGCTATACCTTCAATCCGCATTTCAATTTCTTCCCCTATACCCATTCCTTCCTGCGCGCGGTCCATCCGGTGCCGCCCCGCTATGTCTGTGAGGATATCGGCCGCGATATCTTCTATTGCGAAGACCGGGATTAAGCGCCAATGCCCCTGAATTTCCCGGCGGCAATCTGGGTCGGACTGTTGGGAACACCCTTCCTGATCGCCGCCGGCCAGGTCCTGTTCAAATTGACAAGCGCCTCGACCGGAGGACTGGACGCCAGGGGCTTGACCAGTCTCGCTCTCAACCCGCTCTTTCTGGCCGCACTGGCACTTTACGGCTTCGGCACGATCGTCTGGATCTTCGTGCTGAAACAGGTGCCGCTGACCATTGCCTATTCCTTCATGGGGCTGACATTCTGCTTCGTGCCGCTGCTCGCCCAGCTCTTCCTCGGCGAAGCGCTGACACTGCGCTATTTCCTCGGCGTGGCGCTGATCATCGGCGGCATGGTGGCGATCAACAGTTAAAGGGTTTCATCCTTTTCGAAATGGTTCTTCGTTTCCTCATCCGCCGGGAAGAAGGATTCGATCATCACCCCCTGCACCAGCGCATCCTGCACCGATCCGAAGCTTGTCAGCGTGGTGATCCAGCTGAAGCGCTTGGCACCGATTTTCATCTCGATCGGCAACACCGGCAGGCGCTCGCTCTCCGGAAACGCCTGCAGCGCCGCCAGAATATCCGGATGCTCGGCGATGCGTTCGATACGCTTGGCAAGCGGCGAGCGTGGCCCCTGCAGCCAGGCCTCTCCCCGGATGCGATGGACGAGATCGGCGGCTGACGGCTGCCAGTTGACGATGATCGAGCGCAGCTGTGTCGGACCAAGATAGGCATCGAGGAAATTGTCGCCCGGCGCGACCGTCACCCCCGCCATTCCGGTAAGGTTTGCGAAGGCGGCATTGGCGGCAAGGATATTGTATTCATGATCGAAAACGACGCCGGGGTAAGGATCATGCCGGTCAAGGATCAGCCGGATCGCCTGGGCGATCACCGCTGGCAACCTATCCAGCGCCGTCGCGGGTTTTGTGGCGAAGCGCGGCCGGAAGCCGGCGGCGGAAAACAGCATTCCCTGATCGCGCGCCGGAATATCGAGCACTGACGACAGGCGCACGATCATACCCTCTGTCGGGCGCGAACGGCCGGTCTCCAGGAAAGAGAGATGGCGGGCGGAAATACCCGCTTCGACCGCCAGGTCGAGCTGGCTCATCCGCCTGTGGCTGCGCCATTCCTTCAGATGTTCGCCAAACTGCATGCTTGATCTCCTTGATTGCGGGCCGATCAAAGCGGATCGGCTGAAGGAAATCCATTACCTCAAAGGTAATTGGTTTGCTTCCCGATCGCGCTGATGATTGAGCCGTCATCAACGAAAGGAATATCCCATGCTCGACCTTATCAAGCGCAATCTTCTGAAAATCGTCATGCTCGCCGATGGCGGGTTTTCGCTCCTCGCCGGCGCCGTGCTTGCGGCTTTCCCTGCGCCGATCGCCGGCCTGCTCGGCCCCGCCTTTGCAAGTCAGGCAGTGCTCGGCATCGGTGTTTTTCTCATTGCCTGGGGCATTTTCCATCTCGCCGCCGGCCGCACCGAATCTCTGCCTCCGGCTGCGGTTCGGTTCGCGATCATCGGTGACGTGCTCTGGGTCGTCGCCAGCGCTACCCTTTTGATCGCCGAGTGGAACAGGCTGTCCGGCCTCGGCGTCGCATCGATTGCGGTCGTGGCGGTCGCGGTCGCCGACATCATGCTGCTGAAAATGATCGGCCTGAGGGGACGGCAGCCTCTGGTAGCGGCCTGACCCGTCGAGAGCCGATGAAACAAAGAGCGCTTGGCCGGTCGGCCGAGCGCTCATTCTTGTTGGTCAGACCTCGTTGATCAGACTGGCTCCCAGCCGTCCTTTTCGGAAGCGCGATAGATCGCGTCGATCACCTTCTGGTTCAGCTTCGAGCTTTCGAGCGTGACGATCTCGTCCTTGCCGCCAAGCGCCGCGCGCGTAAACGCTTCGGCCTCCAACTTGTACTGGCGGCAATCCTGGAAACGGAAATGCTGCGACTCGGAGTGGTTCTGATTGGTGAGTTCCAGCTCTTCGGCGCCATAGCGATTGGCGTTGAAAGGCGATTTCACCTCGATAAAGCCCTTGTCGCCATGGAAAACCATGACCTGCCGGGCGGCCATCTGCGTCGAAATGTAGAAGCTCTGTTCGAAAGTCCCGAAGTCGGCCTTGACCGAGGAATAGATATCGGTGCCGAATTCCGGATCGCGATCGGTACGGGCCTGGATCTTCAGCGGCTCCTTGCCGGTGACGAAACGCGTGCTGATCGTCGGGTAGACGCCGATATCCGGCAGCCCGCCGCCGCCGAGCGACGGAATGTTGCGCATATTGCCGGGATCGCGGTTGAAATAGGTGAACGCGCCCTGCACGTGGCGAAGCGTGCCGATCGCACCTTCCTGCAGCAGCGAGCGAACCTTCCGCCAGACTGGCGAATAGGTGACCATATAGGCCTCGGACACCAGCACCTTATTGCGGTCGCGCGCCTCGATCAGCTGGTCGATTTCATCGGCCTTGAGCGCGATCGGCTTTTCGCAAAGCACATGCTTGCCGGCGTCGGCCGCCTTGATCGTCCATTCGACATGCTGTGATGTCGGGAGTGGAATATAGACCGCGTCGATCTTGTCGGAAGCCAGCATTTCTTCATAGGACCCAAAGGCATGCGGTACCGAGAACCTGTCGGCCATGGCGCGGGCCCTGCCGAGATCGCGGCTGGCGACCGCCGTCACCACGCAGTTTTCCGCATCCTGGATAGCGGGGACAACCAGTTCTTCACCAATTCTTGCAGTCGAAATGATCCCGAAGCGCAGCATGTGTCTTTCCCTTCGTTGTTGGTTGAGACGACCATATTGGCAGAGAGCCGCTCTTGCAATCGCGGAATTGATGGACGTACCTCCGTTTTGTCGCACCGGCCCTTTCGAGGATGTGTCAGCTGCATTGAAAAAGCGCCTCAGGGTGAGGGTCTGCGGCAAGGCGGTGCCTCAGACGTCCTCATCCTGAGGTGCTCGACCGCGAAACGAAGTCGAGCCTCGGAAGATCGACACAATCAATCATAGGCAACAGGACATCAGCTTGTTCGGCTGAGGGTCATAGCGATCATGATGTCTTACCCAGGCCATGGGGTAGCTGAGCCCATCCTCGTTGCGGCCCTTGGGTGCCAGGTCGAGGTAGTTATACGCGCCGACAAGCAGTTCGATACCGCGGCCATAGGTCGAATATGTGTGGAAAACCTCTCCCGCATCGTCCTTGTAGAAGACGCTTGCACCCTGGAGATCTTCGATCGGCGCGATCCAGCTGCCGTAATTGTAGGGCGCCATGCCACGTTCAACATCCGCCTTCGGGAAAGAGACGCCGAAATCGTAGTTGAAGTCCGAGCCATTGGACGACAGCCACTTGAACCGCCAACCCATTCTTGCACGGAACGGCTCGAGTTCGGCAAGCGGCGCGCGCGATACCGCCAACAGCGTCACGTCACGATCGGCCAGATGAATGGTGGCACCGTCGATATGGTCGGCGACGAAGGAACAACTCGGGCAGCCCTGTTCCCAGCCCGGCCCGAACATGAAGTGGTAGATGATCAACTGGCTGCGCCCATCGAACAGCTCACGAAGCGCCTGCTTGCCATCGGGGCCGTCGAACAGATAGTCCTTGTCGATCCTCACCCATGGCAGGCTGCGCCGGGCGGCGGCGAGGTCGTCGCGCAGGCGGCTGAATTCCTTCTCGCGTCTCAAAAGCTCCAGTCGTTCCGTCGTCCATTCCTCGCGGGACACCACCGGATGATTGCGGATATCGGCATTGACAATCGCATCCATGACATTCTCCTTTATTGAAACAGAAGTTCAAGTTTATCGAGTCCACCGGTCCAGCCCTTTTGGTGGCCCCGGCGTTCGTTTTCGGTCGGCAGACCGAAATGCGTCATGACCAGCAGCGTTTCCGCGCCCTGTCGGGTCAGTTCGACGCTGATCCTGGTCTCGATGCCCGCCAGCGCATGGATCGGTTCCCAGAGCCAGGAATAGACCAGCTTTTCCGGCGCGCGGATTTCCTCATAGGCGCCGGTGGCGGGATAGATGCCGCCGTCCGGCGCCCGCATCTCCAGCCGGAACCGACCGCCGATGCGCGGATCCGTTTCGATCAGGATGACCTCGAAATCCTTCGGGCACATCCAGAGGCGGATCAGATCGGGGTCTGTCAGTGCCTCGAACACTTTCTCCCGGGAAGCCTTCAGCACCCGACGCATCTGGATCGGTGGATGGCTCATTTGCGGTCCTTGCCCGATTCAGGCTTTTTGGCGGGCGGGGCAGGTTCCGCGACAAGATCGGCCAGCGCATCGAGCCTGCTTTCCCAGAAGGCCACATAGCGGCTGATCCATTCATTGGCAGCGATCAGCGGCTCACGCTGGAATTCGCAGCGCCGCCACTGCGCCTGCCGATGCCGGACGATCAGGCCCGCATCTTCGAGCACATCGATATGGCGGGAAACGGTGGGCAGCGCCAGATCGAACGGTTCAGCAAGTTCGCCGACCGAGGCCTCGCCAGTCGAAAGTCGCGCGAGAATGGCCCGTCTTGTCGGGTCCGCGAGGGCGGAAAAAATCGAACTGAGCTGATCCTGCTGCATGTCGTTCGCCTCACTCGTTGTTATTTGTCTATTTAGCTAACAAAACAAATAATGTCAATCATAATCTGAACTGCTGTTTCGGCCATGGGCTCTTGCCTACTTTCGCCCGGCAAGGCAAAAGCGATCTGCATGAAAATCAGGAGGAAATTCCATGTCGCTCGAGATCAGAGATGCCCGGCCCGAAGACGAGCAGGCGTGGCGACGCCTCTGGGATGGCTATCTCGCGTTCTACAAGGTCACTCTCGATCCCGAGGTTACCGCAGCCACATGGTCGCGCATCCTCGATCCTGCCTCGGCCGTCTCGATGCGGGTGGCAGACAAGGACGGCGAACTGGCGGGCTTCGCGATCCATCTCTCGCACCCCTCGACCTGGGTGAGGGACAATGACTGCTATCTCGAAGATCTCTACCTCGACGCCAAATTCCGGGGGTCGGGCATCGGCCGGGCGCTGCTCGACGACCTCGTCGCCCTCTGCAAGAGGAATGGCTGGGAGAGGCTCTACTGGCATACGGACGAAAGCAACACGACCGCCCGCAAGCTCTATGATTCCTATGTCAAGCATGACGGGCATGTGCGATATCGGATGCGGATTCCGAAATGATTTGGCATTCTGCTTGCCAGACGGATTCGGGGATTCTAATGCCTGATGACCGATTTCTCCGTGCGCGGAATCCCCAGTGACAGCCAAATATCCCAGGAAACTCCTGTTCGTCGATGTTGAAACCACCGGGCTCACCTATGACGACCGGGTGATCACGCTCGGTTATGTCGAACTGGATCTCGAAGCACTGCGCGATGGCGAGAGTGCCGCCAGCACCGGCCACATGATTTTCAATCCCGGGCGCGCAAGCAATCCATTTGCCGCCGCGGTGCATGGTTATGACGATTGGACGCTGCGATACCAGCCGGACTTCTCGACCCATGCCGATGAGGTGTTGCAGCCCTTCGAACGCTCGGAACTGGTGATCGCCCACAATGCCGCCTTTGACGAGCGTTTTCTCCGTACCGAATTCACTCTCTGCGGACACACGCTCGCGCCGTCCCGCTTCAATTGCACCATGCGCGCCTACAAGACCAAGCATGCGCGGCCGGGCGGGCTCGACAAGGTGCTCGACCATATGGGCCTCAAGGGCCGAGGCAAGCAGCACGGTGCGCTTGAGGATGCCTGGCTGTGCATGAAGGTGTGGCTCTGGCTGAACGACCTGCCCGCGCCTGAAATGCCCCACGATCTGCTCGTGCCGCCCAGCAACTGGGTCGAGCCGGAGATGAAGCCTCTGCGCAATGCGCGGAAGGTTTTTGGCTGGTAGGGTCGGCGAGAAGCTGGTCATAAGCGTCGCACACCGAAGTGTCGCCTATGACCAGCGTCGTCTCAAAAAGCTCGAAGACCGGATGGACTAACCCCGCAACACCCCGCCGGTCGCTTTCTCGACATTGGCGATGATTCGGCCGGTCAGCGCCTCGAAATCCTCGTCGGTCAGCGTCCGGTCCGACGGCTGGATGGAAACCTCGATCGCCACCGACTTCTTGTTCTCGCCGAGCGAGGCGCCTTCGAAAATGTCGAAGATGGTCACGCCCGAAATCAGCTTGCGGTCGGCACTGCCGGCTGCCTTCTGGATCGCGCCGGCTTCGACCTTGCGATCGACCACGAAGGCGAAGTCGCGTCTGACCACCTGGAACGGTGAAAGTTCCAGCACCGGCTTGGTGCGGGTGGCCTTCTTCTTGGGTTCCGGCAGCTTGTCGATCACGATCTCGAAGCCACACAGCGCGCCGGTTACGTCCAATGCCTCCAGCACGCGCGGATGGAATTCACCGAAATGGCCGATCACCAGCTTCGGACCCATCTTGATCGTGCCCGAACGTCCCGGATGATACCAGGCAGGGCCGCCCTGCTCGATCTGCAGATTGGCGGCCGGGAAGCCGCAGGCTTCCAGCACCGCCAGCGCATCGGCCTTGGCATCGTAGACATCGACTGGCTTGCCGCCGCCCTTGGCGGCATTCGACCACAGGCGCCCGGCGCCGGCCAGCGTTGCGGTCCCACGGCGGATACCGCCGGCAATCCGGCGCTGCCCGTCGGGCGTGTCGTCCTCATAGAGGCCCGAGACCTCGAAAATCGCCACATCGCCAAAGCCCTTGTCCGCATTGCGCTGGGCTGCGGTGAGCAGGCCCGGCAGCAGCGACGGCCGCATGTCGGACATATCGGCGGCGATCGGGTTTTCGAGCTTGAGACTCGCGCTGCCGCCACCGAACAAAGTGGCTTGCTCGGCTGGAATGAACGACCAGGTGACCGCTTCCAGCATGCCGCGCGCGGCAAGTGCGCGCTTGGCAAGTCGCGTGCGGATCTGCAGCACCGTCAGGATCTTGGCGTTGACGTCGCCGAGACGCGGCAGCGCCTGCGGCTTGATCTCGTTGATGCCATGGATGCGCATGATTTCCTCGACCAGATCGGCCTTGCCGTCGACATCCGGACGCCAGGACGGCACGTAAGCCGTCACCGTGTCTCCCGTGCCCTCTGTCCTGAATCCGAGCCGGTCGAGAATATCGAGGCTTTCCGCCTTGGGAATCTCGATGCCGGTCAGGCGCTTGACTTCCGACAGCGGGAAAATGACAGCCTTCGAAGAATAACCCTGATAGCCGACGACATCGGTTTTCGCCGCCACGCCGCCGCAGAGTTCCAGCACCAGTTCCGTGGCGCGCTCGAGACCCGGCACCATATATTCCGGATCGACGCCACGCTCAAAGCGATAGCGCGCATCGGTGATAATGCCGTGCCCACGGCCCGTGCGGGCGACATTCAGCGGATCCCAGAGTGCGGATTCGATCAGCACATCGACGGTGTTCGCATCGCAGCCGGAATGTTCGCCGCCCATGATGCCGCCGATCGATTCGACACCGTTGTCGTCTGAAATGACAACGTTAGCCGGCGAAAGAGTGTATTCGCGGCCATCAAGGGCCAGCACTTTCTCACCGTCCTTGGCGCGGCGGACGACGAGGTTGCCCTTGACCTTGGCGGCATCGAAGACATGCAGCGGCCGACCCTGGTCGAAGGTCATGTAATTGGTGATATCGACCAGCGCGTTGATCGGCCGCTGGCCGATGGCGCGCAACTGTTTCTGCATCCAGACCGGGCTCGGGCCATTCCTGACGCCGCGTACCAGCCGCAGTGCGAAGCCAGGGCACAGGCCCTTGTCTTCGTCGCTGAAATCCAGGAGCACCTTGACCTGCGTCTCGCCGGAAACGGCGAAGTTTGGCGCCGGCCGGGTCTTGAGCGTACCCATGCCGGAGGCGGCGAGATCGCGGGCGATACCGTAAATACTGGTGCAATCCGGACGGTTCGGCGTCAGGTTGATCTCGATCATCGGATCATCGATGCCGTAATAGCTGGCGAAGGACGTGCCGACCGGCGCATCGGCGGGCAGATCGATGATTCCGTCATGACTGTCGGAAATCTCGAGTTCCTTTTCCGAGCACATCATGCCGTGGCTTTCGACGCCGCGGATATTGCCAACGGCAAGCGTCACGTCGATGCCGGGAACATAGACGCCGGGAGGGGCGAAGGCGCCGATCAGGCCGGCGCGCGCATTCGGCGCACCGCAGACCACCTGTACCGGCTTGGCCCCGCCGGTATCGACGCTGAGCACCTTGAGCTTGTCGGCCTGTGGATGTTTTTCAGCCGTCAGAACCTTGGCGATCACGAAGGGCTTGAAGCTCGCCTTGTCATCGACATGCTCGACTTCAAGGCCGATCAGCGTCAGCCGCTCGCAGATGGCTTCTAGGCTCGCGTCGGTATCGAGATGGGTTTTGAGCCAGGAGAGTGTGAATTTCATGTCTTGGTTCTCAGTTTAGGCAATCGGCACAAGCGCCTGGATTTCGGTGATGGATAGGTTTGTGCGGCTCATCCCGATCCAAGGCATAGAACCTGAATTTGTAACTATGCCAAATCAGCAGAGTCGGCATGACTTAAGCACTCAGCCCGCCGAACAGCGTCGGCAGGTCGAGCGGGCGGAAGCCGTAATGGTTCATCCAGCGGACATCGGCGTTGAAGAAGTCGCGCAGGTCGGGCATGCCGTATTTCAGCATGGCGATGCGGTCGAGCCCCATGCCCCAGGCGAAACCCTGATAGACATCCGGGTCGAGGCCACCGGCGCGCAGCACGTTCGGGTGCACCATGCCGCAGCCGAGGATTTCCATCCAGTCATTGCCCTCGCCGAACTTGATGACGTCGCCCGAACGGTCGCACTGGATATCGACCTCGACCGAAGGCTCGGTGAAGGGGAAGAAGGATGGCCGGAAGCGCATGTTGACCGACGGCACTTCGAAGAACGCCTTGCAGAATTCTTCCAGCACCCAGCGCATATTGGCGACATTGGCAGATTTGTCGATCACCAGACCCTCGACCTGATGGAACATCGGCGAATGGGTGGCGTCGGAATCCTGCCGGTAGGTCTTGCCAGGAATGATGATGCGGATCGGCGGCTGCTGGCTCTCCATGGTGCGGATCTGCACCGGCGACGTATGCGTGCGCAGCACCTTCCGCTCGCCCTTCGCATTGGGCGGCAGGAAAAACGTGTCGTGCATCTCGCGGGCCGGATGGCCCTCGGGGAAATTCAGCGCCGTGAAATTGTAATAATCTGTCTCGATATCCGGACCTTCGGCGATCGAGAAACCCATGTCGCCGAAGATCGCGGTGATCTCGTCGATGATCTGGGTGATCGGATGGATACGGCCGCGCTCGGCAGGCGATGAACGGACCGGCAGCGTGACATCCAGCGTCTCGCGCGCCAGCCGCTCGTTGATCGCCTGATCCTTGAGATCAGCCTTGCGGGTGGCAATCTCAGCCGTGATTTCCGTCTTGATGAGATTGATCGCAGCACCACGCGTCTGGCGCTCCTCCGGGCTCATGCCGCCGAGCGTCTTCAGAAGCTCGGAAACCGAACCCTTTTTGCCGAGCGCATTGACGCGGACGTTTTCGATCGCCGCCTCATCGGAAGCGGCAGCGATTTCCGACAGAATGGATTGTTTCAACTGGTCGAGATCGGACATGGATCGCTCGTATGTTTACGGATGACATTCAGAAAGAGGCAAGAAAAAACCCGCGCTAGCCTGCCAGCGCGGGTTTCCCAAAGATAATATAGAGTGGGAAGCGCTGGTCTTAACCGACTGCGCGTTCAAACTCGTTTACGGTGCCCTTGTCCTTCAGGTAGGAAAGGTTCTTCTTGGCGGCTTCGACCAGCACGGCAAAAGCTTCCGGCTGGGTGATGGCCATGTTGGACATCACCTTGCGGTCGACTTCGATGCCGGCCTTGCTGAGGCCGTCGATGAAGCGGCCATAGGTCAGGCCATGCTCGCGAACGGCGGCATTGATGCGCTGGATCCACAGGGCGCGGAAATTCCGCTTCTTGACCTTGCGGTCGCGCGTTGCGTACTGCATCGAACGATCGACGGCAGCCTTTGCAGCGCGGATCGTATTCTTTCGGCGGCCGTAGAAACCCTTGGCTGCCTTCAAAACCTTCTTGTGCTTGGCGCTGGAAGTTACGCCTCTTTTTACACGTGCCATTTCATGATCTCCTTATAACAACAAAAAACCGCTGGTCTCAGAGACCGTTCGGCAGGTAATTCTTGATCACCTTGCGGCCATCGGGTTCAGCCAGAACCATGGTTCCGCGGGCGTTGCGAAGAAACTTGTTGCTGCGCTTGATCATGCCATGGCGCTTGCCGGCAGCTGCCGACAACACCTTGCCAGTCGCGGTGATCTTGAACCGCTTCTTGGCAGACGACTTCGTCTTCATCTTGGGCATTTTGCTACTCCATTGTTCTGGTTATTGAGAGGCGGGCGGATGAAGCCCATCTCAAGCGTAAAGAACGGCCACGGCATGCCCTGCCGGACCGTTCGGACGCGCGCTTATAACCGCACGCCGGAAAAAGCGCAACCGGTCGGGCGGATTCTTTTTGCCGCTAGTCGGCGCGCTGGATGCGGCCTCGGCCGCCGCCGGTCAAACCCGGCAAAATGAGGGAAAGGCCGGTGCCGGCGAGCGCCGAGACGATCATCAGCAAATGGGTGTTGATGGCGGCCCTGGCGAGGACGGCGAGCGCCGCACTTTGCTTGCCGGCACCGAAGGCTGCAGCCCCGGCTGCGATGCCAGCCGGATAGGTGCCGACACCGCCCGGTGCATGCACCGGCAATACCGACGACAGTTCACCGCCCAGCGCACCGCCAAAGCATGCCGCGATGGGATCGACGCCCATCAGCCTGAGCACCCAGGCGAGCACCAGAACCTTGACACCCCAGTTCAGCACCGTGAGAAACCAAGCCCGTACGAAGGCTGCAAGGTTCCGGGGAATGCCGTCGGATATCTGGTCGACCATCCCGGAGAGCTTGACGGGGAGCTTCCTGCGGGCGGTGCCGAGCACGATGTTGCGCAGCGGAAAAGCCATCAGCGGCAGGACCAGGAACGCCAGCCAGAGCGCGCAAGCCCATAGCGCGTAGCCCGCACTTGCGACCAGTCCGACACCGGCCGCCGCCAGAAGCGCATGCAGGTCGAGCAGCCTGAGCACCATCAGCGCCGACGTTCCATGCGCCAGCGGCACGCCGAATTCCGATCGCATCAGCAGCGGAAAGCTGGTTTCGCCGGCGCGGAACGGCAGCATGATATTGAGAATGTTATGGATCTGCGTCACCCGGAATAGCCACAGGAACCGCCCGGATGTCTCGCGCGGAAAATAATCCTGCATGCGGTGCGCGCGGACGAAATAGGTGCCGACCAGCAGCGCCAGCGCCACGAGGATGGTCCAGAGGCCGACTTCGCGCCAGCCGGCCAGGATTGCCGGCCAGCCCCAGATCCATTGCACGAATATGGCATAGAAAATGGTGACGGCCACGGCCAGCAGTGTGATCCTGTTTCTCAGGAGCCAGTTTTGCATCGGTGCCTTCCAATCAATGATGGAAGGCACTTGTCGGCTGCCTTCGGTCTCGATTGCTTTGATCCGGCGCCTGCTATAGAGCATGCCGCGTTAAAAGCCAGAATTTTCCGGAGAGTCGTCGTGCTGCAATCCCAACCCGTCCTAACGTTATCCCAGGAGGCGGAAGGCCAGATAGAGCTCTCGGTCCTCGTTCCCGTTTGCAACGAGGAAGAAAGCATCGCGCCGCTGTTCGAGCGGATCTGCGATGCGCTCAAGGATCTTGGCAAGCCCTGGGAATTGATCATCGTCGATGACGGCTCGACCGACGGCACGCTGGTCAATGTCCGCAAGGAGTTCGCCCGTCAGGGGCTCGATCTGCGGATTGTCGAATTCCAGCGAAATTTCGGCAAGGCCGCCGGGCTGCAGGCCGGCATCGACGCGGCGCGCGGACGGCTGCTGGTCACCCTCGACGGCGACCTGCAGAACGATCCCTACGACATCCCCAAGATGATCGCCGTGCTTGAGGAGCGCGAGCTCGACCTGCTCTGCGGCTGGCGGAAAAGCCGGCAGGATGGACTGATGCTGCGGCTGATCCCGTCCTGGATCGCCAATCGGCTTATCCGCAAGATCACCGGCGTCAAGATCCACGATTACGGCTGCGGGCTGAAGCTCTACCGCACCGAAATCCTCAGGCAGATCAGAATTCTCGGCGGCATGCACCGCTTCATTCCGGCCTGGATCGCTGGCGTCGTGCCGACGTCGCGGATCGGCGAGATGGTGGTCAATCACTATTCGCGCCAGTTCGGAGAATCGAAATACGGCATATCGCGGACGTTCCGGGTTTTCCTCGATCTGTTGTCGGTGCTGTTTTTCATGCGATTCAAGCAGCGACCAGGGCATTTCTTCGGCTCGATCGGCCTAGCTTTCGGCGGGGTCAGCGCGCTGATGTTCTTCTGGCTGGCTTTCGTGAAATTCGTACTGGGTGAGGATATCGGCACGCGACCGATGCTGATCGTCGCCGTGATGCTGTTTCTCGGCTCCATTCAGATGATCACCACCGGCATCCTGGCGGAGATGCTGGCGCGTACCCAGAGCGATACGACGAACTACATCATCCGGAAAAGCTACGGGCGGGACGACTGACGTGATCGACCGGCTGGCCCGGTCCGGCAGCGCGGTTTACCTGTTGCTGGCCGGATACTTTATATTGAATGTGATTGTCCGGCTCAGCCTGCCGGCCTCACTGGAGCTCGACGAAGGTCAGCAGCTGTTTCTGGCACAGTGGCTCGCCATCGGCTATGACAGCCAGCCGCCGTTCTACAACTGGCTGCAATATGGGGCGGTGCACCTCCTCGGCGATACGGTCGCCGCACTCTCGGTCCTCAAGAACCTCATGCTGTTCGGCTGCTACCTGCTCTTCGGGCTGGCGGCGCATCTGATGATCCGCAACCGTGTACTGGCCGTCATCGCCACGCTCGGGCTGCTGACGATCCCGCAGATCAGTTTTGAGGCGCAGCGCGATCTCACCCACACCGTGGCGGTGCTGTTTGCAGCCTGCCTGTTTATCTATTTCTTCATCCGGGCGATCGAGAGACCGAACGCAATCAATTACGCGATGACCGGCGTGGCGATCGGCATTGGTGTGATCTCGAAATATAATTTCATCCTGCTGCCGGTCGCGGCCGTGCTCGCAATCCTTCCGGAACGCGATCTTAGAAAGCGGCTGTTCGATCCCCGTCTTCTTCTGACGGTCATGGTCAGCGTGGCGATTGCCGCGCCGCATGCCTGGTGGTTCCTGCACCATGTCGGAGAAGCCACCAGCCGAACCGTGGGCAAGCTGATGGAAGATCCCGACGACAGCCGTCCGGAACAGATAGCGGAAGGATTGCTGTCGCTGTTGGCGGCGATCGCGGCATTCACGCTCCCCACACTGCTGTTCTTTGGGGTCGCCTTTGGCCGCACCCTGCTGGGCGCCTGGAAGGCAGACAATCAATGGACGCGGCTGATCGGGCGGATGTTCCTGCTCCTCGTAGCAGCGCTCGTGCTGCTGGTGATTTTCGGCGGCGCAAGCAATATCAAGGACCGTTGGCTGGTCCCCTTCTTCTTCCTGTTGCCGATCTATCTTTGCCTCAAGATCGAAGCTTCCGGTGAGACTGTCGACATCGCCCCGCGTCGCTTCGGCATGATCGCGATTGCGATCATGATCATCGTGCCGCTCTCGCTCTTCGCGCGCATCCCGCTCCTCGGCGCCATGGGAAGGTACGAGAAGCAGAACGTGCCTTATGGACCAGCGATCGAGGCGATCCTGGCGTCGTCCAAGCAACCGCCTTCGATCATCGCGACGGAAGACCAGCAGATGGCGGGCAACCTCCGTCTGCACGCCAGGGGCATTCCGGTGATGATTCCGGGATACGAGTCTTTCGCAGAACCCTATCCGTTCGATCCGGCCCATCCGGTGCTGGTCGTCTGGCGCAACAAGGGCAAGGCTGATGCGACCATGCCCGCGCCACTCGCAGCCTGGATCGCGCGGGAGCCGCCGATGCGTGGTTCGATTGTGCAGGCCAGGGATATCGCGCTTGCCTATCATTATGGCCGGGCGGGCGACGCCTATCATTTCAGATATGCCTGGCTTTATCCGGCCGGCAAGTGAAACGGCAAACAAAAAGCCGCCCGGCGCCCGGGCGGCTTTTTCATAAAATCTCTGACAACAGGTTTATTTCGGTGCCAGGACCATCATCATCTGGCGGCCTTCGAGCTTGGGCTCGGCTTCGACCTTGGCAATCGTCTGCGTGTCGTCGCGAACCTGATGCAGAAGCTTCATGCCGAGTTCCATATGGGCCATTTCACGGCCGCGGAATTTCAGCGTCACTTTGACCTTGTCGCCGTCGTCGAAGAAACGCTGGATCGCCTTCATCTTCACGTCGTAATCATGCGTGTCGATGTTGGGGCGCATCTTGATTTCTTTGATTTCGATGATCTTCTGCTTCTTGCGCGCTTCAGCCGATTTTTTCTGCGTCTGGTACTTCAACTTGCCGAGATCGAGGATCTTGCATACAGGCGGGTCTACGTTCGGAGAAATCTCCACGAGATCCAGACCTGCAGCTTCCGCCATGGCCATTGCCTGATCGGTCGGCACCGTGCCCTGGTTGTTACCTTCGGCATCGATCAGCTGTACGCGGGGAACTCGGATTTCTCGATTTGAACGTGGGCCGTCTTTGGTGGGGCCTTCCGCCTTGAAAGGTCTGCGAATGGTCGTATTCTCCTAATTGTTTACATCACGGGTTCTATCTGCCATCAGCTTCATGCGATTGCAATCAACGATTTGGCTGAGGGCACCGTCAATAGCATGGTTCCGGATGAAAATCACTATTGAAAATCGCGCGATTTCGGCCTGTCCGAGGACGTAAAAAGAGGATCTCCATGACCGCCGCCGAGAGTGCTATCCACTTCATCGAATCGGGCTCCAGCGAGGCGCCGCGACGCATCGCCGCCATAGCCCGCGAGCCAGTGGGCAGGAAGCCGAAAATATGCGTCGTCTGGCTCTGCGGCTACCGCTCCGAGATGACCGGCACCAAGGCCGTCATGCTTGAAGCGTATGCTTTGTCGCTCGGCCTTGGATTCATCCGCTTCGACTATTCCGGCCATGGGCAATCGAGCGGTCATTACAGCGACGGCACGATCTCGATCTGGCTCGAGGATGCCCTGGCGGTGTTGAAGGCACTATCCGGCAAGCGGCGGCTTATCCTCGTCGGTTCATCGATGGGCGGCTGGATCGCACTCAGGGTGATCGAGGAACTCCGCAAGGCCGGGAATTCGAAACGCCTTGCCGGCCTGGTGCTGATCGCCCCGGCGCCGGATTTTACCTCCGAATTGATCGAGCCGGCGCTGACCGACAAGGAACGAACTGCACTTGAGGAGAAGGGATATTTCGAGGAGCCGTCGGAATATTCCCCCGAGCCCAACCGCTATACCAGGGCGCTGATCGAGGATGGGCGCAGCAACAGGGTTATGACCGGGGTAATCGAGACCGGGTGCCCGGTGCACATCCTGCAGGGCATGAAAGACCCAGACGTGCCCTACAGGCATGCTCTGAAGATCATGGAGAAGATCGTCGGTGACGACGCGATCCTGACCTTGATACGAGACGGCGACCATCGCCTCTCGCGCCCCGAGGACCTTGAGCGAATCTGTTCTGCTGTGTCCGGCATGTCACAAACGGCTTAAATACCGCGTGCATCTTAACCATGTTAAACGATCAACATGGTTAACGGTTCCTTAATCGATTGACAATTTCAGCCGATTTCCTGTTTACTCCTTGTTAAGGATGAATGGGGCAGACGAATGACCGGGATCATCAACAAGGCCGGATGGACGATTGCGTCCATCGTGGCAGGACTCTTTTTGGGCACGAATGCTGACGCGGCAGCGCGTTACATGCTTGTTGGCGCGATCACCTCACAGCCGATCGGGCATTATGAATTCTGCCAGACACACAAGGCGGAATGCTCGGTCAAGACCGCCAATTCGGTAGCGCCACGCGTTACCGAATTCGGCTGGAACATGGTCCGCCAGATCAATGCACAGGTGAACCACGATATCATGCCGATGACCGATGAGGAGATTTTCGGTCGCGATGAGGTCTGGGCTTATCCCAAGGATGTCGGCGATTGTGAAGATTTCGCGCTGCTGAAGCGCAGGCTTCTGCTGCAGGCCGGCTTTTCAGCGGCCGATGTGCTGATTACGGTCGTGCGCAAGCCGGATGGCGAGGGCCACGCCGTGCTGACGCTCAGGACCGCCGATGGCGACTACATTCTCGATAATCTCGACAATAGCGTGAAACTCTGGTCCGAGACGCCCTACCGCTTCCTGAAGCGGCAGGCTTCGTTCAATACCGGACGCTGGGTGACGATCGAGAATTCCGACGAAGTGGTGGTCGGCGCGGTCGAGAAGTAAAGTCGGCGCCTGACGATATCCGTCAGGCGTTGCCAATCAGGATACCGGCGGCGAGCACCAGAGCGCCGCCGAGAACAACCTGCAAAGCCGCCTTCACGAACGGCGTTTCCATGAATTTGTTCTGAATGAAGGCAATCGTCCACAGTTCCACGAAAACCACCGCGACGGCAATCGCCGTAGCGGTCTTGAAATCCGGAATCAGATAGGGGAGCGCGTGGCCGAGCCCCCCGACAGTCGTCATGATCCCCGATGCAAGCCCGCGCTTGAGCGGCGAACCCCGACCGGAAATGACCCCATCATCATGGGCCGCCTCGGTAAATCCCATTGAAATGCCCGCGCCAACCGAGGCGGACAGGCCGACAAGAAAGGTCTGGAAAGTATCGCCGGTTGCGAAGGCGGCAGCGAAAATCGGCGCCAGCGTCGAGACCGATCCGTCCATCAATCCGGCAAGCCCCGGCTGGACCCAGGTCAGCACCAGCCGCCGCCTTGCGGTGTCATCCTCCTGCTCGCGCGCTCCGTCGTGCAGGTGCTGTTCACCCAACTGCTGGGCCAGGCTTTCATGGGCTTTCTCCGCCAGAGCCAGATCGCCAAGCAGCTTGCGGGTGGCCGCATCCGTCGAATGCGATGCAGCCCCAAGATAGAATCGATGGGCGGCCTCCTCCATGATCTCAGCCTGTTTGCGGGCCTCGACGACAGACAGCGAGCGTATCAGCCAATCCGGTTTGCGTTCGGGAAATTCCCGCACATGCTCCCGCCGGACAAGCGGAATGCGATTTCCAAAGCGGGCGGCATGCCTGTCGATCAGCATCTGCCGATGATGGCTTTCCTCCTCCGCCATCCCCTCGAAGACTTTTGCCGAATGGGGAAAATCCGTCCTCAGGGCGTCGGCATAAGCGAGGTAGATTCGACCGTCGTCCTCCTCATTGGAGATGGCGAGCGCAAGCACCTCCTGTTCGGAGAGCGACGTCAGGGGTCGTTTGGACGAGCGAAAGAAACTGCTGAACATTGTGGCCTCTTTTAGAATTATTCTAAACTTAGGCCGTAGTCCGGCATGGGTCAAGGGATGTTGACGCAAGATCAGCACGATGCCGGCGGAGCGGTATCCCTCCGCCGGCATCGGGATACCGTAGGTTATTCGCCGAGATCGATTTCCTCGGTATTGCCGCCCGCGCAGGTATAGCAGCAATCCTCGCAGCCTTCGGTGCCACCTGGGCCTCTGCCCCAATAGGTGGACTTGTCGCCCGAAATCCAGGCGCCGTAGCAGATCTTCTCGCCGTCCTGGCAGGAGAGTGCCATCGTCTTGGTTTCGCCGTCGTCCAGCAGATAGATTTCACCGCCGCCTGGCCAGACGTGGTTGCGATCCTGGCTGTAGAGTTCGACCTCCACCGCGTTCGGATGGCTGTTCTTCATCACGAACGTCACTTCCGCAGCGGAAGCAGCGGAGGCGGTGAAAATCAGGCCAGCAAGTGCAGCCAGAACGCAGGCGCGCAGTTTGGAATATAGTGTCATGTAGTTCCCCCAATGAATGTCCGCGGATCGCCGGACAACTTCGCCGTAGCATAAGCAAAATCAAAGAGATAGATGATGCCGATTGCGCGAATGATTTTTATGGCAAACGGTAGATGGGCGCTGGACTATTTTTGGGTATAGATACGCCGAACAGACTCGGGGAGAACATAAATTGAACGACAACGAATTTCGCATTTGGTCGGAAAAAGCCGCCGCATGGGGCGCGGATTACCGCAAAACGCTGCGCGACCGCCCGGTCAGGGCACAGACCCGTCCCGGCGATATCGGCGCGCAGATCGCGGAGGCCGCGCCGGAGGATGGCGAAAGCATGGACGCGATCTTCAGCGATTTCGAGCAGATGATCGTGCCCGGCATGACGCATTGGCAGCATCCGCGGTTCTTTGCCTATTTCCCGGCCAATGCCGCCCCTGTCTCGGTCGTTGCCGAATATCTGGTAACGGCGATGGCGGCGCAATGCATGCTCTGGCAGACCTCGCCGGCCGCGACGGAGCTTGAAGCCCGGGTGATCGACTGGATGCGCCAGGCGCTCGGCCTTCCCGGCGGCTTTTCCGGCGTCATCCAGGATTCGGCCTCCTCGGCGACGCTCGCCGCGGTGCTGGTCATGCGCGAGCGGGCACTGGATTGGCAGGGCAATCGCGACGGGCTTGCCAGCCATCCGCCGGTCCGCGTTTATGCCTCGGGCCAGGTGCATACGTCGATCGACAGGGCGATCTGGGTTTCGGGTGTCGGCGAGCGCAATCTGGTACGGATACCGGTCAAGGGGCCATTGAACGGAATGGACCCGATCGCGCTCGAAGCGGCCATCATCGCCGACCGGGAAGCGGGCCTGCTGCCAGCCGGTATCATCGCCTGCACGGGCGGCACCTCGACCGGCGCCTGCGACCCGATCGGCGACGTGGCGGCTATTGCCAGAAAGCATGGGCTCTACCTG
This sequence comes from Rhizobium sp., assembly GCA_028290545.1. Taxonomy (GTDB): domain Bacteria; phylum Pseudomonadota; class Alphaproteobacteria; order Rhizobiales; family Rhizobiaceae; genus Rhizobium_E. The sequence continues at coordinate 34,866 of JAQGJP010000017.1, read as the reverse complement.
CATGTCGATGCTGCCTGGGCAGGTTCGGCGATGATCTGCCCGGAATATCGCACGCTCTGGGAAGGGGTGGAGCATGCAGACTCTATCGTCTTCAACCCACACAAATGGCTCGGCGCGCAGTTCGATTGCTCGATCCAGTTCCTCCGCAAGCCGGAGGATCAAGTCCGGACACTGGCAATCCAGCCGGAATATCTGAAAACCCATGGCCATGACGGCATCATCAACTATTCCGAATGGACGGTGCCGCTGGGAAGGCGCTTCCGGGCGCTGAAGCTATGGTTCCTGTTGCGCCATCACGGGCTGACCGGCCTGCGCACGATGATCCGCAACCATGTGGCATGGTCGGAAAGTCTGGCCCGCAAGCTGGAGATGGAGCCCGGTTTCGAGATCGTCACGCAGCCGATGCTGTCGCTGTTTTCCTTCCGCCACACAGGCGGTGCGGATCCGGACCAGCACAACATCGCGCTGGTCAACGCCATCAACGACGACGGCCGCATCTATCTTACGCAAACGCGGGTGAATGGCAAAATCGCCATCCGCTTTCAGGCTGGCCAGTTCGAAATGACCGAGGCCGATGCGGAAATGGCTTTCGCGGTGATCACCGAAATTGCCAGGAGGATGTGACGCGTCAGGCGCCGGCCGCGGTCTCGTCCTCGACTGGCGCCTCAGGGCCGTTTTTCTTCACGGATTCGATGCAGTTCCTGGCGCTGGCCTTGCTGGCATAGGTTTCCGAACGCACCATCGCTTCGCCGTTCGCCGTTCGCCGTTCGACGCTCTGAAGCGGACGAAGTGCTCGCCGTCCTTGCTCTCGACGATCTCGAAACGGTAGCCTGAGCCGGTCTCGTCCTTGCTGACATCGACGGTCGCCGCACCCGGCGCATTCTTCTTGATCGACTCGATGCAATTCCTGGCACTAGCCTTGGAAGCATAGTTCTCCGACCAGACCATCACCTCGGAATTGTAGAGGAACTGAACGCGGAACTGGTCGTTCGCGGCTTTCAGAATCTTGAACTTGTGCATGTCGACAACCCTCATGGAGGCGGAACCAGCACAACCCTCCCTTGGCCATGCCTGGACAAGAGGTGTAATATAGAGGGCAGGCCGGTGCAAGGTTGGCTCATCCAGCCGAGGCAATCTGATCCCTCAATAGGTCACGTGTCTCCCGGTCCAGACTATTGCCAGCGCCGAGGTTCGATATCGACACGGCATTCCTGCCTTTCCGCTTGGCATCGTAAAGCGCATCATCTGCCAGCTTGAGCAGTTCTTCGAGCGAGTATTCCGCCGGTCTCACGGAAGCCACACCCAGGCTCGCGGTCACAACATGGTCACCGGCGACGCCCCTGTGCTGGATGCGAAGCGCCTCGATCGCCGCCCTTATTCCTTCAGCTGCGCCCATGGCACTTAACAAATCCGTATCGGTGATGAGGACCAGTATTTCCTCGCCACCGTACCGGAACACTGCGCCGGCGCCGTTGACTTGGTCTGCTATGCAGCGACTGACGGCGCGAATACAGGCATCGCCTTCGATGTGGCCGTGGACATCATTGAAGAGCTTGAAGCGGTCGATGTCGAGCATGATCGCCGCGACCGTGCCGTTCGGTGCGCTCCAGATCGAGCCGCTGATGCGCGTCAGGGATCGGCGGTTCAGGAGGCCGGTGAGTTCATCGCGTTCGGCTTTCTGCTCAAGTTGAGCATGCAGCAGGCTGCCGCGCAACTGGTGAAGAAAATTCATACGATCGATATGATCGAGGAAGTAAGCGCCTGCCGCCATGAAGACAGCAACCATCACGATAAACGAGATGATGCTGGAATAGGTCATTTCATCGAAAGCGCCGGTCAGCCTGGCCGTCACGGCATGGATAATGGCCATGAGCACCAGCCCGATGACCGCCACGGGAAAGCGCGGCCTGAGGACGATGACAAAAAACATAGAGGCGGCAACATTGCCATTCTGGTAGATATAAAGATGCTCGCTATGTGAGAAAGTCATGATTGACATCGGCAATAGCGACCCGATGACGCCGACCCAGAGCGAGAGCAAATCGTAATGGATCGCTTTGGGCCATTGCGTTACAGCCCAAACGCCCAACATCGCTATCGGAGCGAAGATGCATGTGCGCGCAATGACAAGCGGCCAGAAGACATCGGGCGTGAGATTGTAGTCATCGACAAGCATGAACAGATACATCGCCAGGCCGACGCACATCCACAGCGGCGCCAGCTTCGAACGACTTGCTGCATATTCTTCAACGAACCGATGTTCAATATTTCTTGCAAAACGCAGCCGCAAAAAATTGCCGCGAATCTCACGGTCTACATTATCAATTGTTACGGCGTCCATCGTCGCCTCTCCGGCCTTCAACGTCCGGTCACAGGGGGTAATCCGTAAAGCTAAACAAGTTGATAAGGTCGCCTCTCAATCGTCGCTCATCCTCAGCGCGGCGATGAACGCCTCCTGCGGAATATCCACCTTGCCGAACTGGCGCATACGCTTCTTACCCTCTTTCTGCTTGTCGAGCAGCTTGCGCTTGCGGGTGGCGTCGCCGCCGTAGCATTTCGCGGTGACGTCCTTGCGCATGGCGGAAATCGTCTCGCGGGCGATGACATTGCCGCCGATCGCCGCCTGGATCGGGATCTTGAACATGTGGCGCGGGATCAGGTCTTTCAGCTTCTCGCACATGTCGCGGCCGCGCTTTTCCGCCGCCGAGCGGTGGACGAGCATGGAGAGCGCATCGACCGGCTCGCCATTGACCATGATCGACATCTTGACGAGATTGCCTTCCTGATAATCCGTCAGGTGATAATCGAACGAGGCATAGCCCTTGGATATCGATTTCAGGCGGTCGTAGAAGTCGAATACCACTTCGTTGAGTGGCAGGTCATAGGTGACCATGGCGCGCGAACCGGCATAGGTGAGCTCGATCTGGATACCGCGGCGATCCTGGCAGAGTTTCAGCACCGAACCGAGATAATCGTCCGGCGTCATGATCGTGGCGCGGATCCACGGTTCGCGGATTTCCTTGATCTTGACGACATCGGGCATATCGGCTGGATTATGCAGCTCTATATCTGTGCCGTCGGTCATCGAGAGCTGGTAGACGACGGAGGGAGCCGTGGCGATCAGGTCGAGGTTGAACTCGCGCTCCAGCCGTTCCTGGATGATTTCCAGATGCAGCAGGCCGAGGAAGCCACAGCGGAATCCGAAGCCGAGGGCCGCCGACGATTCCATCTCGAACGAGAAGGACGCGTCGTTGAGACGAAGCTTGCCCATGGCGGCGCGCAGGTCCTCGAAATCGGCGGCATCGACCGGGAACAGGCCGCAGAACACCACGGGCTGTGCCGGCTTGAAGCCCGGCAGCGCCGCGGCGGTCGGCTTGCGGTCGTCGGTAATCGTGTCGCCGACCCGGGTATCGGCTACTTCCTTGATCGAGGCAGTGATGAAGCCGATCTCGCCCGGACCGAGTTCCTCGACATTGACCATTTTCGGGGTCAGTACGCCGACGCGTTCGATCTGGTACTTGGCGTCGGTGCCCATCATGCGGACGGTCTGGCCCTTTTTCATCACGCCGTCCATGACGCGCACCAGCACCATGACGCCGAGATAGGTGTCGTACCAGCTGTCGACCAGCAGCGCCTTGAGCGGCGCCTTGTCGTCGCCGCTTTTCGGCGGCGGCAGGCGATGGACGATGGCTTCCAGAACATCCGGGATACCGAGGCCGGTCTTGGCCGAAATCATCACCGCCTCGGAGGCATCGATACCGATCACGTCCTCGATCTGCTGCTTGATGCGGTCGGGCTCGGCCGCCGGCAGGTCGATCTTGTTAAGCACCGGGACGATCTCGTGACCCGCGTCCAGCGCCTGGTAGACATTGGCGAGCGTCTGGGCCTCGACGCCCTGTGAGGCATCGACGACTAGCAGCGAGCCTTCGCAGGCCGCCAGCGAGCGTGATACTTCATAGGCGAAGTCGACATGGCCCGGCGTGTCCATCAGATTGAGGATATATTTCTCGCCATTGTTGGCCAGATAGTGCAGCCGCACCGTCTGTGCCTTGATGGTGATGCCGCGCTCCTTCTCGATATCCATGTTGTCGAGCACCTGCTCGGACATTTCGCGATCGGCAAGGCCGCCGGTGGTCTGGATCAGCCGGTCGGCAAGCGTCGACTTGCCGTGGTCGATATGGGCCACGATCGAGAAATTTCGGATATGGGAGAGGGGCGTGCGATTTTCTGTGCTCATGGCCTGCGCCATACAATGGAAAGGCTAAAAGTGTAAAGATTTTTCACGTCTGGAAGGTCTGAAAAGAACGGGATCTACCGGCTCGGTCGCACTGATCACGGAATGGAAAAAATACTGATCTCGTTGGTGATGCCGCGGAGCGCAACATTGTGCGACATCGGATTGAGGCCACGATCTGCCAGAAAGCTGGATGCGCGCGCATTGTCCAGCACGGAACTGGTGGCAAAGATTTCATGCGACGTCGCAAGGTGCTGCACCCGTGAAGCGATGTTCACCGTCTGCCCGAAGTAGTCCTGCCGCTCGTTGAGGCTCACGGCAATGCACGGGCCCTCGTGAATGCCGATTTTCAGCAGCAGGTCCTCGCTGCCGCGCTGCGTGTTGAGCTCGCGCATGGCATCCCGCATCCGCATGGCGGCGGCGACTGCCCGATCCGAGGTCGGGAAGGTGGCCATGACAGCGTCGCCGATCGTCTTGACGACCGCGCCGGCCTCCTGCGCAACGATCTGGTTGAGAACGCTGAAATGTGCCTTCACCAGCTCGAAGGCCGCGAGGTCGCCGACCTTCTCGTAGAGTTCGGTGGAACCACGCAGGTCGGTGAACAGAAATGTCAGGCTCGCGATCTTGAGCCGCTGGTCGATATCGATCGTGTCCGTGCGGAATATGTCGCGAAATGTCTGGTTGGACAGCAGGCGTTTGGCGGTGAGGAACGGGCGACGGTGACCGAGCAGCGCATGAAGCGCATCGTTGGCCACACACACGGACGGCAATGTGCGAACATCAGTGTGGTTCTCGACCTGGATACGCACGGGACCGGGGCGTATTTCGAGCGCCTCGCTCTGGCTGTAGGAGCGATCGAAGACGAGCGAGAGGCTCTTGCGTTCCTTTGTCGGCTCGCCTTTCACTTCGAGAAAATAGGCCGCATGCGTTACCGGTTCGAAGACGACGGCAAAGCCTTCGGGCAGATACAGAGAGATGACCGCCTTTTCTCCCGGCGGCAATTCCAGCACCTCGAGAACGAATTCCTCCACCTTCGACTCGTAGTCCTCCTCAGGAAGATCGATCCCGGATCCCCAATAGATCTGACGGAAATATTCCAGCGGCGGCAGTTCGTGGGGATTATGAGCCTCGATGTGCCGCACCCGCGGGCTGATGGTGAAGGTAACATCGACCATGTCATCAAGCGTAGGCTCGTAGCCCGCGGAACAGAGCGTGCAGGTATATGTGTCAGCATGCACGGTCTTCAGCGAGGCATTGACGTCGAGCACACCGCCGCAGCCGGGGCAGAGGATGTTCCACGACATGTCGAAGATTCCAAGCCGCGATGCGTGCAGGAAGGCAGCGATGGTCTGCTCTTCGTCGAGCCCCTCGCTGGCGGCAAAGGCAAGCACATTGATACGGCCGAGCCGGCGGTCCGGTGCATCGCGCACGAACCGTTCGAGTACATCGACGATTCCAGGCTGCACTGATTGGCGCAGCACATCAAACATGGCCATGGCGTCAGTCATCATCTGACTGTACACCTAATCCGGGGAGACGGCATCGGTTTTTTCATTCCTGACTGCAAATTCGTGCCAACACCCAATGTTTGCTCGAAGAATGACGGACGCGGTCCCGGCGCTTGCCTCAGATGGGCAAACGAAAATAAACTATTTTGACCTGCACCTCAGGCTCGCCATTTCGAACTTGCCCGGGTTTCCTGTTGGTGCGTTCTGCAACTCACCCACCAGCCGAACTCCGATTTCTTGAATTTCGCTTTTCTCAGGTCAGTTCGCAGATCTCGTGAAGTGTGGCTCCATCAGACCGGGCCATCATCTCGCATGGCGCTCTCCCATCAACCTGCGCTCATGATCAGGGCTCATGCCCCGCGGTTGGCGGAGCATGAGCCGGCACGGCTAGTCGAACAGTTCTTCGAAGAACGATTTCTTCCGCTTGGGATAGCCATGCGAATGGGACTGGTCATAGCCTTGCTGCTGACCCTGCGGATACTGTGGTTGCCTCGGCTGCGGAGAGGGCTGCTGGTATGCTGCCATTTCCTTGCTGCCGCGCTCGATGATCTTGTCAAGCTCGCCACGATCGAGCCAGACGCCGCGGCATTGCGGGCAGTAGTCGATCTCCACGCCCTGGCGCTCGCTCATGACGAGCGCGACATGGCAGGCGGGGCAGACGAGACCGGGATGAGCTGAATTCATATGTGGACCTCCAAACGAGAAAATGGATACAGGCCCGCTATCGCGTGTGTGTAAGCAGGCCCCTGATGCGGTCCGACATCGCTGTTGCACTGAGCAACAGCCAGAGGGGCCCGGTCCGCCCTCGACATCTACGCAAGGTCTATGCCGATTTCAAGGCGGCGACCAGCCTGCCTTGCATTATCACCGGATCGGTTCGGGCACCATGGAGAGGTGCAGCTGCGAGCCGGACCAGGGGTTCGCATCGCAGACATCCTCGTTCAATTCGACGCCGAGGCCAGGTTCCTTCGACGGAATCACATGGCCGTCCTGCCATCCGATCTTCTTCTTGAGGAGCGTCTCGTGGAAGCCGTCGAACTGCTTGATCGCTTCGAGGATCAGGAAATTCGGCAGCGTGGTGGCCAGTTGGACATTGGCGGCGGCGACGATCGGGCCGCAATAGCAATGCGGTGCGACCTGGATATGAAAGGCCTCGGCCATAGCCGCGATCTTCTTGGTCTCCAGGATGCCGCCCGAGCGGCCGAGGTCGGGCTGCAGAATGGAGGCGGCGCGATGCTCGATGATGCGGGCGAATTCCCATTTGGTGGTCAGCCGCTCGCCGGTCGAGATCGGGATGGAGGTGCCGCGCGCCACCTCGGCCATCACTTCGGGCATGTCCGGCGGCACAGGCTCTTCGAACCATAGCGGATCGTACTTCTCCAGCGCGCGCGCCATGCGCAGCGCCCCCGACGCCGTGAACTGGCCATGCGTGCCAAATAGGATATCGGCGCGGGTGCCGACCGCTTCGCGCACTGCCTTGACCATGCGCTCGGAAAGATCGATATCGATCAGGCGAGGCTGGTGGCCGTCATAGATCGTGTAAGGACCGGCGGGATCGAACTTCACGGCGTTGAAGCCCTCGGCGAGATATTCGAGCGCGCAGGCCGCCGCCATGTCCGGATCGTTGTAGACATTCTTCTGGTTGGCGATATCGGCCGGCACGACGCTGCCGGTCTTGGGATACAGATAGGTATAGGTGCGAAGCGTCTCGTGCACCTGGCCGCCGAGCAGCTTGTAGACCGGCTTGCCGGCTTCCTTGCCGATAATATCCCAGCAGGCGATTTCCAGCGCCGAGACGCAGCCCATCATGGTGATGTCAGGGCGCTGCGAAAATCCGGAGGAATAGGCGTTGCGGAAAAACGTCTCGATGTCATGCGGGTCACGGCCGACGAGGTAGCGACTGGCGCAATCCTCAATCAGTTTTGCCGTCAGATGTGGGTCGAAGGTAGCGCTGTAGGCCTCGCCATAGCCGACGACATTGCCGTCTGTGGTCAGCTTGACGAAGATGAAATAGCGGCCGCCGAAGCCGGCTTCGTTGCCGACCACCCAGGTTTTGACATCGGTGATTTTCATAGAAATTCCCTTTCAAAGCACGGCTTCATTGATAGCGTTTCATGTCCTTACCATGCGCGTGTAATCCCGTCGCAATCGCGACGGATTTTGACCGGTCCAGTATACTATTGAGCGGAATCCCCTTGCGATTCGTACGGTTATACCGTACGTGTATGGTGGATGAAAATTCGCACCATTCGGCACAAGGGTTTGAAACGCTTCGTCGAGGACGACGATGCCAAGGGTATTCGGCCGGATCTCGTCAACCGGATTCGGAATATTCTTACCGTGTTGTTGTCGGCGACGGATATCGACGGCGTCAGTGGCCCTCCGGGTTGGCGCGTCCATCAGTTGACGGGCGATCGCCTGGGAACGTGGAGCATCTCTGCCTCCGGCAATTGGCGCATCACATTCGAAATTGAAGACAGCGAGATTTCCAACCTTGATTTGGAGGGTTATCACTGATGAGCGAAGCACCAATCAAGATCGGGATGAAACCGCCGCATGTGGGCGCATTCATCCGTGAAGAAATTCTCGATGAGTTGAACCTTTCCATCGCCAAGGCCGCGGACGTACTGAATGTGCGGCGGGCAACGCTCTCGGATCTTGTGAACGAGAAAGCCTCATTGACACCTGAAATGGCGCTGCGGATAGAGAAGGCTTTCGGGATAAACATGGATACGCTTTTGAAGATGCAGGCTTGGTACGATACCGTGACCATGCGGCAGCATGCCGATGAGATCGACGTGCGGCGCTATAGCCCGGCAGAGTAGGAGCCCGATATGGCAGACACCTCCATCAAGCTGGAAGAGAGCTGGAAGCAGGCGCTGACGCCGGAATTTTCCGCACCGTATATGGCCTCGCTCAAGGCGTTCCTGAAGGCAGAAAAGCAGCAGGGCAAGGTGATCTTCCCCAAGGGCTCGGAATATTTCCGGGCGCTGGACCTGACGCCGCTCGGGCAGGTGAAAGCCGTGATCCTCGGTCAGGACCCTTATCATGGCGACGGCCAGGCGCATGGGCTGTGTTTTTCAGTGCAGCCGGGCGTGCGGATCCCGCCGTCGCTCGTCAATATCTATAAGGAAATGCAGGTCGATCTCGGCATTCCGCCGGCCCGCCACGGCTATCTCGAACATTGGGCGACACAGGGCGTTCTGCTGCTCAACAGCGTGCTGACGGTCGAGCGATCATTGGCAGCCTCGCATCAGGGCAGGGGCTGGGAAAAGTTCACAGATGCGGTGATTGCCCGCGTCAACGAGCAGGAGACGCCGGCAGTGTTCATGCTCTGGGGCTCCTATGCACAGAAGAAGGCGGCCTTCGTCGACCAGCGGAAGCATCTGGTCCTGAAGGCGCCGCATCCGTCGCCGCTGTCGGCAAACAACGGCTTCTTCGGCTCGCGGCATTTCTCCAAGGCCAATGCGTTCCTGATGGCCAATGGCATCGAGCCGATTGACTGGCAACTGCCGGAAAAGCCCGAAACTACAGCGTGATCGAATAACGGATGAACGGATCGCGCTTGTTATAGGTGTCGTAGAGTGTCTGCGCCGTCTTGTTGTCATCGGCGGTGATCCAGTATATCGCCATCCAGTCGTTTGCCTTGCCGAGATCGACGAGATCATCAAGCAATGCCCGGCCGATGCCGAGCCCGCGCGCGGTGGGGCTGACAAACAGATCCTCGAGATAACAGGTCGGGCGCACGTCCCATGTGGTGAGATGCGTATGATGATGCGCAAAGCCGGCGAGATTGCCGCCGACACTGGCAACGCGGCAGGTGAGCGGGTTCATCGGATCGAGAATCCGCGCCCAGGTCGCCATGGTGATTTCGGGCGAAATCTCTGTCTTGTAGAAGGTCAGGTAACCTTCCCAGAGCGGCAGCCAGGCCTCCAGGTCACCAGCCTGCGCATCGCGGATATCAGCAACCATCATCCCCTCCCTGACCGGTTTCAAAACCGGATTTTCAATTTTTCGATCAGTTCGCCCAGCAGCGCTTCGGTCGTCGCCATCGCGCTGGTCTCAACATAGATGCGCATTTCCGGGGCGTTGCCCGACTGGCGGAAATGCACCGTGTCGCCATTGCCGAACACCATCCGCACGCCGTCAAGCGTCGAAGTCTCGACCGGCGTGACGATGCGCGGATCGAAGCCGGCCCGGAAATCGGCCGACGTCTCGACCTGCTCGAGAAAAGCCCTGGCCTTGTCGGCCGCCGCATCCTTGACCCGGTCGGCCTTCATGAAGCGCGGCGGCAGAGTCGCGGCAAGCGCAGACAGCGATAGACCGCGTTCCTTCGCCAGCATCAGGCAAGCCACGACCGGCAGCACAGCATCGCGGGTCGGCAGGCGCTTGAGCGGACCGTTCGCCAGCGCAATATCGTCCTGCAGCAGGAAGCCGCCATTGGCCTCGAAGCCGACAACAGGATGGCTTGATGCTGTTGTCATGGCCGCCACGACATAGGGTGAACCGATGCGGGTGCGCTCGACCGTCTCGAACCAGCCGGACTGTTCGACGGCGCTGGTAGAGGACAGCGGCGTGACCACGGTTTTCGCGCCGATCGCCCTGGCCGTCAGCATGCCCAGCACGTCACCGTTGATCTGGCGCCCTAGCTCGTCGATCACCAGCGGCCGGTCGCCGTCGCCATCGGTGGAAATGACGGCGTCGAGACCATGCTCGGCAATCAGCGCGCGGGCACGGGCAACATCGTTCTGGTCCAGCGCCTCGGTATCGACGGCGACGAAGCGTTCGACCCGCCGGAACGGATGGACGTCGGCGCCCAGGCCCTCGAATATCTCGACCAGCAGATCCCGGCCAACGGCGGAATGCAGGTCTATGCCGATCTTCAGGCCGGAGAGGGCAGACGATCCGAATGCGCTGACATAACGGGCGACGTAGTCCTGCGCGACATCCGCGAGCGGCGCTCCGGGCTCGGAAGCCGCGACTGTCGGGCCATCCGCCATGATGGCTTCGGCGCGGGTGCGCACGGGAGCTTCATCCTCTTTCAGGAATTCACCGTCGGGCCGATAGAATTTGATGCCGTTATAGCTTTCCGGAATATGGCTGCCGGTGATCATGATCGCCGGCGCGGACCTTGCCATCGCATAGGCAGCGACTGCCGGCGTCGGCACGTTGCCGGCCCAGACCGGCGTCCAGCCGGCGGCCTTGACGGCCGCGAGGCACTGGCCGGCGATCCGCGGGCTCGAATCACGCAGGTCGGCGGCGACATAGGCTGTGCGTTCGGTAGTCTGGTTGGCTGAGCGCTCCAGAAAGGCGGTAATATAGGCCGCACAGACTGTTTGCGTGAAATCCACTGCCGGTCCGCGCAGACCCGAAGTTCCAAATGCCGCTGCCACAGACCGCTCCTTGCATGATGTCGTCGTCAGAGCCATAGCGGATATTTCGGCATTTTCAAAACAGAGCCCGGCTGTTTGGTAAATTCGCCGCAACACCGGTCTTGCGCCTCATCGGCGTTGAAATTTTCCTCACAAGTGTTATCTGTTGCGCATACCGATGTCTGCGGTACAGAGTGGGGCCATAGCTCAGCTGGGAGAGCGCTACGTTCGCAATGTAGAGGCCAGGAGTTCGATCCTCCTTGGCTCCACCATGAATTTTCATGTAAGATCAAATGTTTAGGTTGTCTTGTTTTGGGAGCGCGCAAATTGCATCCAAGGATGGCAAAGGCTGCGCCCCACATCCAAGCATGTTTGCCTCATCGCATGCCCGGGCGGGAAAAGCTTTGCTGCCGGACGGCTTGGACGGAAAGATTATTATACTAAATACATAGATTTAATTTATAAAATCTATTGGCCGCCATTGTCATCGATTGCGAGGAGCCGCGTCTTTACCCCGTCGGGACATTTGATGCGCCGATATCAATTTTCGCCAAGGCACAGAAAATTATTGCGCCGCACACTTTGCGATTGACAATCATCTCTTAGTATATAGTTTTTATAGAATAAAGACGATTCAATCAATCGAGGGTACAGTATGAAGTTCACTATAGCAGGTCTTCTCTCCGCGGCGGTGATCGCGCTCGCCACGCAGGCAGGAGCGGAGACAGTCAAGGTCGGTGTCGTGCCGGGTGTTTATGCCGATTCCATCGAGGCACTTGTTCCCGAGGCAAAGGCCAAGGGGCTCGATATCGAGGTTGTCGAATTCACCGACTGGACGACGCCGAACATCGCACTGCAGGCCGGCGACATCGATCTTAATTATTTCCAGCATAAGCCATTCATGGACAATGCGATCAAGGAGCGAGGCTATGAGTTTGCGCCGGTCGGCACCGGCGTGCTTGCCAATCTTGGCATCTACTCGCTGAAGTACAAGGACTTCAAGAGCCTGCCGGATGGGGCGACCGTTGCCATCGCCAACGACCCGGTCAATCAGGGTCGCGGTCTGTTGCTGCTCGAAAAGGGTGGTCTGATCAAGCTCAAGGACAGCGTCGGCTTCAAGGGCACGCTCGACGACGTCGTGGACAATCCCAAGCATGTAACCTTCACCGAAGTCGAGGGTCCGCAGTTGGCACGGATCACCGGCGACGTCGATTTGGCGCTCGGCTATCCCCACTTCATCGTTGCCTCCAAAGCATTCGATCCGAGCTCTGGCCTGATCTATTCCGGCGTTGGCGACAGGCAGTTCGCCATCGTCTTTGCGGCTCGCAAGGACAAGGTAAACGAACCGGCTTTGAAGAAGCTCGTCGAGCTCTACCAGAACTCGACAGCCGTCAAGGCGGCAATCGACAAGGCCTTTGCCAACGACAAGAAACTCTACACGCTGTCATGGCTGAACTGATCGAAAGCCGACGCACCAGAAGCGGGATCGGGGCTGCGCCTGCCGCAGGCCCGGAACCCGCTGCAAAAGAGGTGCGGTCGCCGCAGGTGCATGGTGAGCTCTTAGCCAAGCAGCCCGGGACGGTGCGTTTCGATTCCGTGGAGAAGACCTATGTCTCTTCGGCAGGCGACGTGCATGCCTTGCAAGGCATTAGCCTGAATATTCCGGCTGGTGCCATTTACGGCATCATAGGCCGCAGCGGCGCCGGCAAATCCAGCCTGCTCAGGACGATCAACCGGTTGGAACATCCGACTGGTGGCAGGGTATTGGTGGATGGCGAGGATATTGCAGTGTACGACGAGAATACGCTGGTGGCGCTCCGCCGGCGCATCGGCATGATTTTCCAGCATTTCAATCTGCTCTCCGCCAAGACCGTATGGGGCAATGTGGCGTTGCCTCTGGTGGTGGCCGGCGTCCCGCGTCGGCAGATCGAGGCGCGGGTCGCCGAGGTGCTGAAGCTCGTCGGGCTGGAAGGCAAGCACAACGTCTATCCATCGCGCCTCTCCGGCGGCCAGAAGCAGCGTGTCGGCATTGCCCGTGCGCTGGTTCACAGGCCGAAGATCCTGCTGTGCGATGAGGCGACTTCGGCGCTCGATCCGGAGACGACGCAGTCGATCCTGCGACTGCTCAAGGATATCAACAACCGGCTCAACATCACCATCGCGCTGATCACCCACGAAATGAGCGTCATCCGCGAGATCTGCGACGAGGTGCTGGTGCTCGAACAGGGCAGGATCGCCGAAGCCGGTCCCGTCTGGCGGATATTCGGCAATCCTGCGCACGATGCGACGAAAGCACTGCTGCAGCCGCTCAGCCGGGATATTCCGGAGGATGTGGCCGCGCATCTGACCAGCGAAGCCGGCGCCGGGCGCGACGCTATCATCGAGCTGTCCTACACGGGCGAGGGCGGCCTCGAACCGGATATTGCTGCAATAAGCCAAGCCATTGGCGCGCCGGTGCGTCTTCTGCAGAGTGCGCTCGACCGGATTCAGGGCCATGTCCATGGGCGGTTGCTGATCGCGGCGCAGCCGGTTACCGGCGGCCTTGAACGGCTGGGCACGCTTGCACACAAGGTAAAGGTTTTGGGCTATGTCGCCAGCGATGTTTTGAACGCCTGGGATGGGCGTTGCTCGATACAACAATGATGGTCGGGATCTCGGCGCTGATCGCACTCGCGGCCGGCATACCGCTTGCCGTGTTCCTGGTGCTTTCCGGACCGGGCGGGCTGATTCACGCGCCGCGCGCCAACAGGGTGCTGGCCGCCTTGATCAATGGTTTTCGCGCCACGCCCTTCATCGTGCTCCTGGTGGCGCTCCTGCCATTCACCCGGTTCGTGACCGGCACGACGATCGGCGTCTGGGCGGCGGTCGTGCCGCTGTCGATCAGCGCCACGCCGTTCTTTGCCCGCATTGCCGAGGTCAGCCTGCGCGAGATCGATAGCGGTCTGATCGAAGCGGCGCAGGCGATAGGCTGCCGCCGGTGGCATATCGTCCGCCATGTGCTGTTGCCCGAGGCAATGCCGGGCATCGTCGGGGGTTTCACCATCACCATCGCCTTCGTCACTCGGAATTCGCCGTCAACGCGTCGCATCGCGACCGCGAACGGTTGTTGCCGTGGGATGAGCTCGACCGGTTTGTCGAGAGCGGTCTCTGGGGCATCACCGTGCCGAAGGAATTCGGCGGTGCGGGTGTCTCCAATGTCACGCTCGCCAAGGTGATCGCCCTTATTGGCGCCGCCGACGGGTCGCTGTCGCAGATCCCGCAGAACCATTTCTACTCGCTCGAAGTGCTGCGGGTTGGCGCAAGCCAGGCGCAGAAGACATTCTTCTACGATCGCGTGCTTGCCGGCGAGCGGACTGGCAATGCGCTGGCCGAAATCGGAGCCAAGGACTTCAAGCGACGGACGCGGCTGGTGCGCGATCCCTCGGGCTGGTACGTCGAAGGCCAGAAATTCTATTGCACCGGAGCGATCTATGCCTACTGGATCCCGACGCTCGCTATGGCCGAGGATGACGGCAAGCCGGTCGAGTATCTCGCCATCGTCCCCCGCAACGCGTCCGGCGTGACCATCTACGACGATTGGGATGGGTTCGGCCAACGGGTCACCGGCAGCGGTCCATTTCGAGCGGGTGCCGATTGAACCGGAGTGGGTGATTCCGATGGAGGTGTCGTTTGAGCGTGCCACGACCATCGGGCCGGTTGCGCAGATCATGCATGCGGCGATCGACCTTGGCATTGGGCAGGGCGCCTATCAGGACATGCTGCGCTTCGTTCGCGAGCGCGCCCGGCCGTGGATCGATTCCAGGGTCGATCCGGCGGCGGAGGCCAAGATCCTGTCGACCAGGGTGGGATTGCTTGCCTGCAACAAGCTGTTCGAACTTTCCGGAACCTCTGCTACCTTGGCCGAAGACAATCTCGACCGCCACTGGCGCAATGTCAGGACCCATACGCTGCACGATCCGGTGCGCTGGAAATACCAGGCGGTCGGCAACTACTACCTCAACGGCAAGTTGCCGCCGCGCCATGGCGCGATCTGACTGAAGAATGGAATGACAATGATAGCCAAGAAGAAGCAAATCCTGCTCAACGCCTTCAACATGAATTGCGTCGGCCACATCAATCACGGCCTATGGGCGCATCCACGCGACCGTTCCAGCGAGTACAAGAACCTTGATTACTGGACCTCGCTCGCCAAGACGCTGGAGCGTGGCCTGTTCGATGGCATCTTCCTCGCCGACATCGTCGGCGTCTACGATATCTACCAGAATTCCGTCGACCTGACACTTCGGGAATCGATTCAGCTGCCGGTCAACGATCCGCTGCTGTTGATATCCGGCATGGCGGCGGTGACCCAGAATCTCGGCTTCGGCATCACCGTCAATCTCAATTCCGAGGCGCCCTATATCTTCGCCCGACGCATGTCGACACTCGATCACCTGACCGGCGGGCGCGTCGGCTGGAACATCGTCACCGGCTATCTCGACAGCGCCTCGCGCGCTTTGGGCTTGAATGGTCAGGACGAACACGACCAGCGCTATGATCGCGCCGACGATTACCTCGACGTGCTCTACAAGCTCTGGGAAGGCAGCTGGGACGACGACGCGGTTCTCAACGACCGCGAAAAGCGCATCTTCGCAGACCCTTCCAAGGTGCGGGCGATCAGCCATGACGGCCCATTCTACAAATCGCAGGGTTATCATCTCTCGGAGCCGTCGGTCCAGCGGACGCCGGTGCTTTATCAGGCGGGTACGTCGGGCCGGGGGCGGCAGTTTGCAGCCAAGCATGCCGAATGCGTCTTCATCACCGCGACGGACCGCAATGCGGCGCGCGCCACGGCGCGGACGCTGCGCGAAGCCGTGGTTGCGGCCGGCCGTCGCCCCGACGACATCAAGATCTTCATCGGCATCACCATCATTGCCGGCCGGACCCAGAACGAGGCTGAGGAAAAGCTCGCCGAGTACATGGACTATGCCAGCCCCGAGGCTGGCCTGGCGCATTTTGCTGCCGGTACGGGTATCGATTTTTCGCGATACGAACTCGACGAGCCGATCACCTATGGAACCTCGAACTCGATCCAGTCGGTCACCCAGCTCGCCAAGCAGAAGGGCTGGACCAAGCGGCAATTGCTCAAGGAAGTGGCGATCGGCGGGCGCTATCCGATCATCGTCGGCGACGCGGCAAAGATCGCCGACGAAATGGCCGCGTGGATCGAGGAGGGCGAGATCGACGGGTTCAACCTCACGCGAACCGTGTCACCCGAGAGCTATGAAGACTTCATCGACATCGTCGTTCCGGAACTGCAGAGCCGCGGCATCTACAAGACCGCCTATGAGGAGGGTTCGCTTCGCAATCGTATCTTCGGTGAGGGCAATCGCCTGCCGCAGCGGCATGTGGGGACGTCTTTCCGGGCAAATCGAACTTAAGATCTGTTTCACTGGCGGTTTGACAAAGAGCTTCATCAACGTTTCCAGCCTAATTCCAGCAGACCGAGCATCGATTATTTCCGAACCAGAATCAGCTCGATTTCCACCAATGCATCTCGTCCGAGTTTTGCGACCCCGACCGTTGTACGGGCGGGGAGGGTATCGTCGTCGCTGAAGTGACGGTTATAGACAGCATTGAGGTCAGCATAATCCCGCTCGAAATTGCTGAGATAGATACGGGCGAAGACCGTGTCGGAAAGTGAGTATCCCGAAGCCTCCGCGATAAGGGACAGGTTGCGGAAAACCAATTCTGTCTGCTCCCCGATCGTCGTTGGCAGTGATGCATCTGGATGATCCGGGTCAATCGACAACTGACCGGTGATGTGAGGAGTCCCGCCACCTCCACGGCATGGGAATAGCGGGCAGTTTTGTGAGGCGGTGCGGCTGCCTTGACTATGATGTGGCGTATCATTTCCATCGATCCTTTATCGGGATCGGCTGGCACCGCTTCGATGCGACGCCAGCCGAACGCCCTCAAGCCGCCGCGATCGCCTGTTCGAGATCGGCGATAATGTCGTCGGGATGTTCCAGCCCGATCGACAGCCGGACATAGCCGGGCGTGACACCGGTCGAGAGCTGATCCTCGGGCGAAAGCTGCGAATGCGTCGTGGTCGACGGATGGATCGCCAGCGAGCGGGCATCGCCGATATTGGCGACATGGTAGAAGAGTTGAAGCGCATCGATGAAGCGCCGGCCCGCCTCGCGGCCATCCTTGAGCTCGAGGCCGACCAGCGCACCGAACCAGCCGGGCTTGAGGTATTTTTCCGCATTCGCTTTTACAATGCCGGTCTGGAATTTCGGGAAGATCACGTTTGAAACCTTCGGATGTGCCTTGAGATAGTCGGCGCCGATCACCGCGTTCTCGTTGTGTTAACGGATGCGCAGCGGCAGCGTCTCCAGTCCCTGGATGAACTAACCGGCCTGTGCTCCGGTGGCGAGCAGCAGATGGTGGCGATCGGCCGGGCGCTGATGACCAAGCCACGCCTGGTGCTGCTCGATGAACCGTCGATGGGGCTTGCGTAGCCGAGATCGAGGCTGGCTTGGAGAGCGCCAAAGGCGATTTCGCCATGGTTGTCGGGCTCCGATGGTGATCATGGCAGGCTCGACCAAGTCGAGATAGCCGCGATCCCACAGATCGGCCTCGACGATCCGCCAGCGACCGCAGGCGGCAGCCTGCGGGCGCAGTCATGACGACACCGCCAGGAGCTTCGGCAATCGCACCAGATTGCAGGCGGTCGCGGCCAAGATGAAGGCCCACCCGACCCGGTCACGGCCACGGACCTTCGTCTTGTCCTGCCCCGCACCGGTCTTGATCCAGCCGAACGCTTCCTCGATCCGATTGCGGATGCGCAGGCCGACGACATGGCCGCCATGCCGCGTCGTGCGCCCGTCGATGGCTGAGCGACGACCATTTGTGGCGTGGTCGGTGTCGCGTGTATTTAGTCTAGCCGGCCGAGGATGCATGATGCATGCCGCTGCGAAGCTTCTGAACGGTGTCGTTCAGTTTCACCATGTCCTCGACGGAAAAGCCGGATCGACGCAACAGCGTATCTGTGAGGCAGCCGGTTTGCGCATGCAGCTGGTTTCCCTTGTCGGTCAGGAAGACTTGCACCAGGCGCTCGTCCGTCTTGTTTCGCTGCCGGGTGAGGAAGCCGGCTGCTTCAAGCCGTTTGACAGCGGGCGTGATGGTGCTAGGCTCGAGCCACAGACGTTCAGAGATGGCCGATATCGTCATTCCGTCATGCTCCCACAGCGCACTCAGGACGAGGTATTGCGTGTAGGTGACGCCCAGGGCGTCGAGCATCGGCTTATAAGCCCGATTGATGGCGATTGCCGTCGAATAGATTGAGAAACACAGCTGGCTGTCCAGCGGGAGGAGGGTTGGCTCTACCATGGTTGGCTCCTTTATCGTAACGTTGACGCGACATTATCACAAAAATCATTATTGCGATAAATATTTCTGGACAAATCTCACGGCATAAGCTAACACTAATTATCGCGATAATAATTATCGAGATAATTAAATAGGAGAGACCCAAATGACCAAGAATTCCCTGCTTGCCGCCGCCGCCATCGTGATGGCCGCCACTGGCGCCACAGTCGCTCATGCCCAACCGGCTGGCGTCAAGAACATTGTCCTTGTCCACGGCGGCTTCGTCGATGGCTCCGGCTGGAAGGGTGTCTACGACATCCTCAAGAAGGACGGCTACAACGTAACGATCGTTCAGAATCCGACGCTGTCCCTTGCCGATGACGTTGCGGTCACCAAGCGTGCGATCGCACAGCTTAACGGTCCCGTCGTGCTCGTCGGCCATTCCTATGGTGGCGTCGTCGTCAGCGAAGCAGGCACCGACGAAAACGTCAAGTCGCTCGTCTATATTGCCGCCTTCGCCCCGGACAAAGGCGAATCGATCCAGACGCTGATCGCCAATCCGCCCGAAGGTGCGCCGGTTCCCCCGATCCTGCCGCCGGTCGACGGCTTCCTGTTCCTCGACAAAGCCAGGTTCGCGGCGTCCTTCGCGGCGGATGTCGATGCAGACACAGCAGCGTTCATGGCCGACTCCCAGGTGCCGTGGGGCGTCGAAGCGCTCGCCGGTGCGGTCACCGAGCCGGCATGGAAGAGCAAGCCGAGCTTCTATCTTGTCGCCGCTGACGATCATATGATCCCGCCGCCTGCCCAGCGGATGATGGCCGAGCGCGCCGGCGCCACCGTCGTCGAAATCCCGGGCAGCCATGCCGTCTATGTAT
This sequence comes from Rhizobium sp., assembly GCA_028290545.1. GTDB lineage: Bacteria > Pseudomonadota > Alphaproteobacteria > Rhizobiales > Rhizobiaceae > Rhizobium_E. The sequence continues at coordinate 15,524 of JAQGJP010000017.1, read as the reverse complement.
CCAATCCGAAGGCTGTTGCGGATCTCATCGAAAAAGCCGCCACCAGCGCAAAATAGTCGGCCGTCCATGCCTTGTCGGCTGGGGGTGATCTCCCAGCCACCGGAATATGAAAATCCGACCGAGGTTCAGATGGCAAACCTGCTATGATCGCAGAGCGGCAAGCTTTCCGGGCGAGATTGGCGCTTGACGGGGTGTATTGCGTTTGATCGTCCTCGGCGCCGGCAGGTTGCGAACACTGCCTTTACTGTTCTGACCGGGAGCCTGATCCGGTCATTGGATGCGTGGCCGCCGATTTCTAAGGAGAGGGCATCGACACCGACCCCGCCTGGCGAAGGCTGAGATCCGTGCTGCATATCCCGCTTTGCCTTGATCCTGTCTGTATATTTGTGATACCTTAAATAAAGCATTAGGACTGACGAGGCCGCCGCTGTTACGGCGGGACATGGGATGAGGTTTGTCAGCGCATCATTTCTGGGACTTTTATTTGGAATCTCGATCGCCGCGGCGGGGCCGTTGCATGACGCGGTCAGAGATGGCGACCGTGACCGCGCAGCCCAGGCGATAGACAAGGGTGCAGGTATTGCCGAACCGGACGAATCCGGCGAGCCGCCGCTGCTTGTTGCAGCGCTCGCCGGGCACAAGGACATGGTGGTGCTTCTCCTTGAAAAGGGTGCCGACGTCCAGATTCGAAACAAGGGCGGGCTGACAGCGCTCCATGCTGCAGCCTATGGTGGCCATCTCGATATCGTCGAGCTGCTGGTATCAAAAGGTGCCCTGATCAACGACGAAGAGAACTTCTACCACATGTCGCCGCTGCACGCTGCGGCCGAGGAAGGTCACGCCGACGTCGTCGCCTTCCTGCTCTCACACAAGGCGGACATCGAGGCGAAGGAACGCAACGGTTACACGCCATTGACGCAAGCCGGGTGGCGCTCCCACTGGGACGCCGCCGAGCTGTTATTGAAAGCTGGAGCTGTTTGTCAGCAAAAGGATCTCGTCGGTGACTGGCTCTACGGCGAATGCATGAAACGGAAATAGCGCTTCCTGCCCCACAAGGAGGATGGAACATGTTAAATCGAAGGAAGTCAGGGCTTGCAGCGTCGGTCATCGCCGGGATCGTGATCCTCTTCGCGTTGGGTCGTGAAGCACCGGCTGACGACCTCGCCAATACCGGCTATTTCGGAGATGTCGCGATCAAGGGCTATGATCCGGTGGCATATTTCACGGATGACAAGGCCATCGAGGGATCGCCGGCCTATTCGCATCGCTGGCTGGGTGCCGTATGGCACTTCGCAAGCGCCAAGAATCGTGATCTTTTTATAGCCAATCCGGGAAAGTATGCGCCTCAATACGGTGGATATTGTGCAGACGGCGTTTCGTTGGGCACGGTTACCACCAATATCGATCCCCAGGCATGGCGCATCATCGATGGCAAGCTCTATCTGAGCTACGATCCCGGCGCCGCGGATGGATTCGAGACCAAGCCGAACAAGGTCGTTGATTCACAGAAACACTGGTCGGAGGTTCAGAGCACGCTGATGTCCGACAAGCTGCAAAAAGACTGGCAACATTTGCCGGCCGACTGATGATCATGGAGTGGGGGTGAAGAGCTTCAGCGCCTGTGGGGTGACGTGGACATATTGCGCTTCAGGTTGCCCCTTGTCCCTGTTTCGGTAGATCTGACCGCACACCATGCGATCCAGGAAGTAGCCGTTAAACTTCTCGCAGAGCTTGTTTCCCTGCAGTTCGACCGTTCCGGTGATATTGGTGTTGGCGCTGCGGTAGGCCGTGTTTCCGGCCTTGTCAAAGAACTGGACAAAAGCCGTTCCATTCTTGTGCTTTCCGATCCAGGTCTTGTCGTTGATCAGGTCACGCAGCGCATCGCCGCCTACCTGATAGGCCTCCTCGCCGACAAATCCGAAAGGCCAGTCCGGAATTCCTGCCGCCCGCAATCCTGTCAAATGATGCTTCAGGTCGTCGTCACGCCAATAGTCGTAGAGGTAGCTGTAGTAGGTGAGGTTGCTCTCGGGGAAGAGCGCCAGAAGCCTTGTCCTCTCCTCAGCGTCGCGAACCTGATCTCCTGCGAAACTATAGGCCGCCGTCAGGTATTCGCGTGCCGCTTCTGCATTCGGCAGAGCATCACGCGCTTCCTCCAGCAAGGGAATTGCCCGACTGTTGTTTCGCGCGGTGTAGAACACGATGCCCGCCAACAACCGAAAACTTGGTGACGGCGTGGGATCGAGACGCAGCGCTCTTTCTATTTCGGCGGCCGCCTGGTCGTGATTTCCCGTATGGGCCAGGATAAGTGCCAAGTTGCCGGATGCCTCGGCGCTGTTGGGTTGTGCCTGCACAGCGCGATTGGCCGATTCACGCGCTTCCACCTCCCGTCCGTCGACAAGTTGGAGAAGTGCCAGGACGGTGTGAGCGCGCGCATTGTCGGGATCGAGCTTGAGCGCTTGTCCGGCGGCGTCATAGGCGATCTTGCGTGCTACTGCCGCCGACCACAGGAAATTATAGTCGTTGCGCCAAACGTCCACGGCGACGCGCGCGATGCCGGCATGCGCGTCGGCAAAGTTGGGATCCAGATCGATCGCCTTTTGATAGTAGGATAGCGTCCGGCGATAGGTGTTGATATCGCCGTAGGTAAGACCTTCATGTTCAGCTCTCATGTAGTAGTCGTAGGCCTCAAGATTGTCACTTGGCATCCTCTCGATCTTGGTGCGCTCGCCTTCGGTGAGTTCCACTTGAAGCGCGGAGATTATTTTGCCGGTCACATCGTCCTGAACCGCGAACAGATCGGCATACTGGCGATCGTAGCGTTCAGCCCACATGGAAAGCCCCGTCAGCGCGTCTATGAGTTTGACATTGATGCGCAACCTCGGCCCCGCCCGCTGCAGCGTGCCCTCGAGCACATAGTGCACGCCGAGTTCAGCCGCCACGTCTTGGATACTGCCCATGTCGCTCTTCATGGCGAAGACCGAATGTCTGGCAATCACGAAGAGCCCCGACACTTTGGATAGCTCGGTGATCAGGTCGTCGGTCAAGCCTTCAGCCAGATGATCCTGTTTTGAATCACCACTGACATTGATGAACGGGAGCACCGCCACCGAAGGTTTTTCGGGAAGCGGATAGGCGAAGCGTTCGATGAGTTTCGGCGCCTGGGTGAAATCCCAGATCGGCCACCAATAGGCCGCGGCGCCGGCAAAAATCAGCAGCACAGCGGCAACAGCGACCATGCGCAGAGGCAAACCTTTCAACCGGGTAGAGGGCGAGCCAACGCTACCAGGTTCGCCAACGATCCGATATACGCGGATAGGCTCGGCAATGCTTCGCACCTTCTGCCTTCCCAGCGAGGCGTAGCCAAGGTTTAGTTTCGTCTTAACCTGATCATATGTTGTGCCGGAAATCGCAATGCCGCCTGGCTTGGCCAGGGTCTGTATGCGAGCGGCAATGTTGACACCATCTCCATTGATGTCTTCGCCTTCGACAATGATGTCGCCAAGATTAACCCCGATGCGAAATTCAAGTCGAGCCGACGCCGGAACCGAAGCATTTCGCAAAGCCTTTTCGCGCTGAATTTCAGTTGCGCACTGCAATGCATCGACCACACTATGAAATTCGACAAGCAGCCCGTCACCCATCGTCTTAACCAGCCGGCCGTGATGCTCAGCGATCTTAGGGCCGATGACCTCGTTCAGATCGGCTTGAAAGCAGTGGCGCGTAGCCTCTTCGTCGATCTGGCTTAGACGACTGTATCCAGCGACGTCAGCGATCAGAATTGCAGCTAGACGACGCTCCATTTTCTTCCTCGCGCGCACCGCGATGATTATTCAACATCATACCGCAAGTGAACGGGCGAAGCCATGAGGCTTCGATAACAGCGATGATCATCGCCAAATTCTCCCCAAACCGTCAGGGCTCGGTCATTTCCCGGATGGAACGAATGACCGTATCGGGATTGTACGGCTTCGGCATGAAGCGGCTTTCGACAGGCAGGCTGTCGATGTCGACATTGCGAAGTCCCGAAGTCACGATGATCTTGATCGGTGGCCATCTGTCGCGCACCGCCGCCGCAAGCTTCAATCCGTCGTCGCCGCCGGGCATGTCAACGTCGGTGAACATCAGCTCGATACGACTGTTCGCGGCGAGCAGCGCGATCGCTTCGATCGCGTTTGAGGCCTCGTAGACTTCGAAGCCCGCATCATGCAGTTCGTCAACGATGCCCATGCGAAGCAGGGCCTCGTCTTCAACCACAAGTACGGCAATGCGTCGATCGACCATGTTCATGCGTTTCCGGATGGGCTCCGATCGGATAGATGGGAGCCACGATGAATTCAGTTTCTGCATTCTTCACGTTTGCGGTCAGCACACACACAACACCTTCAGGGGCATATTTGATCCGAGCAACGCCGTTGAAATCCGTAGCGAGAATACGGGCGATCAGCCGTCAGCCGAATCCCTTGCTCGCCGGTTGGTAACGTTTGAGCCGCCTGTTTCCTTCCAGACAAAATTGAGGGCCTTCCAATTCCCGTCGCAGTCGGGACGCCGAAATCAGGGCCGAGACGCAGGCAGGATGATGCATGAGACCTTCAGGAGGTGAAAAAAGGTGACGCTCGATGGAATAGTGTTCCCTCGAGCGTCGTATATCCCGGTATGAACAGCGAAAAGCGCACCTTCGACGTGATCAGTCAGCTCGCCTCCCTGAGGCGATATGCGCGATCGCTCGTCCAAAGCCCGACAGAAGCCGAAGACCTGGTGCATGACGCGCTGGTCAGGGCCTATGAGCGCAAGGAAACATTCCGGGCCGGCGGCAACCTGAAAAGCTGGCTGCTTTCCATCCTGCACAATACCCATGTCGACAAGCGCCGCTCCGAGTTCGCCCGGCAGAAGCGCGACGACGCTGCATTCCGTCAGGCGGATTGGGCGGAAGGCGCGGCACAGGAGCACAGTGTTCACCTGGGTCAGATACGTTCGGCCTTTCTCGAACTGCCGGACGAGCAGCGCGAGGCGCTTCATCTTGTCGCCATCGAAGACCTTTCCTACCAGCAGGCGGCCGATGCTCTCGGCATTCCCGTCGGCACGCTGATGTCTCGTGTCTCGCGTGCCAGGGCGCGGCTGCGTGCCCACGAAGACGGTCATGGCGACCGCCCCAATTTGCGACTTGTCGGAGGTGGACATGATGAATGAAATTCTCGTGATGGACCACGATCTGGATGCCTATATCGACAATCAGCTCGATGAGCGCGGCCGGATGCGGGTCGAAAACTATCTCGCAAATCATCCCGCGGCGGCGGCCCGGGTCATGTCGGATCTGTCGGTCCGTCATGGCCTGCGGCTCGCGCTCGAAGAACAGGACGTGGCGTTTCGGCCCCGCACGCGGCACGCGGCGCGCCGGCTGGAAACCGGCCTTTCGCGACGCCGCGTCTGGACCAACCTGAAACGCATCGCCGCGGTCGGTATTCTCGTGACAACGGGATGGGTCGCCCACACGCAGTTCGGATCCTTTGGCTTCACGACGGTCAATGCCTCCATCCAGCCGCCCTCCTATGTCGAGGAAGCGGTGCGGGCGCACCGGACCACACTGGTGCGCGAACGCATGCCGTCGCAAGTCGAGACAGGGAAGTATGATCCCGAGGATATCCGCTCGGCGACCGCGATCGTCATGCCGGTCATTCCCTCCAACTGGCGAGTCATGGACGTGCAGGTCTATCCTTCGCAGTTCGGCCCGAGCGTCGAGATGTCGCTGGCGGAGAAGGATGGCGCGCATCTCTCGCTGTTTGCCGTCAGGCCAGGCTTCTTCGCCGTGGAGCCGCTTCGCACACTTCACCTTGCAGACGCGCAGGCGGTCTATTGGCAGATCGGCGAGGTCGCCTATGCACTGGTCTCGAACACCCCCAATCGCAACCTCTCCAGCGAGGCAGAGTTGCTCGTCAAAACCCTTTATTGAAACAGGAGACTTCCATGTACGAGAATGAAAGACGCTTCGGCGCGACAACCGCGCATGAGGGGGCAGCCTTCGACGAAGGCCTGCGGCAGCACATGCTGCGGGTTTACAATTACGTCGGTGCGGGCTTGGTGATCACCGGCCTGGTCGCCTTCATCATCGGCAATACGCCGGCGCTCTACGTGCCGATCTTCTCGTCGCCGCTGAAATGGGTGGTGATGCTGGCCCCGCTCGCCTTCGTGTTCTTCTTTTCGTTCAAGATACAGACCATGTCGGCTGCGACGGCACAAACCACCTACTGGGCTTTCTGCGGCGTGATGGGGCTGTCGCTGGCCTCGATCTTCCTGGTCTTTACCGGGGCGAGCATCGCCCAGACCTTCTTCATCGCCGCCACGATGTTTGGCGCGACCAGCCTCTACGGCTACGTCACCAAGCGCGACCTGTCGAAATTCGGCTCGTTCCTGATAATGGGTCTGTTCGGCGTCGTCATCGCCAGCATCGTCAACATCTTCCTCGGGTCATCCGCCCTGCAGTTTGCAATTTCCGTCATCGGTATCGTGGTGTTCATCGGTCTGACCGCCTGGGACACGCAGAACATCAAGGAACAGTATAGCGAGAATTTCGATCAGGAATCGCGCCAGAAGCTGGCGGTGTTTGGCGCATTCTCGCTGTTTCTCAACTTCGTCAACATCTTCCAGCTGCTTTTGAACTTCACCGGCGAACGCGAGTAAACCATCGCCGGATCGTGCATCGACAAGGAGAATGACCAATGGACCAGAATGACCGGCAAGCAATCGAAGGCTTGTTTGCCAACCTCGCAACGGTCGAGCAACAGTCCGGCCCCCGGGATGGCGAAGCCGATCGCTTCATCAGCGAGCGGATCGCCACCCAGCCCGGCGCGCCTTATTTCATGGCGCAGACGATCGTCGTGCAGGAGCAGGCGCTTCTGACGGCAAACGACCGGATCGAGCAACTGGAGCAGGAGCTCGCCTCGCAATCCCCGCAGCGCGGCGGCTTCCTGTCGTCGCTGTTCGGCGGCGGCGGCTCTCCGGCCCAGGCACGGCGGCCACAGCCTTCCAGCCAGCCGCAGCAGGCATCCTCGCCCTGGGCACGCCAGCCGATGACAGGCCAGGCGACATCGGGTGCGGGCGGCGGCTTCCTGGCCGGTGCTGCGCAAACGGCGATGGGTGTTGCCGGCGGCGTGATGCTCGGCAATGCGATTGGCAGCATGTTCGGCGGCAACGAGGCGAAAGCGGCGGAACCCGCCAAGCCGGAAGAAAAGGAAGAGGATACGGGCGCCGATGACGATGAGGGCATCGATCTCGGATTCTGATTTTCAATAGCCACACAGCGGCCGCGCGATGAAAACGCGGCCGTTTCATGTCCGGGATGGCGCAGCCGGAACGTCGTCCGATATGCCCATCGCCAAGGTGGTCCTCGCAGCCGGCAACACCCAAATTCGAAAATATTCCAACAAACCTCTTCATAGGTGGAACGAGTGTCGAAGCTGGCCGTTGAATCCTTGGTTCTGCGTGGAGGACACGCGTATGATGCACGCCTGGGAAAAAGTTTCGAAATAACGTGAATGGTATTGGCCCAAGAACGGTGTGCAGCACGCACCAGGCCGCCAAATTTCTCCTCCATCGCTGGCCAATTAAGAAGGGTAAGGCTTATATGCGTGCGAAACTTGCATGCCCCTACGCCCTCGAGGGCAATGAAAACGATGAAGCCGCCAGGCGTGCGTTCACCGATGCGGCCAACGAAGCCGCGATTGCCATCCGGAATTGACACGCCTGATCGGAACGTCAGGCAAGCGAGCGAGGCTTTGACACATGGAAAAGACGAGAGACGTCAGTGGAAGCGGACCGGTGTCCGTGGATGGAAAGATCGTCGGACATTGTGCGTATGAAATCAATGTCTACAAGGACGTGACCGGAAGGGTGATCGGCAAGGGTCACGCCCTTGGCGATCCGGCCATTCTGGCCAAGATGCATTACGGGCAGCGTATCCAGTTATCGCAGAATGAGGATAAGTCGTTCTTCGTCGTGACGGGCGACTGGTCACCGGGAGAGCGCAGCATTTCGGTCGAGGCCGGCCCGGACATCGACGCCTGACGGCCTGGGTTCGAGGCGCTGGCGGCGTGGCTCAGGGCAGGTGCAAGGCCGTGATCTCGTTGGCGACCAGCTTCTGCAGCGCCCAGAGATTGCGGTCATGGATGCCGAATTCCTCGAGGTGAAGAACGGTCTTGTAAAGATACTCCGCACCAGAACCGAGATGGCCGCAGGCCCGTGCTAGAATCGCCGCAACCTTGTCCAATGGTTGTTTCGACAGGATGCGGTCACCGTTCGGACCGACCCAGAAGCCCAGTGCCTTGATCGGACCCTCGGCCGTCACCGTCGGCATCCACCGGACGGCATTTGCATTCTGACGATAAGTCATTTCGCGCCGCAGAAGCCTCTCGATCTGCTTTACCAGATTGTCGGCAGGCAGCCGGTAGACGACGCCATCGCACCGTCCACCCCGCTCCAGAGCCATCATCAATCCGGGTTGCTGGGGCGTTCCCCGCCAGGAATTCAACTCGATGCAAAATGAGCGGTGCCAACCGAACGCGGTCGAGCGCCGTCGTTCGACTGTCTCGAATTCCGGCTTCCAGATCAACGATCCGTAGGCAAAGACCCAGAGCGCGCCCTCCCGATTCTCGCTTGCCAGTTGCTGTGCCATCTGGTCGAAATCTTCATCCGTCAGCAGTTCCAGCCTGGCGTCCGGCGGTGCCGCGCATTCCTCGCGATGGCAAAGGGCAACGAGTTCCGGTGTCAGTTCCATTTTACGCACAGCCATACCCAACCACTTCCGATGATGTCTCGCATCGGTGCTACATGTGATTACAGAACTATGCCGGATTCGAGATGAGCGCCACTCTCCATGCTTCCGATGACAGTGTCCATTGGAAGGGCGGCTGAATCGAGGGATGAAATGCAGTCATGAAAGTGTCGCGTCGCAACATGATTCTGGCTGTATTATGCCAAAGCCCGTCTTGAGCTGTTCTCGGTACCGCGCTTCGGGCGCGATATTCGTCACGCAATTTTTATAAGACTGAAATATATCCCTGCTCCAGAACGTTGGATCTGCGACAGACAAGCGGATGCGATCACGAAATTAACTGGAAATGGCTAGGATTCGCGTTGGAAGTGGAGTAGCCCACGCCCTGAGGTGGCGCGCATTGCTAAGAACGAAAGACAAGGCATGAATGTGATCAATCGCGAGCCCAACGGGCCGATGGTGGAGCGGAGCCTGGTTGCCGGCGGCCAGCGCACGCGTTCGGTCCTTGTCGCGCCCAATTCGATCGCGCGCTGGCTGCTTGTCTTCGTGCTGCTTGCGGGCGTTTATTTCTTCCAGGGCTTCCTGGTTCCGGCGCTCGCGGCCATGATCATCGGCTTTGCCAGCTGGCCGCTGTACAGGCGGCTGCTTCAGGCGATCGGCGGCAGCCGGACACTCGGCGCGACGATTGCGATCCTGCTGGTGATTTTCTTCATTGTCGCGCCGATTTCCTTGACGGCCGTTTATGCCATCAAGGAAGTGAAGATCTGGGCGGCCTGGGCGATCGAGGCCAACGCTGTCGGAGCCGCCGCTCCAGCCTGGGTTCTGAAAATCCCCGTGGTCGGGGACACGATCGCCGAACAGTGGACGCGCTATCTCGGCCATCCCAGCGGCATCGGCGAGCTCGTCCAGGCGATCAGCGGTTCGAATATCGGCAATATCTACAAGGGCGTGGTGTTTCTGGGTGCCACTGCTTTCCAGGCCGTCCTGACGCTGCTCTTCATGCTGATCACGCTGTTTTTCATCTATCGCGACGGCGAGACGCTGGTGGCCCAGCTCGATCGTGTCGGAGAAAGCGTCCTGCCCAACCGCTGGGAGCGGGTGTCGCGCATCGTACCCCTGACCATCAGCTCGACCGTGACCGGAATGGCCGTCATCGCCATCGGCGAAGGTATCGTCCTCGGCCTTGCCTATTGGCTGGCCGGCGTTCCGTCGCCTGTGACGCTCGGCCTGATCACCGGCGTCATGGCGCTGATCCCGGGTGGTGCGCCGCTCTGCTTCACGCTGGTTTCTATCTATCTGGCGGCAAGCGGCTCCATGATCGAGGGCGTCGCACTGCTGGCATGGGGTTCGATCGAACTCTTCATCGTCGACAAGACCCTGCGCCCCAAGCTGGTGGGCGGGCCTATCAAGCTGCCGTTCCTGCCGACATTCTTCGGCCTCATCGGCGGCGTGAAGACGATGGGCTTCCTCGGGCTGTTCATCGGCCCGGTGCTGATGGCGCTGCTGGTGGCCATCTGGCGGGAATGGCTGCATGACGTGACGACACGGGTAGAAACAATCGCAACCGCGGAGCTCTCTGCGCCGATCGATCGGCTGGATTGAGGCGTCCCTCGAAAAGGATGACAAATCGTTCGATTTGCTTCACCATCTGTTCCGTCGCCGGATCAAAGGCGGCACGCATCCACAACAAGAACGATGATGGGAACACCTGCTCATGAAACTCGCCACATTGAAGGATTCGACGCGCGACGGCCGCCTGGTCGTGGTCTCCCGCGATTTGACCCGCTGCTCGGACGTCGGCCATATCGCCCGTACACTGCAGTCGGCACTCGACGATTGGGAACATGTGGGACCGCGGCTGATGCGGGTTGCCGAAGGCATCGAGACCGGCTCGCAGCCAACCATGCGCTTTCATGAGCACGATGCTGCCTCGCCTTTGCCGCGCGCCTATCAATGGGCGGACGCCTCGGCCTATGTGAACCATGTGGAACTGGTGCGGAAATCCCGCAATATGGAAATGCCCGAGAGCTTCTGGACCGATCCGCTGATGTATCAGGGTGGGTCGGACAGTTTTCTTGCCCCGCGCGATGCCATTCCGCTGATCGATGATGCGCTTGGGCTCGATATGGAGGGCGAGGTCGCCGTCATCGTCGGCGATGTGGCGATGGGCGCCTCGGCCGACGAAGCACGTGGAGCGATCAAGCTCGTGATGCTGGTCAACGATGTCAGCTTGAGGGCTTTGGCGATGGGCGAGATCAGCAAGGGTTTCGGCTTCTTCCAGACCAAGCCGTCCTCGACATTCTCGCCGACGGCGGTGACGACTGACGAGCTCGGTGACGCATGGCAGGACGGCAAGCTGCATCTGCCGCTTTGTGTCGATCTCAACGGCAAGCCGTTCGGCAGAGCGAATGCCGGCATGGACATGACCTTCGACTTTGGCCGGTTGATTGCGCATGCCGCACGCACGCGGCCGCTCACCGCCGGTACGATCATCGGCTCGGGAACCGTTTCCAACAAACTCGGCGACGGACCGGGCAAGCCGATCGCCGACGGCGGTGCGGGCTATTCCTGCATCACCGAAATGCGCATGGTCGAGACGCTGATGCATGGCGCCGCCAAAACACCATTCCTGGCGGTCGGCGATATCGTCCGTATCGAGATGAAGGACAAGACCGGCCATTCGATCTTCGGCGCGATCGAGCAGAAGGTCGAGACATACGTAAGGGGTTAGGCGACCGTGATATCATAGAGCGGGAAATTGCGATCGGCAGTCATGATCTGCAGGTTCTCGCTCATCGCCTGGGCGATCAGCATGCGGTCGAACGGATCGCGATGGTGATGGGGCAGGTGCCGGACAGATTCCGCATGGTGTGGTTCGATCGGCAGGATTATAAAGCCGGTTTGCGAAAGCTTTTCCGTAACATTATCGACGGTCCGAAGCTTACCGATGCCAACCTTGATCGATATTTCCCATATGCTGACGATGCTGGCATAAACAGGAGCATCCGACGCCAAAATTGCAGCGTAGCGAGCCGGCAGATCTTTCGGTTCATGCCAGCTCCAAAGGATAAAATGCGTGTCCGCGAGATATCCTTCCATTATTTGATGTACTCATCCCATTCGGGACCGAGTTCATCGAAATCTGGCGCGATCCACAATTCCTTGTCCTTGAAAGCGCCTACGCGAGGTAGCGATCCGAATAAAGCGCCTTCCGCCTTCTGAATTGTGTGAGGCCCGATCTCCGCCACCGGCTTGCCATCGACCGTCAGCACGACATGCTCGCCCGCCTGGGCACGGCGAACGAGGTCGTCCAGCAATTCCTTGGCATCCTTGACCGAAATGTTCATTGCGCATCTTCCCGGCGGTCAGAGTGTTCGTCAACACCATAATCCGCCGTGGTCGGTCTGGCAAATCCGGCTATTCCTTCGAAAACACGTAGTCCGTTTCCTGGCGCAGGACTTCGCCGGGAAGGAGGGTCGCCTTCGGGAAACCGGGCTGGTTGATCGCATCCGGCCAGATCTGTGTTTCCAGGCAGAAGCCCGCGAACGGCCCATATGTGCGGCCCTCAAGGCCGGGGACGGGAACATTGACCTTGAACGCCGCGTAATACTGGATGCCGGGTTCGGTGGTCAAAACCCTGAGACTGACGCCGGACTCGGTGCTCTTGGCATGCGCGACCGCGCGCTTGGCGACACGCTCGTTCGACAGGCAGAAATTGTGGTCGAACAGCACCCGCTCGCCATTCTCTTCCTGCATCACGGATTTCACGGTACGGAAATCGAATGGCGTGCCGGTGACATCGCGCGGACCCCCTTCGGGGATCTGCCTGCCGTCGGTCGGCAGATAGGCATCGGAGGCGATCTCGAGTTGATGCGCCGCGGTCGTCTCAAGGCCGTCGAGAATGAAATAGCTGTGCTGGCAGACATTGGCAATGGTCGGCTTGTCGGTGGTGCTCTCGTAGATCACCGACAGCACGCCGCCGTCCTTGAGCTCATAAGTGCAGGTGATCGTGCAGTTGCCCGGATAGCCCGCACGGCCATCGGGATCGAGGATCGAAAGAACGACGCGGCTTTCCGTGTGCTCGACGATCGTCCAGTTCTGCTTGGCGATGCCGTCCGAGCCGCCATGGATGTGGGTGACTCCCTTCTCGTTCTTCTCAAGCTGGTAGTCGTGGCCATCGAGCGTGAATCTGCCATCGGCGATCCGGTTGGCGTTCCGGCCGGGTGTTGCTCCGAAATAGGGCGAATAGGAAAGGTAATCCGGCATGGTCTCGAAGCCGAGTACCAGCGGCGCATCATGGCTATCAAGGCGGAGGTCCTGGATAATTGCGCCCCAGGTCAGCACCTGCGCCGTCAGTCCACCGCCCTTGAGGAAAACCCGGGTCACGGTTTCATCATTGCGGCCCATGCCGAAGATATCGTTTTTTGTCATGCTAACGCCTCTCCCATCGATGCGGGTGAAATTGTATGATTTTTGTTCCGACTGCAACAGGAGAAAGCCCGCCTCTGAGAAACGAGACCCATATGCCCGGAAAAACCGAGAAAATATAGCTGGACAAATAAACATACCATACGGTATGTTTATGCATGTCAACAGCACACCATCGCCCCAAGGATCCGGAACAGGTTCGACGCAATCTACTCGACTGCGCGGCCCGCCTGGCTGCCGAAGAAGGCCTCGCCTCGCTGTCCATACAGGCTGTCGCCACCGCCGCAAATGTCACCAAGGGCGGATTGTTCCACCACTTTCCCAGCAAGCAGGCGCTTGTCGAAGCGGTGTTCCTCGATCTCCTGCACTTGCTTGATCGGGATATCGACGCGCTGATCGCCACGGACACCCAGGCTTACGGCTGCTTCACGCGTGCCTATGTCACGGCGGCCTTTCGCGGCGACATGGCGGAGCAAAGCAGCCTCTGGGCGGCGCTGTCGATCTCGGCGTTGACCGATCCCGGCCTGCGCAGCCAGTGGGCAAACTGGTTTATCGCAAGGCTGCGTCGACATCAGGAAACGGATTGCGCGCCGCATCTGGAAATCGTCCGCTATGCGGCCGATGGCGTATGGCTCGCCGACGTCATGAACATGAACCAATCCGATCGCGCCGTGCTGCGCGCCCGGCTTATCAACGCGACGCGCAAGGAAGTTGCACTATGAATGCCCAGTTCATGACCTATGGCGCCCTCGTGGTTGCGATCATATGCGAAGTCATCGGCACCTTGCTGCTGCCGCGGACCGCAGGCTTCACGCGCCCGGTGCCGACATTGTTCATGGCGCTGTTTTACGGCATGGCATTCTACATGCTGACATTCGCGACCCGGTCGATTCCGGTGAGCATCGTCTATGCGCTCTGGAGCGGCCTTGGCGTGGTCCTGATTGCCGGCGTCAATTATTTCGTGTTCAGGCAATCGCTCGACGCGCCGGCACTGGCCGGTCTCGGCTGCATCATTGCCGGCGTCGTTCTGATCAACGGATTTTCGAGCGCGGTCTCACATTGACCTCGCGGCAGCCTGCAATCCTCAGCGGGTCGGCACCGGTACCGGTCCGCGATAGTCGTAGAAGCCACGGCCGGACTTGCGCCCCAGCCAGCCAGCCTCGACATATTTGACCAGCAGCGGGCAGGGGCGGTACTTCGAGTCGGCCAGGCCGTCATGCAGCACCTGCATGATCGAAAGGCAGGTGTCGAGGCCGATGAAATCGGCAAGCTGCAGCGGGCCCATCGGATGATTGGCGCCAAGCTTCATGGCGGTGTCGATCGCGTCGACTGAGCCAACGCCTTCATAGAGCGTGTAGATTGCTTCGTTGATCATCGGCAGGAGGATGCGGTTGACGATGAAGGCGGGGAAATCCTCGGCGACGGTGATCGTCTTGTCGAGCGTGGTGACGAATTCCTTTGCGGCGCTGAAGGTCTTCTCGTCAGTGGCAATCCCGCGTACCAGTTCGACCAGTTTCATCACCGGCACCGGGTTCATGAAATGAATACCCATGAAGCGCTCCGGGCGGTCGGAGGCGGAAGCAAGCCGGGTGATCGACAGCGACGACGTGTTGGTCGCCAGAATGGCCTCGGGCTTCAGAACTGGACAGATGGTCGAATAGATCTTGCGCTTGGTCGCCTCGTCCTCTGTCGCGGCTTCGATCACCAGATCAGCGGAAGCGAGATCGTTGATATCGGCGGAACCGGATATCAGCGTCAAGGCATGCTTGCGTTCGTCTTCGCCGATCTTGCCGCTGGCAACCTGCCGGGCGAGATTGCCATTGACAGTGGCAAGTGCGGCCTCGATCCGTTCGGGCGAGAGATCGTAGAGCTGGACCTTGTAACCGGCAGCGGCGGAAACCTGGGCGATGCCGCAGCCCATCTGGCCCGCTCCGATCACGCCAACATTCTTGATTTCGCTGCCCATGGTTTTTCCCGTTTTACGAATTTTTTCAATTTTTTGGCTGTGAAGCGCCGAACTGCGCTCCGCAGCATCATAATGGCCGGGCTTGCCATTCCGCAAGCCCGGCCATTTGATACTTCTGTTCAGAGGCGATATCCAGTTCTTTTTCGCAAACGCGAAGACCTGGTTAACCCGCTCAAAGTGCTTTTTCGAGTTCGGGCAATGCTTCGAACAGGTCGGCGACGAGGCCGTAGTCGGCGACCTGGAAGATCGGCGCCTCCTCGTCCTTGTTGATGGCGACGATGATCTTGCTGTCCTTCATGCCGGCCAGATGCTGGATGGCACCCGAAATACCGCAGGCGATGTAGAGGTCGGGTGCGACCACCTTGC